>NZ_CAXREX010000311.1:0-8833 GCF_964229645.1 Nioella sp. | reverse complement strand
ACCCCGCCCATCAGGCCGCCGAGGTGATCCGGGCCAGGGTTTCCACGGCCTTGAGCGCCGCACCGGAATCGATGCTTCGCGCGGCCTTCTCAACCCCGTCGGGCAGCGCGGTCACAGCGCCCGCCACCATAAGCGCGGCAGCGGCATTCAAAAGCACCGCGTCCCGGTAGGCCCCGCCATCGCCGTTCAGAAGGGCCCGGAAGGCCACGCCGTTTTCTGCCGGGGTTCCGCCCAGGATCGCTTCGAACGGATGGGTGGGCAGCCCTGCATCGTCGGGTGTGATCTCGAACTCTTCGACCGCGCCATCCTTCAGCGCGGCAACCGCAGACGGCCCGGCAATGGACAGCTCATCGGTGCCGTCCGAGCCATGGACCAGCCAGGCCGCCTCGGAGCCGAGCGCCCCCAGCACCTCGGCCATGGGGCGGATGAGCCAGGGCGCGAAAGCCCCGGTCAGCTGGCGCTTGACGCCGGCGGGGTTGGTCAGCGGCCCGAGCACGTTGAAGAGCGTGCGGGTGCCAAGCTGCTGGCGGGTGGGCATCACATGGGCAATCGCCGGGTGGTGCATGGGCGCCATCATGAAGCCGATCCCGGCCTCGCGCAGGGCGTGTTCGACGATGGGCGCGCCCACCATCACGTTCACGCCCATCTGGGTCAGCGCATCCGCCGCGCCCGATTTCGAACTGAGGTTGCGGTTGCCATGCTTGGCCACCGGCACGCCTGCGCCTGCCACCACGAAGGCGGTCGCGGTCGAGATGTTGAGCGTGCCCTTGCCATCGCCGCCCGTGCCCACGATGTCGATCGCGCCCTCGGGAGCGTTAACGGCGACGCATTTGCCGCGCATCACCTTGGCGGCGGCGGCGATCTCCTCGACCGTTTCGCCGCGCACGCGCATGGCCATCAGCATGCCGCCGATCTGGGCGTCGGTGGCCTCGCCGTCGAAGAGAAGGCCGAAGGCGCGTTCGGCCTCTTCGGCGCTGAGGCTGCGCTCGGCCACGGCGGCGATGAGGGGTTTCATCTGGTCGCTCATGCCACTTCCTCCTCCAATGCGCCGGGCACGGTCTTGAGGAAATTCTTCAGCATCGCGTGGCCATGTTCCGAGCGAATGCTTTCGGGATGGAACTGGACGCCCTCGATGGGCAGGCTCTTGTGGCGCAGGCCCATGATGGTTCCGTCCTCCAGCCAGGCGGTCACTTCGAGGCAGTCGGGCAGGCTCTCGCGCTCCACGACCAGCGAATGATAGCGCGTGCCTTGCAGGGGCGAGGGCAGGCCCTCGAACACGCCAAGGCCCGCATGGTGGATGGTGCCCATCTTGCCATGCACGATCTCGTGACAGCGCACGACCTTCCCGCCGAAAGCTTCGCCGATGGTCTGGTGGCCCAGGCAGACGCCCAGAAGCGGCGTTCCGGTTTCGGCGGCGGCGGCGGTCAGTCCGAGGCAGATCCCGGCCTGCGCCGGGTCGCAGGGACCGGGCGACAGCACGATGCCCTCGGGCTTCAGCGCCATCGCTTCCTGCACGTTGAGCGCATCGTTGCGCACCACGTGCGGCACGCAGCCAAGCTCGCCCAGATAGTGAACCAGGTTATAGGTGAAACTGTCGTAGTTATCGATAAGCAGCAGCATGCTCTTGTGCACCTTCGTCGCGAAAAAGGGGTGCGCCCGGGCCGCACCCCGCGCTATACATGCGCAGGGCCGAAAGCCGGGGTCAACCCGTGCGCCATCAGAACGGCCCATCAAGCTGGGGCAAATTGGCCATGTCGCCCATGCGCGGGCGTATGGGACGTGTCGAGAAGGTGTAGGTCATGGGCAGAGGTCTGATTTCGGGTGTGATCTGGGGGGCGCTTCTGTCGCTTGTGGCGGTGGCGCTTCTGTCGCTTGGAATGCCCTTGCCCGACGGGGTGAGCCGCCCTGCGCCCACGGCAGTTAGTTCCGCAGAGCAGGAACCCGTCATCGCGCCCGAGGCCGCCGAGCAGTCCCCCGCAGCGACTGCCCCCGAAACCGCCACCGCCAGCGGCCCCCAACTGCAGCCCCCGGCCGCGCCGCAAGAGTCTGCCGCATCGGGCACCACGGCGCCGATCTCCGAGATCGTCTTGCCCGCGGGGTCGGAATTCAACCGCCCTGCCGATGAGACGGCCCCGGTTCTGCCGGGGCTCGACAGCGCCCCCGCAGGCGCCCCCGCCGCCGTGACCGCGCTGCCGCAGCCCACGGCCCCGCCGCTGCCCGACACGCAGCCCGCCCCGCAGCCGCAGGCCGTCGCGAGCGTGGAAAGCCCCGCCGCTGCCCCCACCAGCCCCGAGCCGGTTGCCGCTCCGTCCAGTGCAGGCAGCAGCCCGTTGCCGCAGGTGGCCGCCGAAGAGCCTGCCGCCCTCGGCCTGCCGCAGATCGAGACCGGACCCGAGGCGGAAACCGAGACCGCGCCGCTCGGGCGGCCCCTGCAGCCGATCGAACCGGCCGAGCAGACCGGCGACATGCGGGCGATCGACCGCTTTGCAGCACCCTTCGATGCCGCAGAAACACGCCCCCTGATGGCGGTGATCCTGATCGACGATCCAAGCTTTCCCCTGGGCCGCGACGCGCTGACCCGCTTCGAATTCCCAGTGGCGTTCGCCATCGACCCGCGCCGCCCCGACGCCGCCGAGGCCGCTGCAGCCTACCGGGCTGCCGGCTTCGAGGTGCTGCTGTCGGGGGCGGTCTTCACCGAGGATGTGACCGGCGCGGATGTGAGCGCGGTGCTGGCACGCGGCTTTGCCACGCTGCCCGAGGCGGTCGGCGTGCTGGACACGGCCGGGGAAGCCATCCAGGGCCGGCGCGAGGTGCTTGAGGCGGTGGTCGAGACGCTGGCCGAAAGCGGGCACGGGCTGGTGGCTTTCCCGCGCGGGCTGAACGTGGCGGAACAGACGGCCACGCGCGCGACGGTCCCCGCGGCCACGCTCTTTCGCGAGATCGACAGCGAACAGGAACGCGCGACCGTGATCACGCGTTATCTCGACCGGGCGGCCTTCGCCGCGGGCCAGGAAGGGGCCGTGATCGTTGTGGGGCATACCTATTCCGACACGGTAACGGCGCTCTTTTCCTGGGCGCTCGGCAACCGGTCCGAAGCCGTGGCGCTTGCGCCTCTTTCGGCGGTCCTGACCCGCTAGGCGGTGTCGCTGCTAGCGCAGCGACCCGCGCGATCCGCAACGGATCGCGGATCATTTTCCGCTGCGGAAAATGCACGGGGGCGCTGCCCCCGTCACTGACGCGATTCCCCCCGGGTAAGTCCTGCCAAGAAGAAGAGTCGTCCGTCCTTGGAAAAGGAAAAGGGCGCACCGAAGCGCGCCCTCTGGATCGGCCTTGATGGTCGGGTTTCTCAGCTCAGGGCAGCGCAGAAGCCCTGAATGCGGGTGCAGGCTTTCTCCAGGTTCTCGTCCGACGTCGCATAGGAGACGCGGAAATTGGGGGAGAGCCCGAAGGCCCCGCCGAAGACCACGGCCACGCCCGTTTCTTCCAGAAGCGCGGTGGCGAAATCCTCGTCGGTTTCGATCACCTTTCCGCCCGGCGTCGTCTTGCCCATGCAGCCCGCGATCGAGGGGTAGACGTAGAAGGCCCCTTCCGGCGTCGGGCAGGTGATGCCTTCGGCGGCGTTCAGCATCTCGACCACCATGTCGCGGCGGCGTTTGAAGACGGCGTTGTTGGTCTCGATATAGTCCTGCGTGCCGTTCAAAGCCTCGACCGCCGCCCATTGGCTGATCGAACAGGGGTTCGAGGTCGATTGCGACTGGATCTTGCGCATGGCGCCGATCAGGCTTTCGGGGCCCGCGGCGTAGCCGATGCGCCAGCCGGTCATGGCATAGGCCTTGGACACGCCGTTGCAGGTGAGCGTGCGGTCGTAAAGACCCGGTTCCACCTGCGCGGGCGTCACGAATTCGAACCCGTCATAGACCAGGTGTTCATACATGTCGTCGGTCATCACCCAGACATGGGGGTGGCGCATCAGCACATCGGTCAACGCCTTCAGTTCCTCGGCATTGTAGCCCGCCCCGGTGGGGTTGGAGGGCGAGTTGAAGATGAACCACTTGGTTTTCGGCGTGATCGCGGCCTCCAGTTCCTCTGCCGTCAGCTTGTAGGCGTTTTCGGCCCGCGCGGTGGCGATGACCGGCTCGCCGCCCGCCAGCAGCACCATGTCGGGATAGCTGACCCAGTAGGGCGCGGGGATCACCACCTCGTCGCCGGGATTGAGCGTCGCCATCAGCGCGTTGTAGAGGATCTGCTTGCCGCCGGTGCCGACCGAGACCTGCTTGGGCGTGTAGCTGAGCCCGTTGTCGCGCAGAAGCTTGTCGCAGATCGCCTGCTTGAGTTCCGGGATCCCGTCGGGCGCGGTGTATTTCGTCTTCCCGGCATCGATCGCGGCCTTGGCAGCGTCGCAGATGTTCTGGGGCGTGTTGAAGTCTGGTTCCCCTGCGCCCAGGCCGATCACGTCCTTGCCGGCGGCCTTCAACTCGGCGGCGAGGGTGGACACCGCGATGGTCGGCGAGGGTTTCACGCGGGCCAGCGTTTCGGACAGGAAGCTCATCTGATTTCTCCAGGGTTGCGTGGGGGCCGGTCAATCGGTCCGGTTTACATCGGCTCGGGTCCTGCTTAGGGTCGCGCCGCCCGACGATCAAGGGGCCAAAACGCCCCGTGGAAGGAGAATGGATGACCGACTCGACCCGCGACGACCGCGACTGGTTCAGCGACGAAACCGCCACCTTCGGCGACCGGCTGGCCGGGGCCCGCGAAGCGCAGGGCCTGTCGCAGGAGGACCTGGCCAAGCGGTTGGGTGTGAAGCTCAAGACCGTGGTGGCCTGGGAAAACGACTGGAGCGAGCCGCGCGCCAACAAGCTGCAAATGGCCGCGGGGCTGCTGAATGTCTCGATCCGCTGGCTCTTGACCGGCGAGGGCACCGGGCCAGATGAGCCCGATTTCAGCGCCGTAGAGGAAGACCTCAAGCAGATCATCCTGGACCTGCGCCAGATGCGGCAGGAACATGCCCGGCTGGGCGAACAGATGGGGCGGCTGGAAAAGCGCCTGCGCAAGACCCTGCAACGTGAAGAGGACCGTCAATGAGCGACGAAAGCCGAGAGATTCGGATCAAGCGGTTGCGCATGCGCGCTTGGCATCGGGGCACGAAAGAGATGGACCTCTTGCTTGGCGGTTGGGCCGACAGCAACCTGGCCGGGGCCGATGACAGCGCGCTTGACCTGTTCGAACGGGTTCTGGCCGAGGATGATCACGACCTCTATCACTGGATCTCTGGTCAGCGCCAAGCCCCTGACTACATGGCAGATTTTGCGCGGGAACTGGCCAAGGCAGCCGCCCCGGCGCGGGACGGCTGAGGGCGCAGCTCGAAAAATCTTGGGCGTTTAACTCATTTTTTGGACTTATCGGCAAATCTGCCCCCAAGGCAGATAAGCGGAGACCAGGATGAGTTTGCACAGCCCCCTCGCGGATAGCACCCGGCATGGCTTCATGGCCGGGTACCTCGACACGCTTTCCATGGTGGAGCGGCTGCACCGGCTGCTGCTCGATGTCATCAAGGACGAATTCGAGCGGCTCGGAATCCTCGACATCAACGCCGTTCAGGCCCTCTTGCTGTTCAATATCGGCGATCACGAGGTGACGGCTGGCGAACTGAAGTCGCGCGGCTACTACCAGGGATCGAACGTGTCCTACAATCTCAAGAAACTGGTCGATACGGGCTACATGCACCACCAGCGATGCGAGATCGACCGGCGGTCTGTCCGGGTCCGGCTGACCCCCAAGGGGCGGGAGGTGCGCGACGTCGTGCGCGACCTGTTTCTGCGCCATGCGGAAGGGTTGCAGGACAAGGGCGTATTGGGGGCTGACGGGATCGACCAGATCAATCACTCGCTCAAGCGCGTGGAACGGTTCTGGACCGTCCAGATCCGCTACATCTACTAGGCGGCGGGCAGGCTTTGGGCGCTTTGGCGCAGCAGATCGAGTGCAAGGGCCTGCGTGGGCGTAGGCACCCAGGAACGGCGATAGGTCAGGCCAATGGGTCGCGGCAGATCATCGAGCACCACCGGTAGCTGGTGAAAATGTCCTGATCTCAGCTCCTCGCCCACCTGGTTCTGGGACAGCATGGTCAGGCGCTCACCATCCGCAAGCAGGCCGCGTGCCAGGATCATGGAACTCGACTCGACCAGCCGGTCTGGTGGTGTCATCCCGTGTTGCTCGAAGAAACGATCGAAACAGGCGCGCGTCGGTGTCCCCCGGCGCGGGACTATCCAGGGCCACTTGGCGAGGTCCGACGCAGCCAGGGCGGGGCGTTGGGCCAGGGGATGCGTGGGCGCGCAATATACCCCGAGCCGGTCGTCGAAGAGCCGCTCCTGCATCACGTCCTCGGCCGGAGGCGGCTCCCTCAGGGCGCCGATCAGCAGGTCGATCTCACCATCGCGCAGGGCGTGCAGCAGGTCGTCATAGGGGCCGTCGATCACGTCGACACGGGTGGCGGGCAGGGCCTTTGCAAGGCTGCCAATGGCGCGCGGCAGCAGCTCTGCCCGCGCAAGAGGCAGGCTTCCGATGGTAATCGAGCCGCTGTCACGGCCAGAAAGAGCCTGCAATTCCTCAAGCCCCTGATCGAGTTCCGCAAAGGCCAGCCGCGCGGCCCGGGTCAGCGTGGCGGCAGACGGGGTCAGCGCAATCCCGGTGCGGGTGCGCTCGAAGAGGATCAATCCCGACAGTTGTTCCAGTTCCCGCGCGGCCCGAAAGACCGAGGGCTGCGACAGGCCAAGGGCGCGCGCGGCCAGCGAGTAATTGCCCTGGGTCGCCACGGCGACCAGCGCGCGCAGCTGCGTTGTGCTCAGCAGATGTGCGAAGCCCGGAGAGGCCGAAAGCGTCTGCTGCTGCGCCGCCGACTGCGCCCCCTGGGTCAGAAATCCAAGCGCACGGGCCACCCGCGCCCCGAAAACCTGCCCCGCCTCGGTGGCGAGCATCCCCTTGTTGCTGCGTGAAAACAGCGGGGTGGCGAGGGTGGCTTCCAGTTTTGCAATGGCTTGGGTCAATGCGGGCTGGGACATGTGAAGCACCTTGCTGGCGCTTGTAATACCTTGATTTTCCTGCACGATATGGAATGCGCGCAGGTGGCGAATGTTGAAGTCCGTTCCCTGCATCTTCAGCACTCCTAAAGCAGGAATGAATACTGCGCCCCGGCAAATGAAATTGCAAGGGGCGGTGATGGTGCCGAGGATGGGGCAAACCACATCACACGGGAGACCCGCCATGTCCGCCAAGCCGACCGCATTGGTCATCAGCGCCCATGCCGCCGATTTCGTCTGGCGCTGCGGCGGTGCCATCGCGCTGCACCAGGAGCTGGGATACGAGGTGACGGTGGCCTGCCTGTCCTTCGGCGAGCGCGGGGACAGCGCGCGCCTTTGGAAAGAGGGCAAGTCGCTTGACGAGGTGAAGGCGATCCGCCGGGCCGAGGCCGAGGCCGCCGCCGAGGCGCTGGGGGTCGGGGACCTTCGGCTGCTCGATCTGGGCGATTATCCCCTGCGGCTCGATGCCGGGGCGCAGGATCAGCTGGTCGACATCATCCGCGACGTGCAGCCCAAATGGATGATGAGCCATTCGCGCTGGGACCCCTACAATACCGACCACATGAACACGACGAGCTTCGTGCTGGAGGCGCGTATGATCGCGCAGGCCTGGGGGCACAATCCCGGCGAGAAGGTTCTGGGCGCGCCGCAGCTCTACCTCTTCGAGCCGCACCAGACCGAGCAGATGGGCTGGAAACCCGATGTGTTCCTCGACATCACCCCGGTCTGGGACAAGAAGCGCGCGGCGATGGAATGTATGAACGGGCAGATCCACCTGTGGGATTATTACACCCGCGTGGCGCAGCAAAGAGCCAATCATTTCAAGCGCAACTCGGGCGGACAGGCGGGCGGGCGCGACTGCAAATACGCCGAAGGGTTCGAGACGATCTTCCCCGTTTGCGTGGATGAACTGGCATGAGCGGGGTGGGCCTGGGCACCCAGGGTGTGGTGGTGCAGGAGATCGCGCGGGCCGATGCCGCGGTGATTGACGGGCTCGCCGAATGCGGCGTGGCGACGGTGCATGAGGCGCAGGGGCGCATCGGCCTGCTAGCCGACCGGCTGCGGCCGATCTGGCGGGGCGCGCGTATCGCGGGCTCGGCCGTCACCATCTCAGCCCCGCCCGCCGACAACTGGATGGTGCATGTGGCCATCGAGCAATTGCAACCGGGCGACGTGCTGGTGCTGGCGCCGACATCGCCGTCGAACGCAGGGTATTTCGGGGACCTGCTGGCCACCTCGGCCAAGGTGCGCGGCTGCCGGGGGCTGGTCATCGACGCAGGCGTGCGCGACGTGCGCGACCTTGAAAACATGGGCTTTCCGGTCTGGTCGAAAGCGGTTCATGCGCAGGGCACGGTCAAGGAAGTGCTGGGATCGGTCAACGTGCCGATCATCTGCGGCGAGGCCCTGATCACCCCTGGCGACGTGATCGTGGCCGATGATGACGGGGTCTGCGTGGTGGCGCGCGAGGACGCCGCCAAGGTGTTGGAAAAGGCCCGCGCCCGCGAGGCGAACGAGGCCGAGAAACGCGCGCGGTTCGAAGCCGGGGAGCTTGGGCTCGACATCTATGACATGCGTGGGCGGCTGGCGGCGAAGGGGCTGCGCTATGTCTAGACTCAATGGCGGGGCGGGGGGGCGCCCCCCGTGCACCCCCCGGACACCCCCCGGACACCGGGCGTGCATCCCAAAACCCGTTTTCGCCGCGCGGTGCGCGCCGCCGCGGGGGGGGGGGGGGGGGGGGGGGGGGGGGGGGGGGGGGGGGG
>NZ_CAXREX010000310.1:0-8870 GCF_964229645.1 Nioella sp. | reverse complement strand
TGCCGAGATGCAGGCGCGCCGCTCTTCGTCGAGCGCCAGGATGGCGGGCGATTGCGGCGGCAGGCCCCGGCGGGCGAGGGCGGCGTCGAAGGCGTCGGGGTTTTCGCGGATGGCGCGTATATCGTGCATGTCTGGGCCTCTGTGGGCGGGCGTTTCGGAGGTGATCTATGCCCCAAACCGCACCGGGTTTGAACCGGAAAATAGGGGGGCGCCCCCCGTACACCCCCTGTGCACCCCCCGTACACCCCCCGTGCAGACGGAATGGCCGTCAGTTCCTTCGCCAGGAGGGATCAATGCCTGGTGAGGCGGCCGACCATGGCGGCTTAACGAATGCTAAAAGAATTGGGTTTCCATCCAAGTCTCCCAACCTTTCAGGAAGCAAGACGCGCCCCATGTCATGTGGGGAAGAGGGGCAGGGTCACTGTGTCACTCATAATCGCTCACTCGTCCATTGCGTTTGACCGCTGACACACCATATGCCCATCAAAGCTGCCTTGGGGAGGGGCATTCGGACCTTGCGCGCCTTGCGCTTCCCCCCTCGCGCCAGTAACGTGCCGCCGATTTCACGGGGGCAGGACACAAAACAAAGGCCGCCCGTGCCACGGAACGAGAAGGACACCCCCCATGGAAGGCATCGCAGGATTCGTCCCCCTTATCCTCATTTTCGTGATCATGTATTTCCTCATGATCCGCCCGCAGCAGCAGCAGCGCAAGCAGCATGAGGCGATGATCGCCGCCCTGCGCCGTGGCGACCAGGTCATCACCTCGGGTGGCTTCCTGGGCAAGATCACCAAGGTCAAGGACGACGACGAGGTCGAGGTCGAACTGGCCGACAACGTCAAGGTCCGCGTCGTGCGCAACACCATCGTGCGCGTCGTCAACAAGACCGAACCGGCCGGCGAATAATTTCCGAGTAAACAAGGCGCGACGATGCTCAATATCCCCCTCTGGAACCGGGTTCTGATCTGGGGCGTCGTCGCCCTGGGGCTCGCCTTTGCGATGCCCAACCTGTTTTATCCCCGCGTGGAACGTCACAATGACGGGCTGGCTGCCGTAGAGGCAGGCCTGGCCAGCGCGGAAGACGTGGCCGAGGACGTGGCCGGCTGGCCGGGCTTCCTGCCCGCGACGCTGGTCAATCTCGGGCTCGACCTGCGCGGCGGCGCGCATCTGCTGGCCGAAGTGCAGGTCGAAGACGTCTATGCCGCGCGCATGGACGGGCTGTGGCCCGACGTGCGCGAGGTGCTGCGCGAGGAGCGCGAGACGGTGGGCACGATCCGCCGCCAGCCCTCGCCCGATGACGAGCTTTGGGTGCGCATCTCGCAGCCCGAAGGAATGGACGCCGCGCTGGCCGCCGTGCGCACGCTGTCGACACCGGTGTCCAGCCTGACGGGCGTCGGGGCCTCGACGCTCGATGTGCGCGCCGAGGGCGACGTGGTGATCGTGACCCTGTCGGAAGCCGAACGCGCCGCCACCGACGACCGCACCCTGCGCCAGTCGCTGGAAATCGTGCGCAACCGCGTCGACGAGGTCGGCACGCGCGAACCCACCATCCAGCGCGTGGGCGACCGCCGCATCCTGATCCAGGTGCCGGGCATCGGCAGTGCCGAGGAGCTCAAGCGCCTGATCGGCACCACCGCGCGGCTGACCTTCCACCCGGTCACCGGCCGGGGCGGCGAGGGCAACGTGGAAGCGGGCGCGCGGGAATTGGTGCTGCCCGACGTGGATGACGAGGGCGTGCTCTACCGGCTGGAACAGACCCCGGTGCTGACCGGCGAGGACCTGTCGGATGCGCAGCCGGGCTTTGACCAGAACGGCCTGCCCTCGGTCAATTTCCGCCTGAACACCTCGGGCGCGCGGACCTTCTGCGAATTCAGCCAGAACAACGTGGGCGCGCCCTTTGCCATCGTGCTGGACGAACACGTGCTGTCGGCCCCGACGATCCGCGAGGCGATCTGCGGCGGTTCGGGCCAGATCAGCGGCAACTTCACCGTGGAAAGCTCGACCGAACTGGCGGTGCTGCTGCGTGCAGGCGCGCTGCCTGCCGAGATGACCTTCCTCGAAGAACGCACCATCGGCCCGGAACTGGGCGCCGACAGCATCGCCGCGGGCGAGGTTGCCGCCGCCGTTGCCGGCATCGCGGTGCTGGTCTTCATGGTGGCGAGCTACGGGCTCTTCGGGGTCTTCGCCAATATCGCGCTGATGATCAACGTGGGCCTCATCTTCGGGCTTCTGTCGGCCATCGGCGCCACGCTGACCCTGCCGGGCATTGCCGGGATCGTGCTGACGATCGGTATGGCGGTCGACGCCAATGTGCTGATCTTCGAGCGTATCCGGGAAGAACTGAAGACCGCCAAGGGGCCGAGCCGGGCGATCGAGCTTGGCTACGAGAAGGCGCGTTCGGCGATCTATGACGCCAACATCACCACATTCATCACCGCGGTCATCCTCTACGTGATGGGCTCCGGTCCCGTCAGGGGCTTTGCCATCACCCTGGGGCTGGGGATCATCACCTCGGTCTTCACCGCGATCTACGTGACGCGGCTGTTGATCGTGATCTGGTTCGAACGCCGCCGGCCCAAGAAAATCGAGGTCTGATCCCATGCGTCTGAAGCTTGTTCCGTCCGAGACGAACTGGAATTTCTTCCGCATCGACACGGTCACCCTCGGGGCCTCGGTCGTGGCGATGATCGCCTCCATCGTGCTGTTTTTCATGGTGGGGCTCAATTTCGGGATCGATTTCCGGGGCGGCACCACGATCCGAACCGATGCCCATTCCCAGGTGGACGTGGCCGCCTACCGCGCCGCGTTGCAGGACCTGAACCTGGGCGACATCTCGATCACCGAGGTGTTCGATCCGACCTTCGACGAGGACGAGCACGTGACGCTGATCAACGTGCAGGCGCAGGATGGCGAAGAGGCCGTGAGCCCCGACACCATCGCCGCCATCGAGGCCGCGTTGCAGGTAGTCGATCCCTCGATCACCTTCCCCTCGGTCGAAAGCGTCGGCCCGACCGTGTCGGGCGAGCTGGTTCAGACCGCGATCATCGCGGTGGCGCTCGCGATCGGAGCGGTGCTGGTCTATATCTGGCTGCGCTTCGAATGGCAGTTCTCGCTTGGCGCGGTCATCGCGCTGATCCATGACGTGACGTTGACCATCGGCATCTTCTGCCTGCTGCAGATCCGTTTCGACCTGGCCATTATCGCGGCGCTGCTGACCATCGTGGGCTATTCGCTGAACGACACGGTGATCGTCTTCGATCGGGTGCGCGAGAACCTGCGCAAATACAAAAAGCTGGAGCTCAAAGAGCTGCTGAACCTGTCGATCAACGAGACCATGAGCCGGACGGTGATGACCTCGTTTACCACGCTGCTGGCGCTGATCGCGCTCTTCGTTCTCGGCGGCGACGTGATCCGTGGTTTCGTCTTCGCGATGATCTGGGGGATCGTCGTGGGCACCTACAGCTCGATCTTCGTGGCCTCGTCGCTGCTGATGCGGCTTGGGGTGAAGCGCGACTGGTCCAAGACCGAGGGCGGCGGCGGCACCGGGCCGGGCGGCACCCAGTTCGCCAATATCGATGCCTGAGATCATCGCCACGGCCCTGGCCACGCCGGGGCTTGTCTGGCTCTTGCTGACAATCGCCGCGGCGGGGATCGTGCGCGGGTTCACGGGCTTCGGCACGGCGCTGATCTTCGTGCCGGTGGCGGGCATATTCCTTGAGCCCGCCCATGTCATCGCGCTCATCACCCTGACCGGCGTGGCCAGCACCGCCGCGCTGCTGCCCCGGGCCTGGGGCCAGGCCGAACGGCGCGAGGTTGGCACGATGGGGCTTGCGGCGCTGGTGACGGTGCCGGTGGGGCTGTGGCTCTTGACGCTTCTGGACCGTGACACGGTGCGCTGGATCGTGGCGGGCGTGGCGGCGGTGACGCTGGCCGCGCTGATCGCCGGCTGGCGCTATCGCGGCCAGGTCGCGGTGCCGGGGCTTCTGGCGATCGGGGCGCTGGCGGGAGTCCTGGGCGGGCTGACGGGGCTGACGGGGCCTGCGGTCATCCTCTTCTACCTGGCCGGGCAGGGCGCGGCGGCGTCTGTCCGGGCCAACACGATCCTCTTCCTGGCCATGCTCGACGTGGTGGTGGTGGGCAACCTCCTGCTGCGCGGGGCGGTGGGGCTCGACACGGTCGTGCTGGCGGTCCTGCTGTCGGTGCCCTATTTCCTGACCTCGCTGATGGGCCAGGCGCTGTTTGATCCCCGACACGAGAGGCTCTATCGTGCTGCCGCCTATGCCGTGATCGGGCTGGCGCTGGTGACCGGGCTGCCGGTCTGGGAGTAAGGTGGCGGCGCGGGTGGCAGCAGGCGTTTTGGACGGACAGGACAGGCGAGGGCCGAAGATGCAGCTTACGGAAATCAGTTTTGGCGGAGCCCGGCCCATCGACGGCTACGGGCCGGGGTTTTTCCGCGTGGGCGGCGAGGTCTTCGAGGGCCACGTGCTGTGCCTGCCCGACGGGGTGCGGCTGTGGGGCGGGTTCGACACGCCCGAGGCATTGACGGCGCTGGCGGGCGCGCTGGACGTACTATTGATCGGAACTGGGGCCGACATGGCCCCGCTGCCTGCCCCCCTGCGCCGGGCGCTGGAGGACGCGGGCGTGGCGCCCGAGCCGATGGCGTCGCCCTCGGCGGCGCGGACCTACAACGTGCTGTTATCGGAAGGACGCCGGGTCGGCGCGGCGCTGCTGACGGTCTGAGCGGTTTCGGCGCCGTAGGCGCCGACCCGCGCGATCCGGCGCGGATCGCGGCCGTTTTCCGCAGCGGAAAACGGTTGGGGGCGCTGCCCCCGTCGCTGGCGCGACTCCCCCGGGATATTTTGGGAACAATGAAGGTGGGGCGGATCAGGGGGTGAGGGCCCCCAGGACCATGACCCGAAGCTCTCGTTCCAGCTTGCGGCGCATAGCCTCTTCGAAGGCGCTGTGATCGCGGGCGAATTCCACGAAGGCGCCGGGGCCGCGAATGACCTCGGTTTCGTAATAGTCGCGAATCTCGCGGCTGGCCCCGCCGATGGCGAGTCCGTTCACGGTGACGGAATCGAGCGGGAAATGTTCATAGGCGAGGCCCGGGGCGAAGCCGTCGTTGTTCTGGCCATCGCCGGCCACGTCGAGCGTGTGGAAGAAGCAGGGCGGGGCCTGGGCGAACATGGTCGATGCAAAGCCGATGGCATAGCCGATCGCGGTTGGAAATTCGCCCGTGGTGCGCGGAACGGTCTGGAGTTCCCGGACGATCTCAAGGACCTGCGTCTCGGAGGTCACGAGGCGCCAGTCCGAGATCACGTCCTGCTGGAAGCGGCCCGACCATTCGTAGACGGCCAGCGCCACCGGGCCGGGGCCGTTGAGGAGCGGGTCGAGCACCTCGGGCGACAGGAGGGCCGCGGCCAGCCCCTCGCGCTGGAGGCGATGCTCGGCCTCGTCGACGGAGGCAGAGACGTCGAGCGCCAGGAGAAGCGCCAGGCGGCAGTCCTGCGCCAAGGCGGCCGGGCTGGCCGCCAGTGCCCCCAGGAGGGCGGCTATGGCGGCGAGGACCCTCACCAGTGGCCGGTATTGCCCATGCTCTCCCACGGTTCGGCGGGAGGCAGGGGGTCGCCCTTTTGCAGCAGTTCGACCGAGACATTGTCGGGCGAGCGCACGAAGGCCATGCGGCCGTCGCGGGGCGGGCGGTTGATGACCACGCCGTTATCGGCGAGGTGCTGGCACATCTCGTAAATATTATCGACCTCGTAGGCGAGGTGGCCGAAATGGCGGCTGTCCGAAGGCAGGCCCTCGTCGCCATCCCAGTTATAGGTCAGTTCCACCGGGCATTCGGGCTGGCCCGGGGGCGCCATGAAGATGAGCGTGAAGCGTCCGCCCTCGTTCTCGTAGCGCCGGGTCTCGACCAGGCCCAGAAGCTGGTAGAAGGCCATGCTGGCCTCCAGGTCCTTCACGCGCACCATGGTATGGAGATACTTGATCGACATCTTTGGGGTCCCCTCGTTGCTCTTCAGGGGATGGTAGCGCGCCCGCGCTCGCTTGTCCCGTGGGGGCCGCGATAAATTTCTCGTGGGGCCGGGCGGACCGGATGGGGCTGCAGCTGGTCGCGGATCACCAGGGTGACGGTGACGAAGCTGACATAGAGCAGCAGATACCACGAGCCGAGCTTGCCGAGGCTGACCATGTCGAACTGGCCCTGGCCGGCATAGGCCCAGGTGCGCGTCAGCGTGCCGACATTCTCCGCGATCCAGATGAAGACCGCGGCCAGGCCGGCGGCAACCGGCAACGGCATCCAGCGCGGCTCGGTGCCGGGGAAGAACCAGATGCGCGTTCGCCAGAAGAGCAGGACGGTGGCCAGGAAGAGCCCCGAGCGGATGTCGGGCAGAAAGTGATGGGCGAAGAAATTGCCATAGATCGCGCCCGCCAGCAGAACGGTCGTCCAGTACGGCGGGTAGGGGGCGAATTCCATGTGGAAGATGCGGATCACCCGGGCGATGTAGCTGCCCACGCAGGCATACATGAAGCCGGAAAAAAGCGGCACGCCGCCCAGTTCGAAGATCCCCTGCTCGGGGTAGTCCCACGAGCCCTGCGCGAGCTTGAAGATCTCCATCACCGTGCCGGTGAGGTGAAAGAGCGCGATCACGCGCACCTCTTCCCATTCCTCCAGCTTCAGCCAGACGAAGGCGGCCTGGGTGAGCACGGCAAAGAGAAAGAGCCCGTCATAGCGCGACAGCGCCCAGTCCGGCTGCCATGTCAGCTTGGTCAGGATGATCGCGCCCAGGAACAGGATGCCGAAGAGCGCCGCCCAACCCTGTTTTAGCACGAACATGATGAACTCGGCCAGGTGGGGGTGCAGCCGGGCCCGTGCCCAATCGCCCATGCGCCGTTCCAGGAAAGCGGTGCCGCGGTCTGCCATACTCAAATCACCCCTTTATCTTGCGGTCCTGCGCCCCGGTGGGGCAAAATGTTGGGGAACGTGCGATTCCCCGAAGAAGAAAGAAAAAACGATGCCGCTCAGCGACGATCAATTGGCCGATATCACCGCAGCCCGCGAAAATGCGCAACCCACTTTGCGCGCCGTCGCGCCGGGGATGGAAAAGCACCTCTATACCGCGGTGCCGGTGCTCGATCATGGCTTCGTGCGGGTGGTCGATTACATGGGCGACGATGCGGCCATCGTGCAGGCGGCCCGCGTCAGCTACGGGGCGGGGACGAAAAAGGCCCGCGCTGACAGTGGCTTGATCCGCGACCTGATGCGGCACTGGCACTCCACCCCCTTCGAGATGTGCGAAGTGAAGCTGCATGTGAAACTGCCCGTCTTCGTGGCGCGCCAGTGGATCCGCCACCGCACCGCGAACGTGAACGAGTATTCCGCGCGCTACTCGATCCTCGACCGGGAATTCTACATCCCTGCGCCCGACGCGCTGGCGGCGCAGTCGGTGGTGAACAACCAGGGCCGGGGCGAGGTGCTGCAAGGGGAAGAGGCCGAACGCGTGCTGCGCATCCTCAAGGACGATTCGATGCGCGCCTATGACAATTACGAGGCGATGCTGAGCCAGGACGGCCAGCAGGGGCTGGCGCGCGAACTCGCCCGCATGAACCTGCCCGCCAATGTCTACACGCAATGGTATTGGAAGACCGACCTGCACAATCTCTTCCACTTCCTGCGGCTTCGGGCCGATGCCCATGCGCAGTATGAAATCCGCGTCTATGCCGAGGCGATTGCCGGCATGGTGCGGGACTGGGTCCCGGCGGCCTATGGCGCGTTCGAGGATTACCGGATGGGCGGGGTGAACCTGAGCGGCAAGGGCGTCGAGGTGATCAAACGGCGGCTGGCCGGCGAAGCGGTGACGCAGGAGAATTCGGGGATGAGTGCCGGGGAATGGCGGGAGTTTGTGGAGGTGTTTGGGTAGATGTCATTTCAGTTGACCTGCGGTCACTGCGGGGTCCGCTCAATATCTCGAGTCGTAGCACATTCGAAGATAACCTATAGCGGAACAGATTTCCGAATTGATTCCCTTGCGAAATGTGACAACTGCCACCGCTCCTCATTTGTCTCATTTCACGTAAATACTGGGTACATTTATGAATTCTCTGATTTTGAAAAGCAGGACGTAATAATAAGGGTCGAAGATTTGAGGCATGCGGAGTTGTTTCCAGTCAAAGAGAGCAATATCCCCGATTTTCTACCGAATGTATTAAAGGACGTTGTTGAGGACGCAGAATTTAATTATCACTCAAACAGATGGAAGACTGCAACCCAGCTTTATCTGCAGGCTCTAGAGTTTGCTTGCATTTTAATAGAATCGGATTTTGACGAAATATCAGCTCAACAAGCTTCAGCGCAAAAAACGGACATCACAAAGAGGATAAACTCTATCTTTGAAGGAGGCTCAATTTCAGCATCCCTGAAAGAGTGGGCGCATCAAATTCGAGTAATTGGCCAGTATCATAAGCATAGGTATGTCGAAGCAGACGAGGATGATTGCAAGGATGTTCGGGATTTTTTGGATAGTTTTTTGAGGTATTCATTTACAATTCCTGGTCAAATAAGCGCTCGCCGGGAACGAATTAGGTCAGCGAAGACAGCATAGGCCGATCGTTTCTGCCAACCGCTATTTGATACTTGTATGTTAGGCAACCTGGCCCCCCACTCAAGCCCCACCCCGCGCGGAATCAAGGCGACGCCGCCGCGCCATCGCCGACGCGCCCCCACGCGGAGGCGATTTGGGGGGCACCTGCGCGGACGATTGAGCTCACCCGGGCTTGGCAGGGATAACGCGCCCCGTGGAGAGGGCCGGATCGCCCCCGCGCGCGGCGGCGATGGCGCGGCTCGTCCGGCCCCCGGGGCTCCGCCC
>NZ_CAXREX010000309.1:0-2008 GCF_964229645.1 Nioella sp. | reverse complement strand
GCAAGGGTCAGATCCGGCACGCCGCCGCCCCGGCCGGGCATGTCGATGGCCCGAACGGAATGCCCCCGCGCTTCCAGCGCGGGGACCACTTTCTGCCAGCACCAGGCCCCATGACAGGCCCCGTGAACCAGGATGAACTGCGTCATCAGATATCCAGAAAAACCGTTTCATTGTCGCCCTGCAGGACGATGTTGAAGGTATATTTACCCTCTGCGGTCTTCTTTGCAATCAGCGTCTGGACGCGGTTCTGCTGTTCGATCCGGTTCAGAAGGGGGTCGGCGTTGTTGTCCTCGTCCTCGAAATAGATCCGTGTCTGCAGCCCGATGTTGATGCCACGCGCCACCACCCAGACCGAGATATGCGGGGCCTGCATCGCGCCGCTGCGCGCCTTGACGGCCCCCGGTTTGACTGTGCGCAGGGTGAATTTGCCCGTCTCGGAATCCGCCGCGAACCGGCAATAGCCCGAGACCTTGGGGTCGGCACCCGCCTGGCCGGGGAACTTGCCCGAGGCGTCCGGCTGCCAGCTTTCCATCATCGCGTCGCGCAGGGCCCAGCCCGTGCCGTCGATGACTTCGCCGGTGATCTCGATCACCTCGCCCTGGGCCCCGTCGGCAATCGGGCTTTCCCCGATCTCAAGGTCATAGGCCCCGGCGTTGCCGGCATAGGTCGGCATGCAGCCGATGTGGACGTAAGGCCCGGCGGTTTGCGAGGGCGTTTCGATCAGCGTGTCGAGTTTCTGAACCATCTCACATCCCCTCAAGCTTGTTTTCGAACATGGTCTGGCGGCGTCCGCGCAGCACGATGTCGAACTTGTAGGCCAGGAAATCCATCGGACGCGCCTTGGCCATGTCCAGCGGGGCCACCAGCGTGTCCAGCTGGCCGCGATCCTTGATCGTCGCCGCGATCGGGCAGCGATAGATCAGCGGGTCGCCTTCGAAATACATCTGGGAAATCAGGCGCTGACCGAAGGCATGTCCGAAGATCGAGAAGTGGATATGCATCGGGCGCCAGTCGTTGCCCCGGTTCGGCCAGGGGTAGGCCCCCGGACGGATCGTCAGGAATTCGTAATACCCGTTTTCATCGGTGATGGTCCGGCCACAGCCCCCGAAATTCGGGTCGAGCGGCGCGAAATAGGTGTCCTTCTTGTGGCGATAGCGGCCGCCGGCATTGGCCTGCCAGATCTCGACCAGCGTATGCGGCACGGGGCGGGCGTTTTCGTCCAGCACCCGGCCATGAACCAGGATGCGTTCGCCCACGGCGGGGGCCTTTCCCCGCGTCCAGTTCATGATCAGGTTGTTGTCCCATTCGCCCAGGATCTCGTGGCCGAAGGTGGGGCCGGTCTCCTCGGACGGGCCGGATTCCAGCGACAGAAGCGACCAGCGCGGGCTGCGCGGCACGGACGTCTTGTAGTCGATGTCATAGGCGGGGGGATGCGCTGCGCGGTTGCGCGGGATCAGCGGCCCCCGATCTTGGATGCGATCAGACATTGTTGCCCTCCAATTCGGCATAGATCTGACGGGCGAGCTTGAAGGCGTGGTTCGCGCGTGGCACGCCCGCATAGATCGCCACGTGGTGAAGCACCTCGCGGATGTCCTCCTTGCTTGCGCCGGTGTTCACCGTCGCCCGCAGGTGCAGTTCGAATTCCTCGAAGTTCCCAAGCCCGGCCAGCAGCGCCAGGGTGATCATCGAGCGTTCCCGCTTCGGGATCGCGTCCGAGGCCCAGACCGTGCCCCAGGCGCTTTCGGTGATCAGGTCGACAAAGCCCTGGTCAAAGTCGGTGGCGTTGCCTTGCGATTTGTTCACATGGGCTTCGCCCAGGACGGCGCGGCGGGTGGCTTCCCCGGCGGGGCGGCGATCAGGCATGTCCTGTCTCCTTGATGAAAGTGGTCAGGATGCGGGCGTAGTCTTCGGGCTTCTCGACGCAGGGAAGATGGCCCGCACCGCGGATCAGTTCGAACTTGGACCCCGGCACCAGGTCGATGGTTTCGCGCACCAGGTCGGGCGGGGT
>NZ_CAXREX010000308.1:0-7128 GCF_964229645.1 Nioella sp. | reverse complement strand
GTCATCGGAAGCAGATGTTCATGTCACTCATGGCGTCGGAGCGGATCGAAGCTCTCGATAACACGACGCGGGACCTGTTGGACCGCTACGCACGGGACTGGGAAGCGGCGGACGAGGTCGTTCTCTACGACCAAGCGCGCGAAATCCTCACCAGAATCGCCTGCGACTGGTCGGGCGTGCCGCTTCCCGAAGCAGAGGTGGAGACGCGGACGGCGCAGATGACGGCGCTTTTCCAGGACGCCGGGGCCGTCGGCTGGAAGCATTGGGGCGCGCGTCTGGCGCGGCATCGCGCAGAGCGTTGGGCGGCCGGGATTATCGAACGGGTGCGCGACGGAAGCCTTCAGACAAGACAGGAAAGCGCAGCCCATGTCGTCGCGACCTGGCGCGACCTGAACGGGGAGCTGCTGACTTCCAAAGTGGCCGCCGTGGAGCTTCTGAACGTCGTACGCCCGATCGTCGCGGTCTCGGCGTTCATCGCCCAGGCTGCGCATGCCCTGCATCGGCATCCGGAGTGGCGGCAAAAGCTGAAGGACGACGAGGGACAGTTCGAACCTTTCGTGCAAGAGGTCCGGCGGTTCTATCCGTTCTTTCCCGCGGTCGCAGCACGGGTGAAGAGGGATTTCGAGTGGCGCGGATATCGCTTCCCCGAAGGGTACAGGGTTCTGCTCGACCTCTACGGCACGAATACCGACGCTCGTTCGTGGGACGCGCCGCAAGAGTTCCGGCCCGAGCGGTTTCAGGATCGGGAAGACAACCCCTACGACTTCATTCCGCAGGGCGGTGGTGATCACCACAAGAACCACCGTTGTCCTGGCGAGTGGATCGCGATCAGCCAGATGAAGGCGTTTTGCAGTTTCTTGGTGAACGCCATCAACTTCGAAGTGCCGGATCAGGTTCTGGATCTGGAAACCGGCGAACTGCCACCCATGCCTAAATCCCGGTTCATCATGCGCAACGTCAGGCGTCGGCAGTAGCGTCGGCCTCCTCCGGCTCGACCGACCGCGCATCCTTGGTGGCCTCAAACGCTTCCCACGCAACGTAGGGCACGATCAGAAGCGCCGCGACCGGGTCGGCCCACCACCAGCCCATCCATTGCGTCAGACCGATCCCGGCCAACACCACGATTGTCTGATACTGGCAGATCATGGTGTCCTTGGCATCGTACTTCAGGGCGGGCGCATCGAGCCGTTTGCCATAGCGATACTTGCCCCAGGCGAGGAACGGGTTGACCACGAGCGAAGCACCCAGAATCGCGATACCCCACCAGTTGAAGCCCGGCGCCTTCTGCGAAATGAAGGCGGAGACCGCCTCGTAGAGGATCGCCGCGACGACGATCCAGAAGGCACAGGCAACCACGTAGAGCGCGACCTTCTTGCGGTGCAGGACCGTGCGCTTGCCGGCACCGTCCTTCTCCCCCTTCAAGCGCCAGATCAGCGTCGCGGCTGAGGTGGCTTCGACCGTGCTGTCGAGACCCCAGCTTACCAGTGCCGCGCTGCCGGTCAGAAGTCCCACGGTGACGGATACGACGACCTCGATGATGTTGTAGACGAGGCTGGCGATCTCGACGCGGATGCCGCGCGTCAGATTGGCCTGCCGGTTATCTTTCTGACTACTCATAAGGGGTCGTTTGCGGGAGAGTGTGGAATCCTACGCTAAGCTGACTGCGGCCGTTCGCGCGGGGTGCGGCGAATGACCGGTTTGAGCCCACTTTGACCGATGCTGCGTAAAGGATGTATCGCTGCTTTCGAGGGCGGTAGAAAACCTGCTTGATCGCAGCCGCGATGCGGAGGGAAAGCAGCGCCGAGTTGTCGGAACGCGTGAACCAAAAGGCGATCTAATCGAACGATTCAGCGCTTCACCCCGTCTGCGGCTGCCTCTCAAATACTGCGCGGTGCCCAGAGAATAATACCCGCACCGACAAGGCAAATGACCGCTCCAACTACATCCCATTGATCCGGGCGATGCCCTTCTACGCCCCATAGCCACAGCAGGGACGATACGATGTAAACGCCACCGTAGACTGCATAGGCGCGGCCCGCCTGATCGGCGGGGCTGAGCGCCAGTAGCCAGGCGAAAGCGGCAAGGGACAGCATGCCCGGTGCCAACCAAAACACGCTCTTGTCCAGCCGGAACCAGGCCCAGAAAGCAAAGCATCCGGCAATTTCGGCCAGCGCAGCGGCGAAGTAGATAAGAACCGTCTTCATCGGGCCAGACATACGTTCCGAGGAGGATCGGGTCTATTGCGAAAAATCTTTCAAATTCAGAGAAGCGAGCCCAAATCCGATCCAACACTTGGATAGGCCGCCGTCATCGACTTAAGTTGCTTGGCCGCCAGGCCCAGCTTGATTGCCAGCCCGAAGAAATTGATCAGTTCGCCGTATTCCGGGCCGAACAGGTGCGCGCCGAGGATCTTGCCGTTCGACTTGTCCACGAGGACCTTCGCGGCAGCAGAGGTCTCGCCGATCCGGTAGTTCGAATACCAATCGCCAGTGTCGGTGAACCGAACATCGACATCATACCCGGCGTCCCTTGCCTCACTTTCCAACATGCCGACACGCGCCACTTCCGGGACTGTGAAGACGGCTGTAGGAATACCGGCATAATCCGGTGCGGTCTGAGTGTCTTTGAGCATGTTGGAGGCCGCGACCTTCCCTTCGATCACTGCGACTGGCGTCAGCGGCATGCCATCGGTGTCGGCGGAATCTCCGGCGGCAAAGACCGCGCTGTTTGTCGTGCTTTGCAGATGCGGGGCTACAACGATGCCCTTGTCGCTGTAATCAACACCAGCCGCCTCAAGATTCAGATCGGCCAGGGCTGCCACACGGCCCGCGCCATGCACGACCAGATCGGTTTCGATTGTTCGGGTTTCATCGCCCGACTTCACCTCGACAGTGAATGCTCTACTGGCTTCCGAGACCGACACGATTTCGGTTTCGCGCATCAGGTCCACGCCGATACCGCCGCTGCGGTCGATCAGCATTTCGACCAGATCGGGATCGAAGCCGCGTAAGGGCCGGGCGCCACGATCCACGATGATCGGGTTGGCTCCGGCCCGTGCGGCGATATGCGCAAACTCGAAGGACACGAAGCCGCCACCGATAAAAAGAACCCGATTGGGAAGGGCCTCCAGGTTGAGGAAATCCGTGCTGTCGATCACGAGATCGGCCCCTGTGAAGCTCAGCGGCCTGGGCATGGCACCGGCGGCCACGAGGAACCGTTCCGACTGATATGCCGTTCCATCGACCTCCAGCGTGTTGCTTCCCGTGAACCGCGCGGCTCCATGCAGGGTTTCGACGCCGTTGCCCGACAGGCCCTTTTCCATCTTGTCCGGCACGGGATCGGTGAAGCCACGCTTGTGTGCCATCAGATCGGCCCAGTTGATCGACAGATCACCGGGATCGATCCCCTTGCCCTGCATGAGCCGTGCCGCGTCCATGATTTCCGCACCGCGCCGCAGGATTTTCTTTGGATCGCAGCCGCGCAATGCGCAGGTGCCGCCGTAGGGCAGCGCATCGACAATGGCGACACGCCATCCTGCCGCGCCACATTTGTTGGCCGCGGCCACGCCCGCCATGCCCGCCCCGATGACGATCAGGTCGTAGTCTTCATTCATTCTCCGGTCCTTGTCCTGATCTTCATCCGGCGCAGCAGCTCAACTTTGCCACGTCCATATCGAAGGTTTGCGCCGCCAGCTTCAGCCCTTCCACGGTCGTCAGATAGGGGAAGATCGTCTCCCCGAGCGCCTTTGTGGTCATGCCAAACTTCAGCGCCATAACGAGGGTCTGGATCGTATCGGACCCCTCGGGCGCGATGATCTGGCCGCCAAGCAGCCGGTCGGACTTTCTGTCCGCCACCAGCTTGATCAATCCGCGCGTGTCGCGTGCGGCCAGTGCGCGCGGCACCTGATCGAGCGGTACGATGGACGTCTTGACGTCGAGGCCCGCGTCCCGCGCCTGGGCTTCACCGAGACCGACGCCCGCGACCTGCGGGTCGGAAAACACCACCCAGGGCATCGCGGCGTTGTCGTAGCGATGGTCTTCGCCGAGAACCGCATTTTTGGCCGCGAGCTTTGCACCATAGGCCGCCATATAGACGAACTGGTCGCGGTCGGTCACATCGCCTGCGGCATAGATGCCGCGCACCGATGTCTGCATGTCCTCGCCGACGACGATGGACCCACGCGCGTCGGTTTCCACGCCGATTGCGTCCAGGCCCATATCTTTGGTATTGGCCCGCCTGCCAGCGGTCGAAACGAGGTGATCCGCCGTCACTTCGACAGGCTTTCCGTTCTGGATCACGCGCAGTGTCACGCCCGCGTCGTCGCGGCGCACAGTGTCGTAGCTTAACCCGGTCAGAAGAGTGATGCCTTCGGCCTCGAACGCCGCCGCCAATGCCTCCGAGACCTCTGGTTCCGCGCCGGGCAACAGATGCGAACGGGCGACAAGCGTGACCTTCACGCCCATGCGGCTCATCATCTGGGCCAGCTCCGCGCCGATGTAGCCCGCGCCGATGAAGATCAGGCTTTTCGGCAGTACTTCGAGTTCCAGAAGACTGGTGCTGTTGAGCGCGCCGATTTCCTCGATGCCGTCGATGGTCGGCAGAACGGGACGCCCGCCCGTGGCGATGATGGTCCTCGGTGCTTTCAGGGTTCGCTCACCGACTGTCACGCCACCTTCGATCAGCCGCGCGGGACCGGCGTCGATGTAATCGACATCCTCATATTCCGGCAGAAGGTCCGCGTATTTCTTCTGGCGCAGGGTCGTGACCAGATCGTCCTTGGACTGAACGAGCGTCTGCCAATCATCCACTTGTGCCCGTCCCGACAGGCCGGGGAACCGCTTGGCAGCCCCCGCACAGTGCACGGCCTCTGCCGCACGGATCATCGCCTTGGAGGGCACGCATCCCACGTTGACGCAAGTTCCGCCGATGGTGCCATGTCCTACGAGGGCGACACGCTTTCCGGCATCCGCGCCGGTAATTGCGGCGGAGAACCCCGCCGATCCGGCCCCAAGAACGATCAGGTCATAGCCGCCCTGTTCATCGTCGTTTTTGTTCAGGTCTTTCATCTCAGCGCGCCTCGCCATGTTCGGGGTCTTTTGGTCTGGCGGCGAGCAGATATATGACCGCGCCGATGGCGATCAGCGGTGTCAACATGCCGAGGAGGCCGAAGACCATGCCGGTGGCGGTGCAACATCCCATCATCATAAGAGCGATCCTTTCTTTTGCGCACGGTTCAGGAGAACCGCGTAGAGTGCTGTGGCGGCGAAAACGCCGATTGTGATCCGTATTGCGAACCTGAATTCGAGAAGAATGATCAGGATCGACAGGGCCACCGCGAGGCCGGTGGCCCAAAGTTTCGGGGCCGGTCCCGGTTTGCCAGCGCGCAGCCAAAGGGCCTGTGCCACCACGGCGAGGCTGAAAAACAGCAGCGGGAACAGGGCGTAATCGAGCCAGCCCGTGAGGGCCGACAATCCGACGCCAGCGACGATGACGACCAGAAGCGGTGTAAAGCAGCAGAGCGCGGCGAAGAGCGCACCGCCAAGCCCCCATTTCAGCAGACGGTCGGAATTTTCAGGTGTGTCAGTCAAGGAGCCGTCTTTCTTTGTGATGGGTCGGGGCCGGAGGCGCGTTTCATTTGCGAACGACGCAGTGCGCGGACGATCAGGTAGGTCAGACCCGCCAAAACCAGCACGGCAATGCCACTCATTCCAGAGAGCCAAGCCCCAACGCCGCCGAACAACGCTGCAAGCACGGCAGTTCCGCCGCCGCAGCAGACGACCACGACCGGAGCTGCTATTCCGAAGGCCAGCAGGCCACCCATCAGATTGTCACGCATTGCAGGCGGCTCAGGAGGCTGTGTCGGGCAGCACCTGCGCCGGATAGCCATTGGCCGTCACCGCGCCGATGATGCTTTCGATGGAAGTTTCGGCGTCATCGTAGGTCACGCTGTAAACACCCTGCCCGTATTCGGGGCCGTCCTCGAATGCGGCGATCTCGACCGACGGAACACCGCGCATCGAGCTGGCAACAATGAACGAACAGGACGGGCATGTCAGTTCGCTGACGGCGATCTCGACCTGGCGCTCTTCAGCGAGGGCCGGGGTCGAGAGTGCGACGATGGCCAGGGCGGATAACAGGAGATGCTTCATGGTCATGGTCCTCGTTCAGAATTTCAGGATGAAGGGGGTGATGTAGGGAAAGATCATGGCGACAGCGACAATCGCGGAAGCGGCCCAGAGGGTTGCGCGCATGATGCGGCGGTCGATGGGGCGGGCGCAGGTGCCATCGGCACAGGCCTCGGCATCTACAGGCTTGTAAGCCTTGTAGAAGCCGTATCCCAAAAACGCGGCGCTCAGCGCGAAGGTGTACCATTTGTAGGCATAGAGCGCCCCGAGCTGCGCGATGAACACGCCTGTCACGCCAAAGCTGACCAGCACCAATGGAAGGATGCAGCAAGAAGTCATCGCCAGCGCACCGAGGACGCCGAGGCCGGTCACGCCCCATCCCTTGGTGGTTTCGTCGCCAATTTTCTGCGACTGAGATTGCGGAAGTTCCGCCAAATGTTGTTCCATCGAATCTTCCTTGAACAGATGTTTCCACCGTTCTAGGGTCTGTAGTTGATACAGGCTCAAGGGATTTTTCGGCACAATGAGTAACACAAGCGTGAGATCAATTCGGCGGGGCGATTTGGCCCGCGCAACGGGCTGCAACCTGGAAACCATTCGCTATTACGAGAAAATCGGGATCATGCCGGACCCGCCGCGCAGTACGAAGGGCTACCGAAGCTACGACGATGCCCACGTCAAGCGGCTGAAATTCGTCATGCGGTCCCGCGATCTAGGCTTTTCTCTCGAAGAGGTTCGCGGGCTGCTTGGGCTGGTCGATGACCGATCCCGGACATGCGCCGAGGTGCAGATCATCGCCGAAGATCATCTGACTGACGTTCAGGCCAAGATTGCCGATCTGCAGCGCATCGAGCGCGTCCTGTCGGACACTGTTGCGCGATGCACCGGCGATGCTGCCCCAGAATGCGCGGTGATCGATGCGTTACTCGATGCTTAGTCCACCCTAAAGAAGAGGGGGCAACGGACCTTCGTGAACGGCGCAGCGAAAGCCCGAAAAGTCCGC
>NZ_CAXREX010000307.1:0-4178 GCF_964229645.1 Nioella sp. | reverse complement strand
GCGTGATGGGCTACCCGATGGCGGGGCACCTGAAGGCCGCTGGCCATGATGTGACGGTCTACAACCGCACCACCGAGAAGGCAGAGAACTGGGCAGGTGAGCATGGCGGTGGCTTTGCCGCGACCCCGCGTGAAGCCGTGGCCGAGTGCGATTTCGTGATGGCCTGCGTGGGCAATGACGATGACCTGCGGTCCGTTGTCCTGGGCGCAGACGGGGCCTTCGCCGGGATGAAGGCAGGCGCGATCTTCGTCGACCACACCACGGTGTCGGCCATCGTGACCCGTGAACTGGCCGAGCAAGGTGCCGCGCAAGGCATCGCCTGGGTCGATGCCCCGGTTTCGGGTGGCCAGGCGGGGGCCGAGAACGGCCAGCTTGCCATCATGTGCGGGGGCGATGATGCGCCCTACGGGGCGGCCGTTCCGGTGATGGATGCCTATGCCAAGGCGATCGAGCATTTCGGCCCCGTGGGGTCTGGTCAGCTGACCAAGATGGTCAACCAGGTCTGCATCGTGGGCGCGGTGCAGAGCATCTCCGAAGGGCTCTACTTCGCCATGAAAGCCGGGCTCGACGCCAAGAAGGTGGCCAAGCTTGTCAGTCAGGGTGCGGGTGGCTCGTGGCAGCTTGCCAACCGGGCCGACACGATGGTGGACAATCACTTCACCCATGGCTTTGCCGTCGACTGGATGCGCAAGGACCTGGGCATCGCGCTGGAGCAGGGCAAGGAAATGGGCCTGTCGCTGCCGGTGACGGCCCTTGTCGACCAGTTCTATGCCGAGGTGCAGCAGTTGGGCGGCGGCCGGTGGGACACGTCGAGCCTGATCCAGCGCTTCCGCAAGATGAACGGCGAGGAGATCTGAGGGGCGGGAGGGCGGCCCTGCGGGCCGCGATCCCGTGTGGCGGCTTGTGCGGTGTCATTGCATCGGTGCCGCCCGGCCGGGCCGCAGGATGAGTATTTGGACCAAGAAGAAGGACGAAGCGGCGTGAGCGTCGAACTGGGTGATATCTGGAACGGCATGTGGACGGGCTACGACACGGTGATCGACGTGCGCGCCCCTGCCGAGTTTGCCGAGGATCACCTGCCCGGCGCGATCTCTTTGCCTGTGCTCGACGATGCCGAGCGCGCCCGCGTGGGAACGATCTACAAGCAGGAGAGCCCTTTCAAGGCGCGCAAGATCGGGGCGGCCCTGGTGGCACGCAATGCCGCGCAGCATATCGAGAGCAGCCTTCTGGGGCAGGATGGCGGCTGGCGCCCGCTGGTCTATTGCTGGCGCGGCGGGCAGCGGTCCAATTCCTTCGCGATCATCCTGCGGCAGATCGGCTGGCGCGTCGACGTGCTGGACGGTGGCTATCGCAGGTATCGCCGGGCCATCGTCGATGCGTTCTATGGCGCGGCCCTGCCCTTTCGGCTGATCCGGCTTGATGGCAATACCGGGACGGCCAAGACCGAGCTTTTGCATCTGCTGGCCGGTCGGGGCGTTCAGGTGGTGGACCTCGAGGGGCTTGCCGGTCACCGTGGGTCGATCCTGGGGGCAAGGGCAGGGGGGCAGCCGTCCCAGAAAGCTTTCGAGAGCGCGCTTTTCGCGGCCTTGCAGGCGCTTGATCCGTCACGGCCCGTGATCGTCGAGGCCGAGTCGAGTCGGATCGGCGCGCTGCGGATCCCACCCGCGATGTGGAAGGCGATGATCGCGGCCCCGCGCGTGGTCGTCGAGGCGCAGGTGCCGGCGCGGGCGGCCTACCTGGCGTGGGCCTATGCCGACCTTCTGGCTGAACCGGAGGCGCTGATGGAGCTGTTGAACGGGTTGAAGCAACTGGTTGGCGGCGACCGGGTTGCCCATTGGCAGGCGCTCGCATCGGCCCATGCCTGGGAACAGCTGGCAGGTGAGCTTGTCACGCATCACTACGATCCGGCCTATGCCCGCGCGCGGGAGAGGGATGATGCGCCCATTGCCGCCCGTGTCCAGGCCATGGGGCTTGGGGATGCAGACCTGCCCAAGCTGGCCGATCGCCTGGCCGAGACCTTCGCCGAGGTGGTGGCGCGCTAGGAGCGCTCAACCAAGGGCGATCCGGGGCGGGCCGTCCGTGACTTCTCCGATCGTGACCGCGGTAATTCCCGCGTCGCGAAGCGCCGACAGCAAGTCGTGCACCTGGCCCGGCGGCACGGCCGCCAGCAGGCCGCCCGAGGTCTGGGGATCGTAGAGGATATCGTCGCCCGTCGCGTCCTCGACGCGCCCGGAGAGGGCCGCACGGTTGGGGGCGTGCACGGTCGAGCGAATGCCGCGTTCCAGAAGGCCGCGCGCACCGGGCAGCACCGGAAGGGCTTGCAGCGGCACCCGTGCGCCCACGCCCGAAGCCTCGCATATGTTCATCAGGTGGCCGGCCAGGCCGAAGCCCGTCACGTCGGTCATCGCCCGAGCCACGCCGGCAAGCAAAGCCGCGGCAGGACCAGAGCTTTTGGCCATCTGCGCCCAGGCCCCGGCCACAACTGCCCCTTCGGCGGCCAGTTGCATTTCGCCAGCCAGGATCGTCCCGGTTCCAAGCGCCTTGGTCAGAACCAGTTGGTCTCCGGGGCGTGCCCCGGCCAGCGTGATTGCCGGGCCTTCGAGCAAGCCGGTGACGCTGAAACCGATGGTCAACTCGTCTCCCATGGAACTGTGTCCACCCACGATCTCGGCCCCTTCAGCGGCGAAAACCGCCGCTGCTTCGGCCATGATCTCCTCCATCCAGCGGGCCTGCAGGGCGGGCGACAGGCGCGGCAGGATCAAGGTCGCCAAGGCAGCCTGTGGCCTTGCGCCCATGGCCCAGCAATCCCCGAGCGCATGAATGGCCGCGACACGCGCCTGAAGCCCGTGATCGACGGTGAAGCCGCGCAGGTGGTCGGTGGTCAGAACCTGGCGCGTGCCCCCCATCTCCAGCACCGCCGCGTCGTCGCCCGGCTGACTGGCCACGTCGGCGCGACCCACGGGGGGCAGGATCTTCAGCGCCGTCGACAAGCTGCCCGGACCCAGCTTTGCCCCGCAGCCCCCGCAAAGCGGCTTGTCGCCAAGCGCGGCCCGCAGACCGTCGGCCAAGTCGCGCGGCAGGGGCGGCGGGGTCATCGGGGCCAGGTCGCGGAACTTTTGCATGAAGCGCTGGTCGATCCGGTTCTTCCAGTTCCACAGCGCTGCACCTGCCGCCACGACACCCTTCTTTTCCGCCAGGGCCCGCTTGGCGCCGAGCGAGATAAGCTTGAGGTAATCGCGCTGCGGGCGAAAGGTGGTCATGTCAGCCTCTCGCCCCATGGCCAACGCCTTGAGATTGCGCAGCAGGACAGGCGCGGCCCGCACCGCGTAGACCCCGGCCTTTGGGCGTGGGGCAAAGCCCAGATGGGCACAGTCGCCTGCCGCGAAAATCTCGGGGTGGGAGGCAGAGCGCAGGGTTCGGTCTACGGTGATGAACCCGTCTTCCAGAGCCAGGCCGGTGCCTTCCAGCCAGGCATGGGGCCGCGCGCCTGCTGCGCCGAGCGTGAAGGTTGAGGCAATCTGCTCGCCCGTGGCCAATCGCAGATGATCTCCGGCGATCTCCTCTACGTCCACGTCAGGTCGCAGGGCGATCCGGGCCCTCTCCAATTCGGTCAGCAGCCGCGCCCGCGCCCGGGCGTGAACGCCCTCCAGAATGCCGCCACGATCGAGCAGCGTGACCGCCGCCTGCCCGGTGGCTTCCCGCAATCGGTGCGCTGCCGCCCTGGCCAGTTCAACCCCCGCCACCCCCGCCCCGATCACGGCCACCGGTCCGCCGCCAGAGGCCACGAAGCGGGCCCACGCATCGGCGAAGCGGTCAAGTGGCTTGGCTGCGATTCCATGGGTGTCGAAGCCCGGGATCTCGGGCATATGCGCGTGAATCCCGATGTCGATGGACAGGATGTCATAGCCGATCGGCGCGCGCCCCGGCACCGCCACCTTGCGCGCCAGCGGATCAATGGCGTCCACCTCGCCGATCACCAGGCGCGCCCCGGCGAAGCGGGCCAGGCGCACCAGGTCGATATCCAGGTCCGAGCGCCCGTAGTGGCCAGCCACATGCCCCGGTAACATGCCCGAATAGGGCGCGGTCGGGCCGGGGTTGACCAGAGTCAGGCGGACGCCAGGCAAGGGTGCCATCGCCCACATGCGCAAAACGAGCGCATGGGTGTGCCCGCCCCCCAC
>NZ_CAXREX010000306.1:0-6620 GCF_964229645.1 Nioella sp. | reverse complement strand
GCTCAAAATCGCCTCCGGACCTCAAACAAATTTTTGCCAATGTACGGGCGACGATATGCAATTTTTGATTGAGTTGAAAGGATGCAAAGACCGCCAATATGAGGGCACGATGCAACAAAAAGGCCGGTGAAAACCGGCCTTTTGTTAGTCCTGATCCTGCTGCGGGGCGTCGGGATCGTCTTTGCCAATCCCCAAAAACACCCAGCGGAACGGGATCGCCCATGCAATCCCGAGAAAGATATATGTCGGCAATTCGAGCCATTTGGGCAAACGGTCGATATTCGACATGACCGTAACAGCGAAAACCACATAGGCCGGCATCCCCACAACGAGGATAAACAAGGCTAGGCGTTTCCGGTTCTTATAGGTCATCAGTCTGCGAATGGATCGGTTACAAGGATTGTGTCGTCACGTTCAGGCGAGGTGGACAGTAGTGCGACAGGGCACTCGATCAACTCTTCAACGCGTTTGACATATTTGATCGCATTCGCTGGCAGATCGTTCCACGACCGCGCCCCTTCAGTCGATTCCGACCAGCCGGGCATTTCCTCGTAGATGGGCGTGCAGCGCGCCTGTTGATCGGCGGCGGTCGGCAGGTAGTCCAGACGTTCGCCATCAAGATCGTAGCCCACGCAGATTTTCAGCGTCTCGAACCCGTCCAGCACGTCGAGCTTGGTCAGCGAAATGCCGTTGATGCCGGAAATCGCACAGGTCTGGCGCACGAGGCAGGCGTCGAACCAGCCGCAGCGGCGCTTGCGCCCCGTGGTCGTGCCGAACTCGTGCCCGCGGGTGCCGAGCCGCTCGCCGTCGGCATCGTGCAGTTCGGTCGGGAACGGGCCCTCGCCCACGCGGGTGGTGTAGGCCTTGACGATGCCGAGCACGAAGTCGATCGCATTGGGGCCGATGCCCACGCCGGTCGCGGCCTGACCCGCGATCACGTTCGAGGAGGTCACGAAGGGATAGGTGCCGAAATCGATATCCAGCAGCGCGCCCTGCGCCCCTTCGAAGAGAATGCGGTTGCCGGCCTTGCGCCGTTCGTTCAGCACCTTCCAGACCGGCGCCGCGAAGGGCAGGATCTGCGGTGCGATGTCCTTGAGCTGAGCGATCAGCGCGTCCCGGTCCACCGGGTCGATGCCCAGGCCCCGGCGCAGCGGGTCATGATGCTGCAGCGCGCGGTCGACGCGGGCGATCAGTGTCGCCTCGTCGGCCAGGTCCGCCACGCGGATGGACCGGCGGCCCACCTTGTCTTCGTAGGCCGGGCCGATGCCGCGCCCGGTGGTGCCGATCTTGGTGCCCTTGCTGGCCGCTTCCTCGCGGGCGCGGTCAAGCTCGCCGTGGATGGGCAGGATGAGCGGCGTGTTTTCCGCGATCATCAGGGTTTCGGGGGTGATTTCGACGCCCTGCGCGCGCACGGTCTCGATCTCGCCCAGAAGGTGCCAGGGGTCCAGCACCACGCCATTGCCGATCACCGACATCTTGCCGCCGCGCACCACGCCCGAGGGCAGCGCGTGCAGCTTGTAGACCTTGCCGTCGATCACCAGCGTGTGGCCCGCGTTGTGCCCGCCCTGGAATCGGCAGATCACGTCGGCGCGCTCGCTCAGCCAGTCGACGATCTTGCCCTTGCCTTCGTCGCCCCACTGGGCGCCCACGACAACCACGTTGGCCATGATGACGGATCCTTCCTGATGAACCGGGCTCAAACCGGGGCGTGTATAACGGTGCCTCTGCCGGGGTGAAACAGGAAAGTGTGGCCCCAATGGCCGCAGGCAGGGGCGCAACCGCACGTTGATTGCGCAAACAGGGCCGATCACGCTGCAACTGCACAATGAACCCTCTTGCGGCGGCCTGTCGCATCCCATAAGTAAGGCCGAAAGAATGCAAGGCCCGGGAAAGCTGCCCTCATGGAAAACGTCATCCTCGTCGTCCATCTGATCCTTGCCATCTGTCTGATCGGGGTTGTTCTGCTGCAACGGTCTGAAGGTGGCGGTCTCGGTATCGGAGGTGGCGGCGGCGGTGTGATGAGCGGGCGCTCTGCGGCCACCGCGCTTGGCAAGATCACCTGGGGCTTTGCCATCGCCTTCCTGGCCACCTCGGTCACCCTGACGATCATCTCGGCGCAAAACTCCTCGACCGACTCGGTGCTCGACCGGATCGGCGCGGCCCCTGCCGAATCCACGGAAGAGACCACGGTTCCTGCCCTGCCGGGCGAGGGTCCGCTGCTTCCGCCCGCCGAAACCGACGCGCCGCTGGTTCCGCCGCGCGCCGACTAATCCAATAAATCTTGGGGTTTCGGCCCCTTCACTCAACATCATGTAGCGGCTGGCTTGCCCTGCCCGTGCGAATCCTGTTATCCTCAAATCCCGTGATAGAGGGATTTGAGGATCGCGATTTGCTGTTTGCGGCAACCGGTCCGGCACGGGAGACTAGCACCACATGGCGCGATTCATCTTCATCACCGGCGGGGTGGTTTCCTCGCTTGGGAAAGGTCTGGCATCCGCGGCTCTGGGGGCGCTTCTGCAGGCACGGGGCTTCACCGTCCGGCTGCGCAAGCTCGACCCCTATCTGAACGTCGATCCGGGCACGATGTCGCCGTTCGAACATGGCGAGGTCTTCGTCACCGATGACGGGGCCGAGACCGATCTCGACCTTGGTCATTACGAGCGTTTCACCGGGGTGCCGGCCTGCAAGACCGATTCCGTAAGTTCGGGCCGAATCTACTCCAACGTGCTGGAGAAAGAGCGCAAGGGCACCTACCTGGGCAAAACCATCCAGGTCATTCCCCACGTCACCAACGAGATCAAGGATTTCATCTCGATCGGTGAAGACGACGTGGATTTCATGCTCTGCGAAATCGGCGGCACCGTGGGCGACATCGAGGGCCTGCCCTTCTTCGAGGCCATCCGCCAGTTCGGACAGGAAAAGCCGCGCGGTCAGTGCATCTTCATGCATCTCACCCTGCTGCCCTATATCAAGGCATCGGGCGAGTTGAAGACCAAGCCCACGCAGCACAGTGTGAAGGAACTGCGCTCGATCGGCCTTGCCCCCGACATCCTGGTCTGCCGCTCCGAAGGCCCGATCCCGGCCAAGGAACGCGAGAAGTTGGCGCTGTTCTGTAACGTGCGCCCCGACTCGGTGATCGCCGCGCAGGACCTGGGCTCGATCTACGACGCGCCGCTGGCCTATCACCAGGAAGGGCTGGACCAGGCCGTTCTCGACGCCTTCGGCATCAGCCCCGCCCCCAAGCCCGACCTCAGCCGGTGGGAAGATGTCAGTGACCGGGTGCACAACCCGGAAGGCGAAGTGAAGGTCGCCATTGTCGGCAAGTACACGCAGCTGGAAGACGCCTACAAATCCATCGCCGAGGCGCTGACCCACGGCGGCATGGCCAACCGGGTGAAGGTCAAGGCCGAGTGGATCGACGCCGAGATTTTTGACCGCGAAGACCCGGTCCCCTATCTCGAAGGCTTCGACGCGATCCTGGTGCCCGGCGGCTTCGGCGACCGCGGCACCGAGGGCAAGATCACGGCCGCGCAATTCGCGCGCGAGCACAAGGTGCCCTATCTGGGGATCTGCCTCGGGATGCAGATGGCGGTGATCGAGGCCGCACGCAACCTGGCCAATCTTGGCGATGCCGGGTCCGAGGAATTCGATCACGAGTCGGGCAAGAAGCGCTTCACGCCGGTGGTCTACCACCTCAAGGAATGGGTGCAGGGCAACTACAAGGTCACCCGCAAGGTCGATGACGACAAGGGCGGCACCATGCGGCTCGGCGCTTATGACGCGGTGCTCAAGCAAGGCTCGAAAGTGGCCGAAGTCTATGGCGGCTGCGCCATCGAGGAACGTCACCGCCACCGCTACGAGGTCGACATCAAGTATCGCGAGGCGCTGGAGGAAAAGGGCCTGCTCTTTTCCGGCATGTCCCCCGACGGACGCCTGCCCGAGATCGTGGAACACAAGGACCATCCGTGGTTCATCGGCGTGCAATTCCACCCCGAACTGAAATCCAAACCCTTCGATCCGCATCCGCTGTTTCGCGATTTCGTGCGGGCCGCCAAGGACAACTCGCGCCTCGTCTGATCGCAAGCACCTGATCTTGAATAAAAAACCATCCCCGCAGGGTCATACGCCCGGCGGGGATTTTTCTTTGTGTTTTCTTTGAACCTGCGGGCGGTCCCGCGCGACACATGATCGTAAGCGATTTCAGAAGCTTCACCCTTCACAAGTATCCGTTTCGGACCAGGACTTTTGCCATGACCAAGACCTTTACCACCCTCGCCTCGGCCTTCGCGCTTTCGCTCGCCTTGGCCCCTGCCGCCTTCGCCGACGCCTCTGATTTCGCGGGCTTCTATGCCGGCTTCGAACTGGGCAACGCCAACCTTGAAAACTCCTTCGGCCTGCCCCTGCAAAGCGCCCATACCGGCGGCGTCTTTGTCGGCTACAACCATGCCGTGACCCCCGACATCATCGTCGGTGCGGAACTGTCCTACGGGCTGGACCGCGATCACCAGATTGCCCCCGGCACCACCTTCTCGGTCGAAGGACCGCTCGAACTGGGCGCGCGTGCAGGCTACGTGTTCGGCAATTCCATGGTCTACGCCACGCTCGGCTACACCTGGGCGGATTTCACCCAGACCGGCGCGCCCTTCTCGGAAAGCTTCGAGGGCATGAGCTACGGCCTTGGTCTGGAAACCCTGGTCAGCGACACCATCTCGCTGCGCATCGAATATGCCCATACCACCTACAACACGGGCGGTCTGATCTACGCCTCCAACCTCGACTTCGACTCTGACGCGGTCTCGATCGGCGTGGCCTTCCACTTCTGATCCGGTCCCCGCTCTGCCCCCCTCCCAGGCGGTGCCATTTGGCGCCGCCTGTTGCGCTTCGGCTTGCATCCTGTCCGCAAATCGGCACCAAATGGCCGGACCGCCCCCACCCGAGGTTTCCATGACCCGCCTTCCCTTCGCCACGACGGACGTTTTCACGACCGAGCCCTATGCGGGCAACCCCCTGGCCATCGTCGAAGAGGCCGACGGGCTCAGCACCGCGCAGATGCAGACCATCGCGCGTGAGTTCAACCTCTCGGAAACCATCTTCGTCCAGACGCCCGACGACCCGGCCCACACGGCCAAGGTGCGCATCTTCTTTCCCACGGCAGAGAGTCCCTTCGCAGGCCACCCCACCATCGGCTGCGCGATCCATATCGCCCGTGGGCGCAACAGCGGCAGCGATTGGGATGACGAGATCACGCTGGAGGAAGCCGCGGGCCTCGTGCCGGTCTCCGTCTGGTGCCGCAACGGGGTGATCACGGCAGAATTCACGGCCCCGCAACTGCCCATGCCCATGGGCGGCGACACCAGCCCGGCCCTGATCGGGGCCGCGCTCGGCCTGTCCGCGGGCCAGATCGGCTACGGCGCCCACCAGCCCCGGGTCTGGAAAGCCGGGCCCGATTTTCTCTTCGTGCCGCTCAAGGGGCCGCATGCCCTGGCCGCGGCCAAGCCCACGCAACCGGCCTGGGCGGACCTGTCGCGCAATACAAACGAATCCGTATTCCTTTACACGCCCGCAGGCGATGGCACCTTCCGCACCCGGATGTTCGCCCCCGATCACGGCGTGCCCGAAGACCCTGCCACCGGCTCGGCCTCGGCCATTTTCGCGGCACAGCTCATGGCGGGCGGGGACTTGGCAGAGGGCGAAAACACCTTCACGCTGGTGCAGGGCGTCGAAATGGGCCGCCCGTCCCAGATCGGCCTTGCGGTCATGGTCGACGACGGCCGGATCAGCGCCATCCGCATCGCCGGGCGCGCCGTTCCGATCATGTCGGGACAGGTCACGCCGCCCACTGGATGAAGGTAGCGCCTTGGCAGCAGGGGAAATGGGGCTTATCTCGGACCCATGTTCGGTGAATTGCTCAAGCGCCTCACGGCGTCCGACCCCGCCCCCCTGCCCGATCCCGATGCGCGGCTAGCGCTTGGTGCGCTTCTGGTGCGTATCGCGCGCAGCGACGGCCAGTATGACGAGGCCGAGATCGCCCGCATCGACCGGATTTTGGCCGAACGCCACGGGCTTGGGCCTTTCGAGGCCACCAAGCTGCGGCGCGAAGCCGAAACCCTAGAATCCGAGGCCCCCGACACGGTGCGCTTTACCCGCGCGATCAAGGATGCCGTGCCCTACGAGGAGCGCGCCGGCGTGATCGAGGCGCTGTGGTCGGTGGTTCTGGCCGATGGCGTGCGCGACCACGAAGAAGACGCGCTGCTACGCCTGACCGCGAACCTACTTGGCGTCAATGACCGAGACAGCGCCCTGGCACGCCAGCGGGTCGAGGCGCGGGGCTAGGTCGCCATGCTGCGCCTGTCCCCGGCCGTCCTGCTGCTTCTTGGCCTGCCGCTCCATGCGCAAAGCGTCACGCCGCGCGACTACGCCGGGATCCGGGAAACGGCGCTGGCCGTGATCGGGTTCGAGATCCTGCCCCCGCGCCCGGAACCGGGCTACAGCCTCGATCATGGCATCGCCTTCGCGGGGGGGCATGTCGGCACCGGTTTCGCGGGGCAAACCCTGGTCTCCGATGGCCCCTTCGACCGCCTGTCCGGCCAGCCCACGCCGCCCCTTGCCCTTCTGACCGG
>NZ_CAXREX010000305.1:0-5650 GCF_964229645.1 Nioella sp. | reverse complement strand
CCCTTTCGGGCCCCGGTCAGGATAAGAAGCCGGATGACGTTGTAGATATGCGGATGCCGGGTGCGTTGCGCATGCACCAGCAGGCGCGAGATCTCTTCCTGATCGAGGAACCTCTGCTTGTAATCCCCCAGGGAAAGTTTGCGCAAGTTACTGATTCTTTGACTGGTTTCCAGGTAACCCCAGTGCCTTGCAAGGTTCATCATCCGGTTGAGCAGGAAGATGTGCTTGTTAATCGTGCTGCGCTGGTATCCCTTCTTCTGCTGACCAACGACCCATTCATCCAGGATTTCATTCGTCAGCTCGTTCATCTTGTAGCGACCGAGTGACTCCCGGATGTGCACATTGAACACACTCCAGTCGTCTTTCGTATTGCGCTTGGTTGCTTTTACGTTCGGGTAGAAGTGATCATCGAAGAATAGACCAAGGCTGATTTGACCTTCCGATTTCTTCTCCTCCGATCTCAGTAATTTTATCTTGGAAAGAGGATTTATCATTTGGGGAACTCCCTTGCTATTTCACGTTTCCGATTTGATGCTTCAGATAGGTTGACGCTATAAGTGCTGAACAATCGGCGTATAGGTCTTCTTTGGCGATTTAGTTTCGCCCTACTCGTTACGAATCTCGTATTCGATCACAGTCTATCTTACGATCTATGTAGAATTTTTTCGATATAATTGAGCGCTATCCTTAGCGGGCGTCGATCTGTTCCGCTGAATGTTACCCCACGGCAACATGCCCGAAGGCAAGGCCATGAACTGTTGTTCGGCGCTCAAATTGGATAAGGGATGTTTTTTGGAATTCGTCTTACTATGCCATTGCAAAGATCAATTCGTAGAATCATCAATTCCATTTCCGGGAGTCGTAATGCAACTCTCAAGGTCGATTGATCATCCACCCAGAGCAAGCCACAAGGTGTCTGCAAGAATTGCTGGAATGAATCAATGAAATCAGAATGTTACGAAGTCGCTTCCGGGATGCACGCGAAAGTCGCCTTCCCGCGCGATCAGACGACCCGGCGCACAATTCAGACTGTCATTCACGAATTGCGCATTCTTTTCGGAATGACATTCGTATTGAGCGAAACCTGTGCATGTCGCTGCGCAGGCTCCAATCGGCTGAGGCCGGGCTCCATCTGAGACGGTTTTGAATTCCGGAATTATGGTGACCCCGGCAGGATTCGAACCTGCAACCTGCCCCTTAGGAGGGGGCTGCTCTATCCAGTTGAGCCACGGGGCCGACGCGCTCCGTTTTGCGCAATTCCGCCAACCAAGGCAAGGCGGGGCGCGCGAAAAAGCCGCCCGGCGCGTTCTGGTTTGGACAAGCCGGGCAGAAGTGCGTAACAGTCGTGTTACCGCAACCAGCAGGAGCCCAAACGTTGCCCCCCAGAAGCAATGACCCCGGCCGACCCCAACTGACCCTGCGTGACGTGGCCGAAGCGGCCAATGTCTCGGAAATGACCGTCAGCCGTGTTCTGAGAAACAGGGGGGATGTGTCCCAAGCAACGCGGGCCCGCGTGCTGGAGGCCGCGCGCTCCCTAGGTTATGTGCCCAACAAGATTGCGGGTGCCCTCGCCTCGTCTCGGGTCAACCTCGTGGGCGTCGTCATTCCGTCCCTGTCCAACATGGTCTTTCCGCAGGTGCTGGCGGGGATCTCGGACGTCCTGGACGACACCGATCTGCAACCTGTGTTCGGTGCCACCCACTACAAGCCCGAGCGCGAAGAGGAAGTGATCTACGAAATGCTCTCGTGGCGCCCCTCGGGGATGATTGTCGCCGGGATCGAACATTCCGACGCAAGCCGCGCGATGCTGGCCAATTCCGGCATTCCGGTGGTCGAGATCATGGATGCCGATGGCGATCCCATCGACGCGATGGTTGGCATCAGCCACCGGGCAGCGGGCGCGCGCATGGCGCGGGAAATCCTATCCCGCGGCTACAAACGCATTGGCTTCATGGGCACCAAGATGCCACTCGACTTCCGCGCCCGAAAGCGGCTCGAAGGGTTTGAGGGCGTTCTGAACGAGGCCGGGATCGACCTCGTTGACCGTATCTTTTATTCAGGCGGCTCCGGCCTCGGCAAAGGTCGCGAGATGACGCAAGAAATGCTGACACGCCACAAGGACTTGGATTTTCTTTATTATTCCAATGACATGATCGGCGCTGGCGGGCTCTTGTACTGTCTGGGAAAAGGCATTCGCATCCCGCAGGACGTGGGGCTTGCCGGCTTCAACGCCGTCGAAATACTCGATGGTCTGCCCATGCGCCTGGCCACGATGGACACAAGGCGGCTGGAAATCGGCCGGGCCGCGGCGCAGATCATCGCCTCGCGCGTTGCGGGCGAGGACTGCGACCAGATCATCACCATGGACGCCGGTTTCGACCCCGGCGAAACCATGCGCGCCCCGGTCTGACAGCCCGCATCAGTCACGTCTCGGAAGCCTCTGAAAAAAGAGGATTCATTTTTTGCGCCTGTCTGCTACGATTCTCGAAAAGACAAAAACAAACTTTCGAGCAGAAGGTAGCGAGATGAGTACATTGTTGGACCCGTCCGCCGTGACCAAGGCGGCGGACCGAGTAGCAGGCAACGAATCCACCAAGGAAGGCCGGGTGCACCAGACCTGGTTCCGCGGTGCCAAGGGCAGTCGCCCGCCAAAGGCGCTCCACATGATGCCTGAAACGGCCGTGCTGGACTATGTCCTGTCCGGGTGGGAACCGCCGGAACGGGCGATCAACGAAAATACCAAGGTCACCGCCTTCGGCAGCTGCTTTGCAGCCTATATCTCGGATTGGCTCGCTTCGCGGCATTACAACGTCCTGACCCGCAACAAGGAAAGCAATGCCTATGTCGTCAGTTGCGGCGAGGGCATGGTGAATTCCTTCGTCATCCGCCAGCAGTTCGAATGGGCGTTCGAGGCCAAGAAGTTCGAGGCCCCGCTCTGGCATGGCTACAAGGCCGAGGAATTCGGCTACGACGAGGATGTGCGCCAGGAAACCCTGCGCCTCTTCAATGAAACCGACGTGTTCATCCTCACGCTCGGGCTTTCCGAGGTCTGGTATGACGAACCCACGGGCGGCGTCTTCTGGCGCACCCTGCCCAAGGACAAGTATGACCCCGAGCGTCACAAGTTCCGCGTGTCGACTGTCGAGGAAAACCGCGAGAACCTGCGCGAGATCTACCGCCTCGTGCGCAAGCACCGCCCGGACGCCAAGATCATCCTGACGCTGTCGCCCATTCCGCTCATCACCACGTTCCGCGACGAAAGCTGCATCAGCGCCAACAGCGTGTCCAAGGCGGTTCTACGCGTCGCCATCGACGAGGTCATGCGCGAATTCAAGGACGAAGGGCACATCTTCTATTGGCCCTCCTATGAAATCGTGGCCGATATCTTCAACTACCCGTTCAAGGAAGACCGGCGGCATCTCTACAAGTCCGTGCAGGACTTCATCATGATGACCTTCGAGCGTGTCTGGTGCGAAAAGGGTCCGACCGATCACGAATATCTGCGCCAGTGGCTGCGCGCCAAGTCGGCGGCGGGCCAGCTGCATGAAAATGTCGACGGGGCCATTGGCAACCGCAATCTTTCCAAGCTGCGGCACATGCTCAATCGCAATCGCATCAGCAACTTCCGCGTGACCGACGACAAGGCCAAGGACATGCTGCTGCGCTTCATCGAGGAGGAGGAACGCATCGCCGAGGCCGAGGCGACAGCGGCGGAATAACGGGTCAGTCGCTGGCGGTGCCCCTCAGCATTCGGGGATGTTCACCGCCAGCCCGCCCCGGCTGGTTTCCTTGTAGTTCTCGTTCATGTCGATGCCTGTCTGGCGCATCGCCTCGATGCAATTATCCAGCGGCATGAAATGCTGCCCGTCACCGCGCAGCGCCAGCGACGCCGCGCTCACCGCCTTGATCGCGCCAAGGCCGTTGCGCTCGATGCAAGGCACCTGCACCAGCCCGGCAACCGGGTCGCAGGTCATGCCCAGGTGATGCTCCAGTGCGATCTCAGCGGCGTTCTCGATCTGCTCGTTGGTTCCGCCAAGCGCGGCGCAAAGGCCCGCCGCCGCCATTGCGGACGCGCTGCCCACCTCGCCCTGGCAGCCAACCTCGGCGCCCGAGATCGAGGCGTTATGCTTGATCAGGCCGCCAATCGCCGCCGCAGTCATCAGGAAGGTGCGCCGGCCCTCCTCGGTCGCGCCAATGCAATGGTCGCGGTAGTATCGCAGCACCGCCGGAACAACACCCGCCGCGCCATTGGTGGGCGATGTCACCACCTTGCCGCCTGCCGCGTTTTCCTCGTTCACCGCCATTGCGTAAACGCTCATCCAGTCGTTCACGACATGGGGTTGCGCGATGTTCCGACCCCGCTCTGCCAGCAGCTGTTCATGGATCGCTTTCGCGCGGCGGCGCACCTTCAGGCCGCCGGGCAATGTGCCGTCCATCCTCAGCCCCCGGTCGATGCAATCATCCATCGCCTTCCATACGGCATCGAGCCTGTCGCGGATCTCGGCGCGCGGTGCATTGGCGCATTCGTTTTCCCATTTCATCTCGGCAATCGACTTGCCCGAGACCTTGCCCATATGCAGCATTTCCTCGGCAGACCCGAAGGGGAAGGGATAGCCCTGCGCGGCCTTTTCAGCGTGGAACTCCTCGGCGCCGCCCTGGTTCAGCCGATCCAGTTCCTGCGCTGTCATCACGAAGCCGCCGCCGATCGAGTAATAGGTCTCCTCCATGTAGAGGTTCCCGTTCGCGTCATGCCCCCGCAAGATCATCCCGTTCGCGTGGCCCGGCAGCGGGGGGCCGAAATCGAAGACGAGGTCGGTCTTGGGATCGAACCGCAACCTGGGCAGCCCGTCGGGCCGCAACAGCGCCAGTTCGTGCAGCTGCGTCAGGGCAAGCTCTGCGGCATCGGGGTCGATCGTCGCGGGAAGATAGCCCAGAAGGCCCAGCATCACCGCCCGGTCGGTGGCATGGCCCTTGCCGGTGAAGGCCAGAGACCCGTGCAGGGAACAGCTCACGCGGAAGACCTCGCCCGCCCCCGGCTCGCGCAGTCCCGTGCGCAGCGACTCGAGGAACTGGGCCGCGGCGGTCATGGGCCCCATCGTATGGGACGAAGACGGGCCGATGCCGATCTTGAAGATGTCGAAGACGCTGAGGAACATGGGCGTGATTCCCTTTCATGGCCAAGCCGGACCCTAGCCTGACTCGCACGATGGGGCCGTCGGGGAAACCGACAAGACGCCTGCTCGAACCGACGCTTTGCCTGCGCTTGGTTGTGTATTGGGGGTGTCTGTATTGTGGCGGTGTGTTTTTGACCGGAACGCGCCCTCCGTTATGGCCGGAGGGCGCGGGTGTTTGGCCGGGTTGGGCGGGGTCCAGGAAAGCCCTTGCCGGCCGCACCTTCTGGGCTGATTACCAGCCGAACTGGAAGAGCAGGCCGGTCTGGCAGCCGTTGCCCTGGGCGACATTGGCGTTGGTGCCTTCGCCGAACTGGAAGATGCCGTAGCTGTCGCACCCGTTCTGGGCGAGCGTGCCGGTATGGCCGTTGCCTTCCTGGTGGACGACGCCGAAATTGCCGCCGCCGGACTGGGCGATGCCGGCGCCATTGCCGTGGCCGGCCTGGTGGACATGGGCGTCGCCCTCGATGGCCTGGGCG
>NZ_CAXREX010000304.1:0-10349 GCF_964229645.1 Nioella sp. | reverse complement strand
GCCTGCGTCCTCGGCGGCGTCGATGATGTGGGAGGTCTCCATCGGCCCGGCTTGCGCGAAGGCCCACATGACGGCCGAGCGCATGCCAGAGGCGCAATAGGCCAGCACCTTGCCCTCGGCACTGTCGAGCGCATCGGCCTGTTCCTCGACATTGTCCATCGTCATCGCCGCGCCGTTTACAGGGTTGAAGACGAAGACCAGCCCGGCCGCCTCAGCCGCGTCCTGCATGGCAGCGGCCTGGTGGCTTGGGGGCACCTCGTGATCGGGACGATTGCAGATGATCGTGGTCACGCCGGTTTCGACCAGGGCCGCCATGTCGGCGGGGTCGATCTGGCCGGCAACGAAGTGGCTGTCGGAAAGCTGGCGAAGGTCCATGCGTGGTCTGCTCCGGTCTTGGTGGGTGCCACAACCCTGCCGCGTGCGACCCAGATTGAAAAGGCGAAAGAGGAAACGACCTGAACGAAGGGTGAAAAACACGTCAAGAGAAGGTCGAAATGCGCGCTTTGCTTGATCTCGGTCAACGTGGGGCAAATCGCCAGCGCGATAAACTCGGGTCAAGCGTTGGAAACCGCGCCTCTGCAACAGCAAAGCCCGAGGAGGACCCCTTGATGATCGATCTCGCCATTCGCCGCGATTCCCTGGTGAAACGGCTGGCCAGCCTCGACGAGAAGCTGCACCAGATCGAGGAAGAGCTTGAAAGCCACCAGTCGAAAGACTGGGAGGAAATGGCCACCGAGCGTGAAGGCGACGAGGTGCTGGAAGGCATGGGCGTGTCCGGCCAGCACGAGATCCGGATGATCAAGGCCGCGCTGCAACGCATGGATGAAGGGGAATACGGCACCTGCATGAAATGCGGGGACGACATTTCCGAAGACAGGCTGGACGTGCTTCCCTGGACGCCGTTCTGCCGCAAATGCGCCACCTGACATGGCGCAGGGAACGGCCCCGGGTGGGGATTTGAGGCCGTTCTTCCCGGACCGGTGGCCGATCTGGCCCCGGTCCGCAGCATGACCCGGCGGAGATTCCGCCGACCCGACGATGAAGGAGCGCCCCAATGGCCGATGACAAAACCCGCAAACCCGCGAGCGACGAGATGAAAAAGACCGATCCGGCGGCGACGCGCGAAGACAGCCCACGCCCGGCACCGCGTTGGAAGCATCCCGATCCCAAGGATGATGTGGAGGACGAGCTTTTTAACGACATGCCCGTATAGGACGTGCCGCCGGGCTTTTTTCCCTCGCCCGGACGGCAATCGGAACTGGCCGCGCACCGCCCCGAGGGCTAAGCGCGGCCTTTTTCGTCAGTCGTTGAGAATCCGCGCTACGCGCGGTGCGAAATAGGTCAGCACCCCGTCACAGCCCGCGCGCCGGAAGCTCATCAGGCTTTCCATCATGACCTTTTCACCATCGATCCAGTCATTGGCCGCTGCCGCCTCGATCATCGCGTATTCGCCCGACACCTGGTAGGCGTAGGTCGGTGCGCCGAAGGCATCCTTCACGTCGCGACAGAGATCGAGATAGGGCATGCCCGGCTTGACCATCACCATGTCGGCGCCTTCTGTCAGGTCGCGCTCGACGCAGCGCAGAGCCTCCAGCCGGTTGGCCGGATCGATCTGGTAGGTTTTCTTGTCGCCCTTGAGCGCGCCAGACGCGCCCACGGCATCGCGGAACGGGCCGTAATAGGCGCTGGCGAATTTCGCGGCGTAGGACATGATCGAGACATTGTCGAAGCCCTCGGCCTCCAGCGCGTCTCGGATCGCGCCAATGCGCCCGTCCATCATGTCGGATGGCCCCAGGATATCAGCCCCCGCGCGCGCCTGTGCCAGCGCCATCTTGACCAGGGCCTCGACGGTTTCGTCATTGACGATGATCCCGTCGCGCACGATCCCGTCATGACCGTTGGCATTATAAGGGTCGAGCGCGATATCGGTCATGATGGCCAGGTCTGGCACCGCGGCCTTGATCTCGGCGATCGCACGGTTGGCGATGTTGTCGGGATCCCAGGCGATTTCGCAGGTCTCGGTCTTCAGCGAGGGGTCGGTGTAGGGAAAGATGCAGATCGCGGGAATTCCAAGCAGATGCGCTTCTTTCGCGGCCTTCACAAGACAGTTGACGGAAAAGCGGTGCACACCCGGCATGGAGGCGACAGGTTCCTCGATTCCGTGCCCTTCGCGCACGAAGACCGGCCAGATCAGGTCATCGACCGACAGCCTGTTTTCCCGAACCAGCGCGCGCACCGCCGCACTTGCCCGGGTGCGGCGGAACCGCGTCTTGGGGAAAGGGGCCTGGTTGTTGCGCATGGGATGATCCTCCGCCGTCATGTGTTGCAAAATGGGTGTCATGTTCGCGCAGTTTTCTCAAGGGCTGGAAACCGGGCAAATGCGCGACTAATGTGCCCGCGATTACCGGGACATGAGGCAGGGCAGCCTTGGATTTTCTAGAACTTGCAACCGAAGTGATCGACCTCAGGTCGTTTTCCAACCTTTGGTACTGGATCGCGCTGGCAGCGCTGTGGTCGACGGCCAGTCACTGGATCGTGGGCGTGCCCTTCGACATGGTCTCCCGGGCGCGCCGGGGCCACGAACGGTCCATCCACGACATGCGGGTGCTGGCCGAGGTCAATGTGAACCGCATTCTCAGCATCGTGGAGCTTTCCGGCGTTTCAGCCATCGGCTTCATGAGCTTCCTGCTGACAGGGCTTGCCGTTATGGGCTGGGGTTATTCGGTCGAGTTCTGCCAGGCCGTCTTCCTTCTCATGGCGCCGATGACGGGCGTGGCGGCGCTCAATGTGCGCACCGCGCACAAGTTGCGGGACACCGGCTTTGAGGATATAGCCCGTCGTCTGCGCAATCATCGGATGATGGTCCAGATGATCGGGGTGGTCTCGATCTTCGTGACCGCCTTCTGGGGCATGTGGACCAACCTCCACTATGGCGCATTGGGACTTTAACCGCGCGGGACAAACCCCTGATGAACAATAAAAACCATGTCCTCATGGGCGGCGTTCCAGAGGGCTATGACGCGCTCCGCCTTCTCAGGGAGCTGGGGGATCATGATCGCCCGGTCATGCATGTGGCGCGCGATGACAAGCGGCTGGCCGCGATGGCGACGGCGCTGGAATTCTTCGGTCCCTCCGTGCCCGTGCTGCGGTTTCCGGGCTGGGACTGTCTGCCCTTCGACCGTGTCTCGCCGAATGCCGACATCTCCGCCACGCGCATGGCTACGCTGGCAGCCCTTGCCGCGGGGCTTGAGGGGCGCTTTATCCTGCTGACCACATTGACGGCGGCCACCCAGTATGTTCCGCCGCGTGACCTGCTGCGCAACTCGGCTTTCGTTGCCCGCGTAGATTACCAGATCGACGAAGAGGCGCTGCGCAACTTTCTGATCCGCATGGGGTTTTCGCAATCTCCCACGGTGATGGAGCCGGGCGATTACGCCATTCGCGGCGGCATCATCGACGTCTGGCCGCCGGGAGAGGACATGCCGGTGCGGCTCGATCTCTTCGGGGATGTTCTCGATGGCGCGCGCCGCTTCGACCCGGCCACGCAGCGCACCACGGAAAAGCTCAGCCGCATCGAACTCGCGCCCGTGTCGGAGGTCATCCTCGATGAGCCCTCCATTGCGCGGTTCAGGCAGAATTACCGGGTGGAATTCGGGGCTGGCGGCGGCGAAGACCCTCTTTACGAAGCGGTCAGCGCAGGGCGCAAGCATCAGGGTGTCGAGCACTGGCTACCCTTCTTCCACGAACGGCTGGAGACCCTGTTCGATTACCTGCCAGGGGCCACGATCACGCTGGATGACCAGTCCACCCCGCAGCGGCTGGCCCGTTGGGAAACGATTGCCGATCAATATGATACGCGCAAAACCGCCATGACGCAGAAGGGGCGGCTGGATACGGTTTACAAGCCGTGCCCGCCAGAACTGCTCTACCTGACCGACGCGGCCTGGGACTCCGCGATTTCGGGGCATCGCGTGATCCAGTTCTCGCCACTGCCGCAATCCAGCGGCCCCGGCGTGGTGGATGCGGGCGGGCGTATCGGGCGCAACTTTGCACCGGAGCGCCAACAGGAAAATATCAGCCTCTTCGGCGCGCTGACCGACCATATTCGGGCCGAAGGCAAGAAGAATGCCGTGATCATGGCCTCCTGGTCCGAGGGTGCACGCGAACGATTGAAAGGCTTGCTTGAAGATCAGGGGCTTACCGACCTTCGTGACATCTCGAACGGGGCAGAAACCCTGCCGCGGGGCTCTGTCAATCTTGCCGTCTGGCCGCTGGAACAGGGTTTCTCCGGGCAGGGGCTGACCGTCATTTCCGAGCAAGACGTTCTGGGCGACCGCCTGATCCGCCCCAAGCGCAAGACAAAGCGGGCGGAAAACTACCTGACCGAGGCGCAAAGCCTCAGCCCGGGCGACCTGGTGGTGCATGTCGACCATGGGGTCGGGCGCTATAACGGTCTGGAAACCGTCACCGCAATGGGCGCGCCGCATGAATGTATCGCGCTGGAATACGCGGGCGGTGACCGGCTGTTCCTTCCTGTTGAAAACATTGAACTTCTGAGCCGCTATGGCCATGAAGAGGGGCTTCTCGACAAGCTTGGCGGCGGGGCCTGGCAGGCCAAGAAGGCCAAGCTCAAGGAACGTATCCGCCAGATCGCCGACAAGCTCATTCGCATCGCGGCCGAACGCGAATTGCGCCACGCCCCTGTGATGGAGCCCCCCGGCGACATGTGGGAGGCCTTCTGCGCGCGCTTTCCATACGAGGAAACCGATGACCAGCTGTCTGCCATTGCCGATGTGATGGAAGACCTCGAACGCGGGCGGCCGATGGACCGGCTTGTCGTGGGCGATGTGGGCTTCGGCAAGACAGAGGTCGCGATGCGCGCGGCATTTGTCGCGGCGGCCAGCGGCATGCAGGTGGCGGTGATCGCGCCCACCACGCTTCTGGCCCGCCAGCACGCTAAGACCTTCGCCGACAGGTTCCGTGGATTTCCTATCAATGTCAGGCAGTTGTCGCGCTTCATTGCAGCAAAGCAGGCCAGCGACACGCGCAAGGGGCTGTCTGATGGCAGCGTCGATATCTGCATCGGCACCCACGCGCTCCTGGCCAAGAACATCCGGTTCCAGAACCTCGGGCTGTTGATTATCGACGAGGAACAGCGCTTTGGCGTCGGCCACAAGGAACGGCTGAAGGAAATGCGCTCCGAGGTGCACGTCCTGACGCTCTCGGCCACGCCCATCCCGCGCACGCTGCAAATGTCTCTGTCCGGTGTGCGCGACCTCAGCCTGATCGGCACGCCGCCCGTCGACCGGCTGGCGATCCGCACCTCTGTGTCCGAGTTCGACGCGGTCACCATCCGCGAGGCGCTGCTGCGCGAGCACTATCGGGGCGGGCAGAGCTTCTACGTGGTGCCCCGCATCGAGGATCTGCCCGAGATCGAGGATTTCCTGCGCAGCCAGGTGCCCGAGGTCAGCTTCGTCGTGGCCCATGGCCAGATGGCGGCGGGCGAGCTCGACGACCGGATGAATGCCTTTTACGACGGCAAGTATGACGTTCTGCTGGCCACCACGATCATCGAATCCGGCATCGACATTCCGACCGCGAACACGATGGTGGTGCACCGGGCCGACATGTATGGCCTTGCGCAGCTTTACCAGATCCGGGGGCGCGTCGGCCGGTCCAAGACCCGCGCCTATGCCTATCTGACGACCAAGCCGCGCGCGAAACTGACGCCTGCCGCCGAAAAGCGGCTGCGCGTTCTGGGCAGTCTCGACAGCCTCGGGGCGGGGTTCACGATTGCGAGCCAGGATCTCGATATACGCGGTGCAGGCAACATCGTGGGAGAAGAGCAGTCGGGCCACGTCAAGGAAGTGGGCTTCGAGCTTTACCAGTCCATGCTGGAAGAGGCGATCGCCAAGATCCGCTCGGGCAACATGGAGATGCTGACCGATGATGACGGGCAGTGGGCGCCGACGATCAACCTTGGCGTTCCCGTGCTGATCCCGGCCGATTACGTGCCCGATCTCGACGTGCGGCTTGGGCTTTACCGGCGTCTGTCGCAGCTTCACACCAAGGTGGAACTGGAAGGTTTCGCCGCCGAGCTGATCGACCGGTTCGGCAAGCTGCCCAAAGAGGTCAACACGCTGCTGCTGGTCGTGCGTATCAAGGCCATGTGCAAGCGGGCCGGGATCGCGAAACTCGATGGCGGGCCCAAGGGCGCAACGATCCAGTTCCACAACGACAAGTTCGCCAATCCGGCAGGGCTGGTGGAGTTCGTGCAGAACCAGCGCGGATTGGCCAAGGTGCGCGACAACAAGATCGTGGTGCGCCGGGACTGGGCCACGGACAGCGACAAGATCAAGGGCGCCTTAGCGATTGCCCGCGACCTGGCCGAGAAGGTGATCGAGGCGAAAAAGGCTTAACGCCCCTCGCGCGGCAGGCGGGTCGCGATAACAAGGCTCACGCCCGCGACCAGCAGCACCGACAGCACAAGCGGCGTGGGCGTTCCGTTGAACAGCTGGCCGATCACGGCCCCGATCAGGGCCCCGCCCACGGTTGCGACCGCCCCCATGACCGAGGATGTCATGCCCGCGATATGCCCCATGGGCTCCAGCGCCAGCGCGTTGAGATTGCCGATGGTAAAGCCCGTGGCCGCAAACTGCCCTGCGGTCCAGACGAGGAAGATCCAGAAGGTCCAGGGGGCCGAGCTGCCCAAGGTCAGAAAGACGCCCCCCGCCAGCGCCGACACGGCAATCTGGCCCATCAGGGCCCGGCGGATAAGCGGCCGCATCCCCAGCTTGACCACCAGGGTTGCATTGACCAGCGGCGGCAGGGCGGAAAAGACGGCGATGCCAGCAAACCAGAAGGGGAAGGTTTCCCCCCGGCCATAGGTGATGTCGAAGACCTGCTGGACAGAGCTGATGGTGGCGAAGAGCACGCCGAAGATCATGATCTGGATGAGCGTCGAAAGCATCACCTGCCGGTGGCTTAGAACCTCTTTCATCCCGGCCCACAGCATCGCGCCATTCAGTGCACGCCGCCGCTCGACGGGCAGGGTTTCGGGCTGACGGATGCCGATCCAGCCAATCGATACCGCTGAGAACAGAACGAAGGCCAAAAAGATCGACCGCCAGCCGGCAAGCGCTATGATGCCTGCGCCGATCATGGGCGCGACAGCGGGGAAGATCATGAAGACGAGCATGGCAAAGGACATGATCCGCGCCATCTGCCGCCCGGAATAGAGGTCTCGCACCAGTGCCATCGAGGCGATGCGAGGCCCTGCGGCCCCAAGCCCCTGGATCGCGCGCGCGGCCAGCACCAGTTCCAGCGAAGGCGCGAGATAGGCCATGACAGAGCCAAGCACATAAAGCCCTGCACCCCAGTAGATCACCGCCTTGCGGCCAAAAGCATCCGACAGCGGGCCTGTTACGAGCGTGCCAGCCCCCATGCCGAAGACGAATGAGGTCAGAACAAGCTGCGCCAGGTTCGGCGCGTCGGGGGTCAGTTCGTTAGCGATCTCGGGCAGCGCGGGCAGCATCGAGTCGATCGAGAACGCGATGGTGGCGAACATCATGCCCATGAGGGCGATGAATTCGCCCTGGCTCAGGCGGCGGGAATCGGACTCGGTCATGAACGGCTCGAAAATCTCGGCAAAAGGAACGGGGTTCTGGCGGAATGAGCCGCAAAGGCGTCGGGGTGGTGCACGGCAATCGCGCAATCCTCGACCCCTGATCCGTATCCCAGCATGAGCGAAGCGGCAAGCCCGAGCGCCAGCGCCTCGCCCGACCCGATGATCAGCGCCAGCCCCGCGATGCTGACGATCTGCCCCAGATATTGCGGATGCCGGCAGAACGCGTAGGGACCACGGGTGGCGATCCCCACATCCCATCCGCTGGTGCCCTTCAGGCCAAGCGCGGCCGTGGCCCATGTGTGCAGCAGGCTGCCTGCAACCGCGAGCGGCAGGCCGACACCGTATTGAACGAGGGCGGGCAGGATCGGCGGCTGACCCCAGGTCTGCACGAGCCCCACATAGATCAGCGTGGTCAGCCCCCAGGCCCATGCCGCCGTGAACAAGCTGCCCCTCCGGGGCGGCCAGGGGCCATTGCCGGGGTCACGGTCGGACCAGAACAGGATCGCGGCCCAGATCAGGGTGGCCGCCAGACCCAGGATCAGGCCGCCGCTCATTCGGCCTCTTTCATCAGGCCCCGCACATCCTCGATGACCTTGCCCCAAAGTTCGGGCGGCTGCGCGCCGGTCAGCACGTGCTGATTGGCGAGGATGAAGGTGGGCACGCCTGTCACGCCGCGTTCGCGGGCATGGGCATCGCGGGCGCGGATGTCGTCGGCATCGGCCTCGCCTGCCAGAAGCGTCGCGGTCATGGCGGCATCGAGCCCGCATTCCCCGGCGAGCTCGGCCAGCGTGGCCTTGTCGCCAATATCGCGCCCGTCCACGAAGTAAGCCTTGAAGAGCGCCGCCACCACGGGCGTCTGACGCTGCTCGATCCCCGCCCAGTGGATCAGGCGGTGCGCGTCGAGCGTGTTGGGGGTGCGCCCGATCCCTTCGAAATTGATGGACAGCCCGGCCTTTTCGGCGTGTTCCACCACCGGGGCATAGGCGCGCACGGCGCCGTCCTTGCCGCCGAATTTCGCCTCCAGGTAGGCGCGCCGGTCCATGCCGCCTGCGGGCATCTCGGGGTTCAGCTGAAACGGGTGCCACTCGATCAGGAAGGGATGGTCACCGGCCTTTTCCAGCGCCCGGTCGAGATAGGCCTTGCCGATGTAGCACCAGGGGCAGATCGGGTCGGACAGGATATCGAGCTTGATCATTGGGCGTCCTTGATCGCGGCGGCAAGCGCCTTGCGGTTGAGTTTTCCATTCGCGCCACGGGGCAGCGCATCGAGCCCGACATAAAGCCTTGGCTGCTTGTAGCGCGCAAGACAGCTTTCCGCGTGAAGGCTGAGGGCGGGCTCGGACAGATCGCTTACATGCGCCAGACAGATGATATGCGTGTCCTCGCGGATTTCCACCGAAACGGCGGCGCAATCCTCTACCAAGGGCGCGAAGGCGCGTTCGATTTCCTGGGGGCTGACGCGGAACCCGCCCGCGTTCAGCATGTCATCGGCCCGCCCGTGATAGACAAGCGATCCGTCCGGATCCTGATGCACCTGGTCGCCGGTCACGAACCACTCGCCCGTCAGGGGCAGGTCGAAGCCTCCGTCCGACAGGTAGCCCAGCATCAGGCCGGGATCGCTGCGATGGATGGCGAGCGTCCCGGTGTCGCCCTGCGGCAGGGGCTGACCGTCCGCGCCCAGAACCGCGATGCGGCGGCCGGGCTGCGGAAAACCGAGCGAATGATGCGGGGCAGGGCGGTCGGGCGCGCCCGAGATGAAGGTGGAACATTCCGACATGCCTAGCGCCTCGTGGATGGTCGTTCCCGTGGCGTCCAGCCAGGCCGCGCGGATTGGTTCGGGCAGCTTTTCCCCGGCGCTGAGCCCGTGGCGCAGCTTCGGCATGGCAGGGATCGGTGCGCGCAGCATCTGGCGGTAGATACCAGGGGCGGCGGCAAAGATCGTCGCGTCATGGCGTTTGAGCAGAAGCGGCAGGGTGGTGGGATCGGTGCCTTCGGACGGGATCAGGGCCGTCGCGCCGACCGACCACGGGTCCAAGAGCCCGGTGCCAAGCGTGAAGGTCCAGTTGAAGGCCCCGGCATGCAGCAGGCGGTCGCTTTCAGCAAGCCCATACCAGCCCTTGTGCATCATGCGACGCGCCCAGGTCGCCCGGTGCGCATGGGCCACTGCCCGTGGTTTGCCAGATGTGCCCGAGGTGTAGACGAGATAGGCCAGCCGGTCGGGGTCGCCCATCTGGAACTCGGCTCGCTCATGCGCGGCCAGCGCGTCGAGCTCTGTCACGACCGGACAGGTCAGCGGATCGGGCAGTGCGATGCCGTCCTGTGCAAGGATAAGCTTTGGCCCGATCTCTGGCGCGAGGCGGCTGATTTCGGGGCCGGTCAGTTGCGCCGAGGTGGGCACCGGCACCAGCCCCACGGCGATGCAGGCAAGGTAGGCCACAGGGAAATCGGGCCGGTTGCCAAGCCGCAGCAGTACCCGGTCACCGGGCGTTAGCCCCTGCGCCAAAAGCCCGGCGCCCGTGCGCAGCACCCTGTCTTCCAGCCGCGCGTAGCTCCACCTGTCGGAGCGCGTAGGCGAAAGTACCGCCAGCGCGATCTTGTCGGGCAGACGCGCGGCGTGGGCCAGCACATGCGCGGCCAGGTTAAAGGGCGTGGGGCAGGGGGCGGGCAGGGTCATGAAACCGGGGTAGGCCCCGCGCAGGGCAGTTGCAAGACCCCTTGGTGCA
>NZ_CAXREX010000303.1:0-10501 GCF_964229645.1 Nioella sp. | reverse complement strand
GCCTCGCTAACGCGGCTTCTGGGCCATGCTGAACACCACCTGTCACCGGATGGCACCGCTCTTTTCATGAAAGGCGCGACACATGGGCAGGAAGTGGAAGAAGCGCTTGAGACCTGGGCCATGACCATGGATTCTGTTCCCAGCCAGACGGCCGACGGGGCCGTGATTCTGAAAATCGGAGATATTCGACGTGCCTGAGTCCCGGCGTCCGCGCTGTATTGCGATTGCGAACCAGAAGGGTGGGGTGGGAAAAACCACGACCGCGATCAATCTTGGGGCGGCCCTGGCCGCCGAGGGGCAAAAGGTTCTGGTGATCGACCTTGATCCGCAAGGAAACGCGTCGACCGGGCTTGGGATCGATCCCGACCAGCGGAATTACACCACCTATGATCTCTTGATCGAAGGGATGGAATTGCGCGAGATCATCCTTCCCACAGGGGTTGATAACCTCTGGATCGCGCCATCTACGACGGATCTCAGCTCGGCCGATGTGGAGCTTGTGTCCAATGAAAACAGGGTGTTCCTGCTGAAGGACGCACTATCTCTCGCGGCGGTTGGTGGTTTCGACATCATTTTGATGGATTGCCCGCCGTCCCTGAACCTTCTGACGGTCAATGCAATGGTCGCGGCCGATGCGGTTCTTGTCCCCCTTCAGTCCGAATTCTTCGCGCTTGAGGGCCTTTCGCAGCTTATGCTGACGATTAGAGAGGTGCGCCAGTCGGCAAATCCGGCCTTGCGGATCGAAGGTGTTGTGCTGACCATGTTCGACGTGCGCAACAACCTGTGCCGTCAGGTTGAAGAAGATGCGCGCGAGAACCTGGGCAACCTGGTGTACGAAACCCGGATTCCGCGTAATGTGCGGCTAAGCGAGGCGCCGTCCTACGCAATGCCGATCCTGCAATATGATCCGACCTCGAAGGGCAGCGAGGCGTATCGCGACCTGGCGCGGGAAGTGTTGGATCGACAGTTGCAGCAAGCCTGAAAAGGAAAAGAACATGGCAGCGAAGAAGAGCAGGGGGCTTGGCCGGGGGTTGTCGGCGCTTATGGCCGATATCAACGAACCGAGCACGAGCGAGGATAGCGCCCCCAATCAACCGCGCCGCGCGGATTTAAGCGTGCCGATTGAAAACGTGCGCCCCAATCCAGATCAGCCTCGTCGGGCTTTTACGCAGGAAGCCCTTGAGGAATTGTCAGATTCGATCGCTGAGAAGGGAATCATCCAGCCTCTCATCGTGCGCCCGGATCCGGGCCAGGATGGTGCCTATCAGATCGTGGCTGGCGAGCGCCGCTGGCGAGCAGCACAGATGGCACAGCTGCATGAAGTGCCCGTCATTGTGCGAGACTTCGATGATACCGAGGTTCTGGAAGTCGCGATCATCGAAAACATTCAGCGCGCTGATCTGAACCCCGTGGAAGAGGCCATGGGCTATCGCCAGTTGATGGATCGCTTTAGCCATACGCAGGATCGCCTGGCCTCAGCCATGGGCAAGAGCCGATCGCACATTGCCAATCTGCTGCGGCTGCTGACGCTGCCCGATGACGTCCAGGGCTATCTGCGCGACGGACGGCTGAGCGCGGGCCACGCGCGGGCCCTGGTCGGGCGCGATGACGCATCGGATATAGCCCGCAGGGCGATCCGCGACGGGCTGTCGGTGCGGGAAGTTGAAAAGCTGACACGCCGCGGAAATACCGGTGGCGGCGGTGGTGGTGGCCGCGGTTCGGGCCGAGGGTCCGCCGGGGGGAAGGATGCCGATACGAAAGCGCTGGAGAACGATCTGAGCGCAAATCTGGGTCTGAAGGTCTCAATCGACCATGACGAAGCCTCTGGCGGGGGCCGTCTGTCGATCAGCTATGGTGATCTGGCGCAACTCGACGATGTGATCGCATTGCTGAACGGCGGTAATTAAGTCAATAATTCCCGTAGGATAGCATTCAGTAGGGGGCGGCCCGCAGGGGTCGCCCTTATTGTGTCGCCGACCTCCTCAATGAAACCCAGCTCTGCAAGTCTCTCTCGTCGCGCTCGTGGTAATTCAACGCCTCCCAGGTCACTGAACCGCACGAGAGAGCTCCCTTCTGAGAGACGCAAACTCATCATTAGGTACTCGGTGGCCTGATCTTCGCGACAGACGGCTTCTCTGCTCAGCTCGCCATGCCCCTTTGTTTCCACCTGTCGCAGCCAGGTCGTGGGGGTGAGGGGCGTATCCGTCGCAAAGCGTTGCCCATTCAGTGTCAGGCGCCCATGCGCGCCGGGGCCGATACCGACGTAGTCGCCGTAGCGCCAGTAGATCAGGTTGTGCCGGCTTTGCGCCATATCGCTTGCGTGGTTCGAGATTTCATAGGCGGACATTCCTGCTGCCTCGGTGATTTCCTGGGTGATCTCGTACATCTCGGCCGCATTATCGTCGCTCGGCAGACCGGGAAGCCGGCCGATTGCATAACGGTCGCCAAAGGCCGTACCCTCCTCGATGGTCAGCTGGTAGAGCGAGAGGTGGTCAATCGCCATATTTAGAGCCTGTTTTAACTCCTCTGACCACTGTTGAGGCTCTTGATGTTGACGGGCATAGATCAGGTCGAAACTGACCCGATCGAAGATGTTCCGAGCAATATCAAAGGCTTCTATAGCTTCCTTGGCGCTATGCATGCGCCCGAGGCGCTTTAGGTCCACATCATTAAGTGATTGAATTCCCATGGAAATTCTGTTCACACCCGCATCGCGAAACCCGGCGAACCGGCCAGCCTCGACCGATGTGGGATTTGCTTCCAGCGTGACCTCGAAACTGTTGGAAACAGGCCAGGTTGCGCGGATCTCTGAAAGGATCGCGTGAACCAGATCTGGGTCCATCAAGGATGGTGTGCCACCACCGAAAAACACTGTATTAAGTGTCCTTCCCTTGATCTCCTCACCATATCTGCGAATTTCGCTGAGATAGGCTTGCTGCCAGCGGCCTTGGTCGATCTGCGAGGCGACGTGGCTGTTGAAGTCACAATAGGGGCACTTCGCGAGGCAAAAGGGCCAATGCAGGTAGAGACCGAACCCGCCCTTTTGCCAGTCCTCATTTGCCAAGCGCGTCTACCAGTTTGCGGAAGGCATCGGCGCGATGGCTGATCTGGTTCTTTTCCCACCGATCCATTTCGCCAAAGGTGATGTCATAGCCCTTGGGTTGGAGGATCGGGTCGTAGCCATGGCCTTGATCGCCACGCATCGGCCAGACCACTTCACCTTCCATCACCCCGGGAAACACTTCGTCATGCCCGTCTGGCCAGGCCAGGACCAGCGTGCAGCAAAATCGCGCCGTGCGGGGTGCTTTGGCGCCGAGTTTTTCAAGCTCTTCATAGGTGCGCGTCATCGCCATCACGAAATCCCGGCCCGACGGAGTTTCCGCCCAATCTGCCGTGTAAACACCCGGCGCGCCGCCGAGCGCATCGATCTCGATACCGGAATCGTCGGCGAGGGCAGGCAGTCCCGTGGCCTTTGCGGCGGCGTGGGCCTTGATCCGGGCGTTTTCCACGAAGGTGGTGCCGGTTTCTTCCGGCTCTGGCAAACCGTGCTCTTTAGCCGAGGTCACGGAAATCCCCAGAGGTTCCAGAAGATGCGCGATCTCCTCCAGCTTGCCCTGGTTATGTGTCGCGACCAGCAGAGTCTTGCCAGAGAACTTGCGCATCAGGCCATCGCAGCCTTCTGGGCGGCAACCAGTTCGGCAACGCCCTTGTCGGCAAGGTCCATGAGTTCGTTGAACTGGTCACGGCTGAACGTGGCCCCCTCTGCGCTGGCTTGCAGCTCGATCAGCTGACCTGCACCGGTCATGACGAAGTTTCCGTCGGTTCCGGCCTCGGAATCCTCGCCATAATCGAGGTCCAGCACCGGCTGCCCGGCGAAGACGCCACAAGACACGGCGGCCACATGATCCATGATCGGGTCGGAAATCACATCGCCCGCCTTCATCAGCTTGTTCACAGCCAGCCGCAGCGCCACCCAACCACCGGTGATCGCGGCGCAGCGGGTGCCGCCATCGGCTTGAATCACGTCACAATCGACGGTGATCTGGCGTTCACCCAAGGCGACGCGGTCGATGCCCGCGCGCAGGGATCGGCCGATCAGACGCTGAATTTCCTGCGTTCTGCCGGATTGCTTGCCAGCCGCCGCCTCGCGCCGCATCCGCGTGTGGGTCGCGCGCGGCAGCATGCCATATTCGGCCGTGACCCAGCCAAGGCCGGTATTGCGAAGAAACGGAGGGACGCGCTCTTCCAGAGAAGCGGTGCACAGAACGTGGGTTCCCCCCACCTTGATCAGGCAAGAGCCTTCGGCATGGCGGGTCACGTCGGTTTCAATGGCAATCGGACGCATCTGGTCTAGGTTTCTGCCGGACGGGCGCATATCTATCTCCTGCATGAAGCTTGGGCATGGGGATAGTCCCTTGCCCCTGCGACGCGCAACCCCGATTGACCTTCTGGAGGCGGCGCTTCTTAATGAATTCAACGAAACTGCCCAGCCAAGTATGCCGGATACCAAAACCATCCTGACTGAAATGAACGATCGCTCGCGCGAAGTCTTTCGCCGGGTGGTCGAAGGCTATCTGGAAACCGGGTCGCCGATGGGATCCCGGACGTTGACGCGCAGCCTCTCGGAAAAGGTCTCTGCTGCGACGATCCGCAACGTGATGCAGGATCTGGAATTTCTGGGCCTTCTGGACAGCCCACACGTATCCGCAGGACGAATCCCCACGGAACTGGGCTTGCGCATGTTCGTTGATGGCTTGCTGGAGGTCGGAAACCTGGCAGAGCAGGACCGGGAGAAGCTGGATGCGACCGTCGGCGGCAATAATGCGGATGTGGCTCATAAACTTGATCGGATTGGGGCGGCGCTGTCGGGTGTGACCCAAGGTGCGAGCCTTGTCCTTTCCCCCAAGCACGAGGCCCCGATAAGGCATATCGAGTTCGTTTCGCTTTCTCCGACTCGGGCCCTGGCGGTGCTGGTTTTTGCAGATGGCCACGTTGAAAACCGCATCTTCGCGCCGCCGATGGGGCAGACCCCAAGCTCGATGCGCGAAGCGGCGAATTTCCTCAATGCGCTTGCCGAGGGCAAGACGGTGAGCGAGCTCAAGCGGATCATGCAGACCGAGGTGAAGGCCCGGAGGCAGGAGATCGACCAGCTGGCGCGTGACCTGATCGAAAGCGGGGCAGCCATCTGGGAAAATGAGGGCGATACTAGCGAAAGGCTGATCGTGCGTGGGCGCTCTCATCTGCTCGATTCGGGGGGTGAATCGGAAGAGCTGGAACGCATCAGAAGCCTGTTCGACGATCTCGAACGCAAACGCGACATCACCGAGTTCCTTGAACTGACCGAAGAAGGCGAGGGTGTGCGCATTTTTATTGGGTCAGAGAACAAACTTTTCTCACTTTCGGGTTCCTCTCTGGTGGTTTCCCCATATATGAACGCTGACCGAAAGATCATCGGTGCCGTCGGCGTGATCGGGCCGACGCGGCTCAATTACGGGCGGATCGTTCCGATCGTGGACTATACAGCGCAACTGGTCGGGAAACTGATTTCAGACCAGTCATAAGAGGTTTGAGAATGGCAGAGCCCAAGGAAGACACGTTCCTCGACGACCCAGAGGCCCTGGAGGCCGAAATGGAAGCCGCGCTTGAAGATGAGGCGCAAGAGGAAGGCGACCCCGTTCTTCTGGAACTCGACGCATTGCGCGCCGAGCGTGACGAGTTGAAAGACCGGCTGCTTCGAACGCTGGCCGAGTCGGAAAACGTGCGCAAGCGCGCAGACCGGGATCGCCGCGAAGCAGAGCATTATGGCGGGACCCGACTCGCCCGGGATCTTCTGCCGGTCTACGACAACCTCCACCGCGCCCTGGAAGCTGCCAATAAGGAAGAAAACGAGGTGGCATCCGCCGTGATCGAGGGTGTCGAGCTGACCCTGCGCGAATTGCTGAACGTGTTCTCCAAGCACGGCGTGACCCCGATTGCCCCGGACGCCGGCGAACAGTTTAACCCGAATGAACATGAGGCGATGTTCGAAGCCCCGGTGCCCGGCACGAAGGCCGGTGAAATCATCCAGGTGATGACTGTTGGCTTCATGCTGCATGACAGGCTGCTACGCCCGGCGCAGGTTGGGGTGTCTTCTACCCCGGCGTCCTGATACCCAAAGCGTAGCAGGGCGGGGGCCAGCCCCCACACCCCCGGGATATTTCCGGAATAATGAAGGGGCGCGGACAATTCTACACGAATTGGCTGCGCCTCAGGTCTTATCGAGTTCTTTCAACTCGTAGATTAGTGCCAGCGCCTCCCTTGGTGTCAGCATGTCTGGGTGAATATCCTTGAGACGATCCGCGACAGGTGACGCTTTCACGGGCTGCGGGGCTGGCGCTGGGGTTGCCGAGAAGAGGGGAAGGTCATCGATCAGGGCTTTCTGGCGGTCCCCTCCCTCTCGCTCGCCTTTTTCAAGCGCGTCCAGAACATCGTGTGCCCGTGCCACGACAGAGGCCGGCAATCCGGCCAGTTTGGCGACCTGGACACCGTAGCTGCGATCGGCGGCCCCCGGGCGCACCTCGTGCAGGAAGATGACCTCGCCTTCCCATTCACGCACTGCAACGGTGGCATTTTTGACACCGTCCATGCGATCGGCCAGGCTCGTCATCTCGTGATAGTGGGTCGCGAAGAGGGCTCGGCAGCGATTGACCTCGTGCAGGTGTTCCAACGTGGCCCAGGCAATGGAAAGGCCGTCATAGGTTGCCGTTCCGCGGCCGATCTCATCGAGAATGACAAGGGCCCTTTCGTCGGCCTGGTTCAGGATCGCGGCGGTTTCGACCATCTCGACCATGAAGGTGGACCGACCCCTGGCAAGATCGTCAGAGGCTCCAACGCGGCTGAAGACCTGGCTGACGAGGCCGATCTTGGCCGATCTTGCCGGAACAAAGCTGCCCATCTGGGCAAGGATCGCGATTAGAGCGTTCTGTCGAAGAAAGGTCGATTTGCCCGCCATGTTAGGGCCTGTCAGCAGGGTCAGAGCGGCCTTGTCGCCCACTGCCGTCAGATCGCAGTCATTGGCAATGAAGGGCTCGCCTTCCTTTTGCAGGGCGCGTTCCACGACCGGGTGCCGACCGGATTCGATCAGGAAGTCGCGACTGTCATCAATCTGGGGGCGAATCCAGTCTTCTGACCGGGCAAGCTCGGCCAGCGCAACGGTCAGGTCGATCTCTGCCAGGGCGGCAGCCGCTGCGCCGACTTGTTCGTTTCGGGTCAAAACCGCCTGTTTTAGAGACTGAAAGAGGGTCTTTTCGATTTCGAGCGCACGATTGCCGGCGTTCAGGATCTTGGTTTCGATCTCGGAGAGTTCCACCGTGGTAAAGCGCACCTGGTTGGCGGTGGTCTGCCGGTGAATGAAGGTTTCCGACAAGGGCGGCGACAGCATCTTCTGCGCATGGGTCGACGTGGTTTCGATGAAGTAGCCAAGCACGTTGTTGTGCTTGATCTTCAGCGACTGAATGCCGGTTTGCTCGATGAACTCTGCCTGCATCTTGCCGATGATGCCGCGGCCCTCATCGCGCAACTGGCGGGTTTCATCGAGGTCGCTGTCATAGCCCGGGGCGATGAACCCTCCATCCCGGGCGAGCAAAGGTGGTTCCGCGATCAGCGCCGATTCAAGTAGGTCGAGCAGGTCTTCGTGACCGGAAAGCGCCTTGATCGCATTTGCCAAGACCTCGGGAAGATCTTGATCTTGCAGGGTTTCATGAAGGCGTGCGGCTTCTGCCAGACCGTTCCTGATGGCGGCAAGGTCACGCGGGCCGCCGCGATCCAGCCCGAGGCGCGACAGGGCCCGGTCCATGTCAGGTACGCTGCGCAGGGCGTCCCGCAAGGTGGCGGACAGGTTGGACCGTTCCACGCAGGTTGAGACGGACTCAAGCCTGCTCTGAATGACCGGGATCTGAGTTGATGGGCTGGACAGACGATGTTCCAGCAGGCGTGCGCCACCGGCGGTCAGCGTCCTGTCGATGGTTGCCAGAAGCGATCCGGCGCGCCCACCGTTCATTGACTGGGTCAATTCAAGGTTTCGCCGGGTGGCAGCGTCGATCTGCATCATGCGCTGGGCCAACATGCGCGAGGGCGGGTGTAGGAGCGGCAGTTTGCCTTTCTGGGTGATTTCCAGGTAGTCGATGATCGCGCCAAGCGCAGCCAGATCCGGGCGCCCGAAAGACCCGAAGGAATCGAGTGATTTCACCTGAAACAGAGACTGAATCCGCCGTTCCGCAGACCCGCTGTCAAAGCTGGATGGCGACAGAGGGGTCACGGCGATCCCGGCCTCTTCGATGACGCGCAGCGCATCGTCACCGATGCCGTCTGCCACCAGGATTTCGCGGGGGGCGAGCCTGGCCAGTTCCGGCCCAAGGCGCACAAGTGGGCAGGGCATCACGTGAAACGCCCCGGTGGAAATATCCGTCCAGGAAAGGGCGGCATCGCCCCGGATGTCAGCATAGGCAGCAAGGTAGTTGTGGTGGCGGGCCTCCAGCAACGTGTCTTCAGTCAGCGTGCCCGGCGTGACCAGCCGGACGACCTCTCGGTGAACCACCGCCTTTGAGCCGCGCTTTTTCGCCTCGGCGGGATCTTCCATCTGTTCGCAGACCGCAACGCGGAAGCCTTTGCGGATCAGGGTCAGGAAATAGCCCTCGGCTGAATGGACGGGCACGCCGCACATGGGGATGTCTTCGCCCAGGTGCTTGCCGCGTTTCGTCAGCGCGATGTCCAGTGCTTCGGCTGCCGCCACGGCATCATCAAAAAACATCTCGTAGAAGTCGCCCATCCTGTAAAACAGTAGCGCGTCGCGGTGCTGCGCCTTGATCTCCAGGAACTGCGCCATCATCGGCGTCACTTGTGCGGTCATCGACATCCCCCTGCCTGCGTCGCCACACTACAAATTGCTTCGGCGGGGTAAAAGGCCGCAAACAACCTCTGTTGTGACGCAACGGCAATCACCGTAAGAGAAGCAGGCTTAAATCACGGAGACCGCAGGAAGATGGCCAACAAGTCCAAAGTCACGCGCGAAGAGGCTCTGACCTATCACCTCGAACCGCGCCCCGGGAAGATCGACATCCAGGCGTCGACCCCGATGACGACTCAGCGGGACCTGAGCCTGGCCTATAGCCCCGGTGTGGCCGTTCCCTGCGAAGCCATCGCCGAAAACCCCGAAACCGCCTATGATTACACCACCAAGGGCAACCTTGTGGCGGTGATTTCCAACGGGACGGCCGTGTTGGGGCTCGGCAATCTCGGCGCGCTGGCTTCAAAGCCGGTGATGGAAGGCAAGGCTGTTCTGTTCAAGCGGTTCGCCGATGTGAATTCCATCGACATCGAGCTGGATACCGAGGACCCGGACGAGTTCATCAAGGCGGTGCGCCTAATGGGGCCCAGCTTCGGCGGCATCAATCTTGAAGATATCAAGGCGCCGGAATGCTTCATCATCGAGCAGACCCTCAAGGAACAGATGGACATTCCCGTCTTTCATGACGACCAGCACGGCACGGCCGTGATCTGTGCAGCAGGCCTGATCAACGCGCTGCACCTGTCGAACAAGAAGATCGAGGATGTAAAGATCGTCCTCAACGGCGCGGGCGCGGCGGGGATCGCCTGTCTTGAGTTGCTGAAAGCCATGGGCGCACGGCATGACAATTGCATCATGTGCGACACCAAGGGTGTGATCTACCAGGGCCGCACCGAGGGCATGAACCAGTGGAAATCGGCGCATGCGGTCAAGACCGAGGCGCGCAGCCTGGAGGACGCGATGAAAGGGGCCGATGTGTTCCTTGGCGTGTCGGCCAAGGGTGCGGTTACGCAGGACATGGTTCTGTCGATGGCTGACAACCCGGTGATATTCGCAATGGCCAACCCGGATCCGGAGATCACCCCGGAAGAAGCCCACGAAGTGCGGGTGGATGCCATCGTGGCTACGGGGCGCAGCGATTACCCCAACCAGGTCAACAACGTCCTGGGCTTCCCTTACCTGTTCCGTGGTGCGCTCGACATCCACGCCCGCGCGATCAACGACGAGATGAAGATCGCCTGTGCCGAGGCATTGGCCGAACTGGCGCGAGAGGACGTTCCGGACGAGGTTGCCATGGCCTATGGCCGGAAACTGTCCTTCGGTCGCGACTATATCATTCCCACGCCCTTCGATCCGCGGCTCATTCACCGTATTCCGCCTGCCGTTGCCAAAGCGGGTATGGAAACCGGGGTGGCGCGCCGTCCCATCATCGATCTCGACGCCTATGCGCAAACCCTGAACGCCCGCATGGACCCGACCGCTTCGGTTCTGCGCGGGATCAACGCACGGGCGCGCGCGGCCCAGGCCCGCATGATCTTTGCCGAAGGGGACGATGTTCGCGTGTTGCGCGCTGCCGTGGCCTACCAGCGCAATGGCATGGGCAAGGCGGTCGTGGTTGGCCGCGACGCGGATGTGAAACAGAAGCTGGAAAGCGTGGGTCTTGGCGATGCGGTGCGC
>NZ_CAXREX010000302.1:0-11520 GCF_964229645.1 Nioella sp. | reverse complement strand
CTGCAGGAGACGTCCGCATGACGATTGCCTTGCCGATCGAAAACCATGGCTGCGGCTGCGATAGTGCGATCGCGCGCAAGGGGCTTGTCAGCATCGACGCTGCGCTCGAACGGATTGCCTCAGGTGTCACACCGCTTGGGGGCGTCGAGGAAGTGCCCCTTGCCCGCGCAGCAGGACGGGTTCTGGCCCATCCGCTGAAGGCACGGGCCAACACGCCGCCCTTTGATAGCGCGGCGATGGACGGATACGCGCTCAGCCTCTCGGACTTGCCGGGCGCGGGCCCCTGGCATTTGCAGATTGCAGCCCGTGTCGCCGCTGGTCAGAGCGGCCCGGCCCTGCCCCCCGGCACGGTTGCGCGCATCTTCACCGGTGCCCCCCTGCCAGAAGCTGCCGACGCGGTCATCATGCAAGAAGAGGTGACCCTTGAGGGGGGAGCCGTCTGCATCATCCGCCGCCCGCAGGCAGGAGAGAACATTCGCCGGGCAGGTGAAGACATGCAGAAAGGGGCAGAGGTCCTGTCAAAAGGCGCGCTGCTTGGCCCGCGCGAAATTGCCGTCGCCTCAGCAGCAGGGCATGGCTCGGTGCCCGTGTCCCGTCGAATCCGCACCGCGCTCTTGGTGACAGGAAGCGAGGTGCAGGCCGCCGGGCAGTCCCTTGGTGATGCCGCGATCTGGGACATCAACACCCCCGTGCTGACCGCCTGCCTGTCGATCCCATCGGTGGAGCTTGTCGCCGTAGAGACCGCAACCGACGACCCCACGGCCCTGGTCACCCAGGTCGAGGCGCTCGCCGCGCGGGCAGACCTCCTTGTGACGACCGGGAGCATCTCGGTCGGCGAGGCTGACTTCGTTAAGCCGGTCTTTGAGCGGCTTGGAGGCAAGACACTGTTCAGTGGCGTCGCGATGAAACCCGGCAAGCCCGTCTCGGCCGGGCGCATCGACCGTGCGACTTGGCTTGGGCTTCCCGGTAATCCGGTTTCGGCCCTACTGACATGGCAGCTCTTTGGTACGGAAATCCTGCGCCGCCTTGGCGGGCAGACGGACCCCCGCCCGGTCCGACGGCATGTGGTGCTGGCGGACCCGATCCGGCGCAAACCGGGCCGGTGCGAGCTCCGCCCTGCCCAGATTTGCGGCTTCGATGCGCAGGGCAGGGAAGTCGTTCGTTTCGACGGCGCGACCCATTCAGCGCGCGTGGCCGGCCTGCCGCTCTGCGATGGCGTGCTGATGCTACCGGCCGAAACCGACCACCTGCCGCAGGGCGCGTTGGTCGAATTCATGCCCTTTCACTGCAACTGAGGACTTCCCATGCATATCGCCTACACGATGGCCCCCGGACGCGGCGACACCGACCTGATCCTCGCGCGCGTCGCCGATACGCTCCTGTCCCGGGGCTACAGAGTTCGAGGAACTGTCCAGATCAACACGGATCGGGCCGATGCCGGACCGTGCGACATGGACGTGAAGGTCTTGCCTGCCGGTCCGGTGATCCGCATCTCGCAAAGCCTCGGGCGCGCCTCGCACGGTTGCCGCCTCGACCCAAGCGCGCTGGAGGCTGCCGTGGGCCACGTCACGGCGTCCTTCGCACCTGGTGTCGATTGCCTGATCCTCAACAAGTTCGGCAAGCACGAGGCCGCGGGGCGCGGGTTTCGTGATCTCATTGCAGAGGCGGTGATGCAGGATATCCCGGTTCTTGTCGGCACGAATGGCCTGAATGCGAAAGCATTCATGGATTTCTCAGGCGGTCTGGCCGCAGAATTGCCACCAGTAGCCGAGGGACTGGTGTCGTGGCTGGAAGCCCGGCTGAAACAAAAGGAACGGCAAACCGCGGCCTGAGCGCCTGCAAGAGGTCGACAAGACCAGAGGCAAGGCTTCCGCAGCCCACCACAGACAACCCTTCGATCAAGCAGATGCTTCCGCGAGTTGAATGACTGCGCCAAGGGGAAATCATGGTGCCGATGACGGGACTCGAACCCCCGACCCACGCATTACGAATGCGTTGCTCTACCAGCTGAGCTACATCGGCACGCGGGCAGGCTATTAGCAAGCCTGCCCGACCTTGAACAGACCTAATTTGCGGTGGCGCGCGGGGTCTCTTCGCTTTCAACCTGCTCCGAGACCTCGCCCATGTCGGGGGGCATGTGGCCCGGGGCGTGGGGATCGCGGTCCTGTTCTTCGGCTTCCGAATCCACGTCCACGATCACGGGTTCTGCATCGGGTGCAGGCGCGTCCTCGACGACGGTGGCCTCTACCTCCGGCATGTTCGAGCGGTCCTCCAGCGCGCCCACGATGAGGGGCAGCATCTGGGCGGTGCCGGCGAGGGCAGATTCGCTTTGCGGGGCCTCGATCCAGGCCAGCGTGTCGAAGCTTTCGCATTGTTCGCAGACCGGTTGCCAGTTGGCATGGACATGGCCGCAGGCCTCGCAGGTCCATTGCGGCCCGCGCGAGGCGGTCACGGCCTTGGCCAGCCATCCGCGCACCACCCGGTCTTCGCTGCCTTCGCCCCGCTCGATGGCGGCCATGATCGTCAACGACCGGGCCGTGGGGGCGGTTTCGGGCAAGTCGCCAAGCGCCTTGCGGGCAGCGGCGTAGTCCTCGGCTGCGATGTTCAGTTCGGCCTCCAGCAGTTTCACCTCGGCATCATCCGGGTGGCGGGCAAAGAGCACGCGAAAGCGCTTGAGCCGTGCAGCAGGGGTTTCCCCCGGTTCGATCCCGGCAAAGGCCGCCGCCAGGTCGGGATGCGGGGCCGCATCCCAGGCCTTGCGGATCACCTTGGCCGCGACCTTGGGCTTGCCTTCCTCGATCGCCATGCGCGCGGCCATCACGGCGGCAGGCACAAGGTCGGGCGACAGGCGGTTGGCATCCCCGGCTTCCTTGCGCGCGGCCTCGATCTGGCCTTCTGCCAGCGCATCGCGGGCATGGGCCAGGGCCAGCACGGCATCGCGGCGCTTGTGGACGTCGCGCGGCAGGGCATTCGACTTCAGCTTGGCCGCCAGCGTCTGACGGGCCCCGGCCCAGTCCTCCGCCCCGGCTTGCAGCCGCAGAAGCGTATCCTGAACCTCGCCATGCTGCGGCTTGAGCATGAAGGCTTTCTCGGCCAGTTTCAGCGCGGTGTCCGTATCGCCGGCGACGAGCTTCTGCTTCATGAGCCCCCTGATGCCCACGAAGCGCGTTGTGTCGTCTTCCAGCAGCTTCTTGTAGGTCTGGGTGGCTTTGGCCGTATCGCCCGCCATCTCGGCAGCCTGTGCCACCAGGAGGTTCGTCAGTTCGGGACGCTTGAGATAGCCTTCGGCGCGCTCGGCCTTGCGGATTGCCAGGCGCCCTTCGCCCGAGGCAAGCGCCAGCATGCCCTCGGACAGCGCCTGGTAGCCCTTGCGCTCGGCGCGGCGGTTGAAATAGCGCGAGATCGCGGTTTCGTCCCCGTTCAGGAACCGCACGACAGCCAGAAGCAAACCCAGAAGGCGCAGCACCAGATAGACCGCCAGCAGCAGCGCGAGCCCCGCGATGACCCCGGAAAGCGGCGTCAGGGCAAACTCGCGCCCGGCAACCGTGACCAGCAAGACGTCGCTCGATTCCATCAGGTAGCCCACTCCGAAGGTGAGCGCGACCACGGCCAGGACGAAGGCGATGATTTTCAGAACGGACCAGAGCAGCATGTCGGTCCCCCTCAGTTGGCGGCATCAAGCGCGGCGGCGAAGACGTCCATCGCCTCCAGTGCTGCAATGCGGGTTTGGGCACTGGCCCTCCAGTCGGCCATCATGGCCAGAGCCTCGTCAGGCAGGCCGGACAATTCGGCCACGGTCGCTGCAAGGTCCCCCTCGCGCAGTGCGGCTTCGGCCCGCGACAGCACCGCGTCGGCGCTGTCGCCATCCTGCGGTTCCAGCGAGCGGCCCCCGACCTGGCTTTGCAGGAAGGCGGTGACGCGGTTCATGGTGCCTTCGCCCGCTGTCTCGCGGATCGCGACCGGAAGCGCGGCGCGGGCGGCGGCAGGGAAGCTCGATTGCAGTTCCTCCAAGGTGGGAACCCCGGTTTCCGCCGCCGCGGCGAGGGCATCGGGCACCTCGACCTCTGCCCCGGCAGCAACGTCAGCCAGCGCGCCCGAAAAGGGCGCACCGGTTGCCACGGCGATGCGTAGTTGGCCAAGCGCTGCCTGCGCTGTTGCTGCGCTGACGCGCGCCTCGGCCCGCGTTTCGGCGGCGGCGATCCGTTCTTCGGCAGCGGTGGCAGCAGCCTGCAATTCGGCAGCCATGGCCTCGTTCGCGGCCTGTTGTTCGGCAAGGCTCGCGGTCTGTTCCTGCAGGGCGGCCTGCATCTGGGCGACGGCAGCGGCAAGAGCGGCAGAGTTGCCGCCGCCTTCCCCGCCAGTGCCAAGCGGCAGGGTTTCAAGATAGGCGATGCGGTCCGTCAGGCCCGAGATCTGCCCCCCCGCCGCGTCGATCCGGGCACCAAGCGCGTCGATCCGGGCCCCGAGAGGGGCAAGGTCCACCGGCTCGGGCGCGGGGGGCATGGCCTCGATCTGGCCTTCAAGCGCTGCCGTGCGGGTGGCAAGCGCGGCAAGGGTTGCTGTCTGACCTTCCAGCGTTTCCTGAAGCGCGACAAGGGCGGCGGCGGTGCCGTCATCCTGCGCGTTCCCGGAGGACAGCCCCATGTAGGCGGCACCATAGCCAAGCCCTGCGGCCACCACGCCCCCCAACAAAAGGGGCACGACGCCCGGTCCCCGGCGTGGCTCCGCCGGGGCAGGCAGCGGGGCATGGGGTGCCTCTTGCGAAGGCTCTTCCACGGGCTCGGGGCTTTCGTCCACGATCTCGGCATCCTCGACCTGTTCAGGCGCTTCCGAGGCGGTCATCTCCTCGTTGGAACCGGCGTGGATGTCTTCATCGTCTGTGGGGGTCGTCGTCGGGTCGGCCAACGCAGTATTCCTTCAATCTGTCCTTGACGCGCCGCAGCAAGGACCATGCCGCAGCGCCGAGTCACAGATAGGGTCGCACGGGGGCGACCGCGAGGGCTAGGGGCAAAGTTGTCTCGCCACCGCATTGAGCATCGCGGCGCCGGTCGGGGTCTCGGCGATGCTTGCCAGTCCGTGAAGGGCGGGGGGCAGGGCGTCGCGGGTTGCCGCGCTGATGCAGGGCAGGGCGACGTTTGCCGTTTCGACCAGCTCGGCCCCCAGAAGCGCTGCGCTGCGCGGGGAAAAGAGTGGCGCGATCACCCGGCGGGGACCGGAAAGCAGTGCGCGCGCCGCATGGCTCAGCGACAGGTCTTGCTGGTCGTAGACCGTGAAACCTTGTGCCGCGAAGCCCGCATCCACAAGGGCACCCACCACGTTGCCGCGCACATGCCGCCCGTGCAGGTGAACCAGGGGGGCTTTCGGGGCTTCGGAGCGGATCAAGTCCAGCAATTCGCCCGTTGCCCCGCCAGCAGATCGCGCGACGAGCCCCGCCGCGCGGGCCGCGTCCGCAGTCCGGTCGCCGACGCAATAGGCCATCCGCCCTGCTGCGCCGCCACCGGCCGCGTAGGCGCGAACGCCGTTTTCCGAGGTGAAGATCATCGCCGCCTTTTCCGGCAGCTCGGGCAAGGGGCCCAGAACGACCCGCTGCATCGGGGCCAGCACGATCTCGACCGCATCCCCGAACCTCTCCCGGCAGGACGCGGCAAAACGCTCTGCCTGCGCCTCGGGGCGCGTCAGCAGGATAGCGGGGGTGGCATTGTCAGGCATCGGGGGGAGTGTTACCTGCGAGGCACCCCTTGTGCAACGACGCCCACCATGACCGACCGCCTGACCATCCTCGGTATTGAAAGCAGCTGCGATGACACCGCAGCCGCCGTGCTGCGCGTCGACGGCGGGCCAAAGCTTCTGTCATCGGTCGTCAGCAGTCAGACCGAGTTGCACGAAGCCTATGGCGGCGTGGTGCCGGAAATCGCCGCCCGTGCCCATGCCGAGCGGCTTGACCTGATGGTGGAGCAGGCCATTGAAGCGGCAGGCATCGCCTTGTCCGAGATCGACGCCGTTGCCGTCACCGCCGGTCCGGGGCTGATCGGGGGCGTCCTGTCGGGAGTGATGTGCGCCAAGGGGCTCGCGCTTGGGCTTGGCGTGCCCCTTGTTGGCGTCAATCACCTGGCCGGACATGCCCTGACCCCACGGCTGACCGATGGGGTTTCTTTCCCTGACCTCATGCTTCTGGTCTCGGGCGGGCATTGCCAGTTCCTGCGCGTGGACGGACCCGACGATTTCACGCGCCTCGGCGGAACCATCGACGATGCCCCGGGCGAGGCCTTCGACAAGGTCGCCAAGCTCCTGGGTCTGCCGCAGCCGGGCGGGCCTGCCGTAGAAGCCGCGGCGCGTGAGGGCGACTCCAGGCGCTTTGCCCTTCCGCGCCCCCTGCTCGATCGAGAGGGATGCGACATGTCCTTTTCCGGTCTCAAGACCGCCGTGCTCAGAACGCGCGACGGGTTGGTCGCCGAACAGGGCGGTCTGCACGAACAGGATCGCGCTGATCTTTGCGCGTCCTTCCAGGCTGCCGTGCGCGACGTGCTGGCAGAGAAATCCCGCCGCGCGCTGGCAGGGCAATCCGACCTGACCTGTTTCGCAGTGGCTGGCGGTGTGGCGGCGAACCAGACCTTGCGCGCGGCGCTCGAGGATGTGGCCGCCACGCAGGATGTGCCGTTCCTCGCTCCGCCGCTTAAGCTGTGCACCGACAACGCCGCGATGATTGCCTGGGCCGGGTGGGAGGCCTACCGTGAAGGCCAACGTGACGGCATGGACCTTGCCGCGCGTCCGCGCTGGCCGCTTGACCGCACCAGCCCAGCGCTGATCGGGTCCGGCAAGAAAGGGGCCAAGGCATGAACCGGGTGGATGTGGCAGGCGCAGGTGCGTTCGGAACGGCGCTGGCCATCACGCTGGCCCGGGCGGGGGCCGAGGTGACCCTATGGGCGCGGGCCGGGGCCGACGGGCTGCAGGCCGCGCGTGAAAACACCCGCCGATTGCCCGGCCATGCGCGGCCCGATGGGCTGCGTGTAACCGCTGAGCTGTCTGACCTCACTTCCGACCTGCTGTTGATGGCGGTGCCCACGCAGAAACTGGGGGAGGTGACGGGCCTTCTGTCGAAACGCCGGGTGACCGTCGTGGCCTGTTCCAAGGGGATCAACCGGGAAACGGGGCTGAGCCCAAGTGCCACCATCGCCGCTGATATGCCCTATGCAACGGTCGGCGCGCTGACGGGCCCAAGCTTCGCCGAGGATATCGCGGCGGGCCTGCCCACGGCCCTGACGCTTGCCTTTGCCGACGACGCGGTTGGCGCGGTCATGCAGGAACGGCTGTCGACGCCCACGTTGCGCCTATACCGCACGACGGACCTGATCGGGGCCGAGATCGGCGGCGGGCTCAAGAACGTCATCGCCATTGCCGCGGGCGTTGTGATCGGGGCGGGTCTTGGGGAAAGCGCCCGCGCGGCGCTCATGGCGCGCGGCTTCGCTGAGATGCGCCGCGTGGCTGCAGCCTGGGGCGCGCGGGATGAAACGCTTTCGGGCCTCTCTGGCTTCGGCGATCTCGTGCTGACCTGCACCTCGGAAAAATCGCGCAACTACCGCCACGGGCTGTCCTTGGCCGGAGCGCGCCCGCTGGATGAACGCGCCACCGTCGAAGGCGCTGCCACGGCCATCGAGCTTGCGGCCATGCCGGGCCTGGATACCCCCGTGGCCGACGCGGTTGCCGCGCTTTGCCAGGGCCATGCGACCGTGCCGCAAGTGATTGCCGACCTTCTCAACCGCCCCCTGAAACCGGAGTGACCCACATGCTCTATGCCCTTATCTGCACCGACAAACCCGGACATCTTGAGCTTCGCAAGGCCAACCGGGACGCGCATATCGCCTACCTGAAATCCACGCCCGTCGTGCATGCCGGCCCGTTCCTGAACGAAGCGGGCGAGATGATCGGATCGCTCGTCGTGATCGAAGCGGACGGTCGTGCCGGGGCGCAGGACTGGGCCGCGAACGACCCCTACGCCAAGGCAGGCCTTTTCGAGAAGGTCCGGATCGAGGCGTGGAACAAGGTGCTCGGCTGATGCGTTACTGGCTCTTCAAGTCCGAGCCCAACACCTGGTCCTGGGACCAGCAGGTTGCCCGCGGTGAGGCGGGCGAACAATGGGACGGTGTGCGCAATTACCAGGCGCGCAACAACATGCGCGAGATGCAACTGGGTGACCGCGGGTTCTTCTATCACTCGCTAAGCGAAAAGGCCGTTGTCGGCGTGGTCGAGGTTTCGGCCCTGGCCCATCCCGACAGCACCACCGACGATCCCCGTTGGGATTGCGTGGACATCAAGGCCGTGGGCCCCTTCGCAACGCCTGTGACTTTGGCCGACATCAAGGCAGACCCGCGTCTGTCCGACATGGTGCTGGTCAAGAACTCGCGCCTCTCGGTGCAGCCGGTGACGCAGGCGGAGTGGGACATCATCTGCGCCATGGGCGACTTTTCCGCTTAAGGTTGTGCTTGGCCCGTGGCATGCTTCGGGACAGTTCAACTGGAGGGAACGTCATGGAGTTTCTCAACGTCCTGGTCGCGGGGGCAGCCGCGTGGATCTTCGGTGCGCTTTGGTACATGGTCCTGGCCCAGCCCTGGATGGAGGCCAACGGCCTGAGCGAGGACCAGATCGACCGGGGGGATCCCAAGCCCTATATCGTCAGCTTCCTCATGGCCATCCTGGTCGCGGGCATGACCCGGCACATCCTGGCCAGCGCAGGGATCACCACCGTGGGCGGCGGGCTTATGGTGGGGGCCGGGCTCGGCCTTTTCGTGGCGGCACCCTGGGTCGTCAACAACGTGATGTACAGCCTGCGGGGCAAATCGCTGATCTGGATCGACGGCGGCTACCCGGTGATTGGCTGCACCATCATCGGCGTGGTGCTGATGCTGTTCTGAAACAAGAAGGAGGGCCCCGACCCCCCGGGACCCTCCTGTACCCACGCGCATCCACTCGCTCCGCACGTGTTCTATGAGGGTCCGCCATCCTGGCCGGGACGATGGGACCATAGCCGCCGAAGCGCCCAGGCTTCAACGGAAATGCCCCAAGGATTTTAGCCAAAGAAGAAACGAAAAAGGCCCACCTGTGCGGCGGGCCCCTCTCTGTGGCAGCGTCCGGATCAGCCGTAGACGCTTTCCTTGCCGAAATGCTTGGCCAGCATGTAGTAGATCACGGCGCGGTACTTGTTGCGCTCGGACCGGCCATAGGTCTCGATCACCGAGTCGATGGCAGAATCCAGTTCCGGCCCGTCGGACAGGCCCAGCTTCTTCATAAGGAAATTCTTTTTCACCGTCTCCAGCTCGCCCGGCTGGGACCCGGCAACCGTCGAGGCGTCCGCGTCATAGATCGCCGGACCGCAGCCGATGGTGACCTTGGTCAGCAGGTCCATGTCCGGCTCCATCCCGCACTTGTTGCGCAGGTCCTCGGCATATTTGGCGATCAATTCGTCGCGCTTGCCCATCACACTTCTCCCTATTGATATGTTTCGGGATATTTCCCTTCCATTACGCGCCGTATGAAATCTGGTGATCCCCTTTATGGCAACGATTATCTTTGGCGATTCTCGGTTTCATTGAAGAATCGCGACAGCTGACCTGTCGTAAACGGGTGGGACAGGGCATAGGGCGGCTTTCAGGCTGGAGCGGAATGATCAGTATGGGAGCATGCCATGGTGGGCCAACTGACCGCAGATCAGGTCGCACGCTACGCGCGGGACGGGTTCCTGCACCCGATCCGCGCCTTCGACACCGAAACCACCGCCAGATTGCGCAAAGAAGTCGAGGCGCTGGAGGCGGATCATGGGCAAGGGGCCGGGGGCCACAGTCTCAACCAGTTTTTCCGCGTGAACGGCCAATTGGTCATTCCGCTGCTTCACCGCATCGCTGCGGAACCCGGCATTCTCGATGCCGTATCCTCGATCCTCGGGCCCAATCTTCTGGTCTGGTCAGTGGAACTGTTCATCAAGGAAGCGGGCACCACCAAGGTCGTGTCCTGGCACCAGGACATTACCTACTGGGGCATGGGCGAAACGGACGAGGAGCTGACCGCCTGGCTGGCTCTGTCTGACGTGTCGGTCAAGGCAGGCTGCATGCGTTTCATCCCCGGCAGCCACAAGAACGCCATCGTGCCCCATGCCGACACCTTCGGCGAGGACAACCTTCTGTCGCGTGGGCAAGAGATCGCGGGCATCAACGAGGATGAAGCCGTCTTCGGTGCGCTGAAACCCGGCGAGATGTCGTTCCATCACGGCCGCACCTTCCACGCCTCCGGGCCCAACATGTCCGACGACCGGCGCATTGGCATGGCAATCCGCTATGTCACGCCCGAGGTGCGCCAGCCCGATCTTGCCCGCGACTACGCGATGCTTGTGCGCGGCAAGGACGAGATGCAGGGTTGGATCAACGTGGCCCCGCCGGCGCGGCTCTTTGATCCCGCGTCGCTTGCCCTTTATGACGAGGTGCTCGCCGCCCAGTCCGCGGCGCTGACGGCGGGGGCCGAAAACCAGGTCGGGCTCTACGCCCCCAAGATGCAGTGAGAGGATGAACCGATGACGACGGATCAGAAGGTCAGCTTCACCCAGATGAAGGACGGCACGAAAGAGGATTACGAGCTTCTGGAAAAGCTCGAAAAACCCTACCTGGCCCTGACAGCCGACCGCGTGATGGACGAGTTGCGCCGGCAGGGTGAGGTCTCGCTGGAAGGCTACCGCATAACCCGGCTGGAACACGGATTGCAATCGGGCACGCGCGCCTTTCGCGAGGGGGCGGATATCGACTGGGTCGGGGGGGCGCTTCTGCATGATATCGGCGACGGGCTTGCCCCCCAGAACCACGACCGGTTCTCGGCCGAAGTCATCCGGCCCTTCGTGCGTGACGAGGTGGCGTGGACCGTCGAACACCACGGTATCTTCCAGATGTTCTACTACGGTCACCACTACGGATGGGACAAGGATGCGCGCGACCGATTCCGGGATCACCCCTGTTGGCAAAGCTGCGCGGATTTCTGCGAAAGGTGGGACCAGTCCTCGTTCGATCCGGACTACGACTACGAACCGCTGGAGTTTTTCGAGCCGATGGTGCGAGAGGTCTTTTCCCGCAAGGCCTACGATCCCGACGTGGTGCAAGAAGGCGTCGTGAAGGGCCTGCCTGCCCTGGCCTGACGCGGCTCCTTTGCCACGGGCAAAAACAGGCGTAGACTTCGGACATTTCCATATCGTGGGAGGTGCCAGATGCGCCCGTTCTTGATTGCCGTTCTCCTCACCTGTCTTGCGGCTTCCGCCCAAGCGCAGTCAGCCCTTGATGCGCTGATGGCCGAGGCCACCGCAGACTGCGCCAGTTTCGAAAACGGCGAGCTTTTGGTGGGCGAGGAGTCGACCAATTCCGTGGACCTCACCGGCGACGGAGTGCCAGAGGTGATCCTCGACGCCGAGTTCCTGCACTGCTCGACCATGGCCATGGCCCCCTATTGCGGGACCGGGGGCTGCGCTCTCTACGCGATCGTGGACGAAGA
>NZ_CAXREX010000301.1:0-2620 GCF_964229645.1 Nioella sp. | reverse complement strand
CCGCCATCGCCGCCCCGGGAAGCGCTGCAACCAGCGCGATCAGCATGATCCGTGTCATGGCGCGATCTTGCCGCGCGCGCCCGCACCATTCAAGCACCCCGCGCGCGCCCGCCCGGCCAGCCTGGGGGGGGCGTTAACCTGCGTCTCGGCACGTTAACCAAGGGGTCCGGGGGGCGTCGTGCACCCGTTGCGTATGTACGGGGGGTGTACAGGGGGTGTACGGGGGGTGTACCGGGGGCGACACACTCGATTTTCCACCTCAGGCAGAGCTTTGCCAGCCGCCCGGGAACAAGTTAATGTCGCGCCCATTGTGATTTCAGACGGCAGGCCGATCATGCCCAGATTCGAATACAAGGTTGTTCCCGCCCCCTCCAGGGGCATCAAGGCCAAGGGCGTGAAGCGCGCCGAAGACCGCTTCGCCCTGGCGCTCGCCACGGTGATGAACGAACACGGTGCCGAGGGCTGGGACTATATCCGCGCCGACATCCTGCCCGCCGAGGAACGCTCAGGCCTCACCTCGAAACAGACGGTCTATCACAACATGCTGATCTTCCGTCGCGAACTGGCCGAGCCCATCGAGGACGGGACCGAAGACCAGGTCGAGGCAGAGGACCGGCTGGCCCTCGCGCCGCCTGCCGACATGGCCGAAGAGACCGGCGATCAGGCGATGGACGACGCGGCGGAAGAGCCCGACACCGCCCCCGAGCCCGAGCCAGAAGCCGAGGACAGCCCGCCCCTGGCCGCGCAGTAGTCAGCTGTCAACCTCGATCGACAAGGCATGGATTTCGCTTAACAATTCCGCGCCGATCGCGGCATGAACCGCGCGGTGCCGGGCGATCCGGCCCAGCGGGTCCAGCGCCTGCGCGGCGATCTTCACGCGAAAATGGCTCTCGCCCCCGTCGCGGTATCCCGCGTGGCCGCGATGCGCCTCGCTCTCGTCGATCACCTCCAGGCGGCGCGGCGCGAAAGCGTCCTCCAGCCTCCCGCGGATTTTCTCGCCTCGGGTCAAAATTCTGCCCTCTCGCCTCTTCAATCCCCCGCGAAAAACCTTAGACTGCCTGTTCCGAGTCGAGAAGGGATGCCCCATGGCCGACAAAGATCCGTTCAATTTCGATCTGCGCGTGTCGACGGACAAGAAGAAGCGCCGCGGCGGCCGGCGTGGCATGTCCGGCGCATTCGAGACCTCGCAAAGGGTCTGCGAACATCCCGGCTGCGAGGAGGCCGGCCAGTATCGCGCGCCCAAGGCGCCCGACGTGCTCGACGACTACCTGTGGTTCTGCAAGGACCACGTGCGCGAATACAATCTGAAATGGAATTTCTTCGAAGGCACCACCGAAGCCGAGATGGAAGCCCAGATGGAACGAGACCGCGTCTGGGACCGCCCCACGAAATCCTTCAAGAAATCGGTCGAGGAACGCGCCTGGTCGCGGCTCGGCATCGACGACGCGCATCAGGTTCTGGGGGCCAACGCCACCCGCAACCCCGGCAAGGGCGTCAGCTCTGGCCGCCGCCTGCCACCTACCGAGCGGCGCGCCATCGAGATTCTCGAGGCCAAGGATCACTGGACCAAGGCCGAGGTGCGCAAGGCCTACAAGGCACTGATCAAGGTGCTGCACCCCGACATGAACGGCGGCGACCGCAGCCAGGAAGAGCAGCTGCAGGAAGTCGTCTGGGCCTGGGACCAGATCAAGGACAGCCGCAATTTCAAGTGACGTGGTAAACGTTTTCTTACCGAAATCCCGTTAACCTTAACGCGGGCCCCCCTTCTTCTTGGTCCAAATACTCCCGCCGGAGGCATCCCGCCCTTGCCACCGCCCCGCCGCCCCGTCAGACAGAGCTCATGCGCAGCCACGACGTGACCACTCTCATCCTCGGCGCCGGTGCCGCCGGGCTCATGTGTGCGGCCCATGCCGGGTCCGGCACGCTGGTGATCGACCACGCGAAGGCGCCGGGCGAAAAGATCCGCATTTCGGGCGGCGGGCGCTGCAACTTCACCAACCTGCACGCAGGACCGGACAACTTCCTGTCGCAAAACCCCCATTTCGCCAAATCCGCGCTCAGCCGCTACACCCAGTGGGATTTCCTCGACCTCGTGGCGCGCCATGACATCCCCTGGCACGAAAAGACCCTGGGCCAGCTCTTCTGCGACCGCTCCGCCAGGGACATCATCGGGATGCTGCTGGCCGAGATGCGGCCCGCCGAGCTCTGGCTGCGCACCGAGATCGGAGAGATCGGCCACGACGGCAGCCGCTTTCGCGTCGCCCTCACGCGTGAGGGCGCCCCGCTCACCGTCACCGCCCGCAACCTCGTGGTGGCAACGGGGGGCAAGTCGATCCCCAAGATGGGGGCGACAGGCATCGGCTACCGCATCGCCGAGCAATTCGGTCACGCCCTGACCGATACCCGCCCCGGCCTCGTGCCGCTGACCTTCGACGAGGCCCGCAAGGCCGCCTTCGCCGCACTTGCGGGCACTTCCGTGCCCACGCGCATCACCTGCAACGGGGGCAGCTTCGACGAGGCGATGCTGTTCACCCATCGCGGCCTTTCCGGCCCCGCGATCCTGCAGGTCTCGTCCTATTGGCGCGAGGGCGACAGCCTTTCGGTGCACCTCGCCCCTGAT
>NZ_CAXREX010000300.1:0-9076 GCF_964229645.1 Nioella sp. | reverse complement strand
GGGTACCGCGCGGGCCGCCGCGCCCGGGGCGCGGCGAAACCCCGTTCAGCCCGCCTTGCGCCGGCGAACCGGGCTTGGGCGGACCTTTGTCTCGATTGCATCGAAAAGATGGGCGGCGATGTTCGTGCCCGTCGCGGCCTCGATCCCTTCGAAACCGGGCGAGCTGTTGACCTCCAGCACCTTGGGCCCATCTGCTCCGCGCAGCATGTCGACCCCGGCCATGCCGAGGCCGAAGACGCGGGCCGCACGCAGCGCCGTTTCGCGCTCTTCCTTGGTGATGCGAACCGCCTTGGCGCTGCCGCCCTGGTGCAGGTTCGACCGGAAATCGTCGCCCGCGGCCTTGCGTTTCATCGCCGCGACCACGCGCCCGTCGACAACGAGGCAGCGAATGTCTTCGCCCGCGGCCTCCTTGACGAAATCCTGCACCAGGAAATTGGCCTTGAGCCCGCGGAACGCGTCGATCACCGATTGCGCGGCCTTGCGGGTTTCGGCCAGCACCACGCCCTTGCCTTGCGTGCTTTCCAGAAGCTTCACGATGAGCGGCGCGGTGCCCACCAGCCCGATGAGGTTGCCGGTATCCTTGGGCGAGGCGGCGAAGGCGGTGCGCGGCATGCCGATCCGGTGACGCGCCAGCAGCTGGTGCGCGTGCAGCTTGTCTCGGCTGGCGGTGATGCCTTCGCTGCCATTCACGCAATGGGTGCCCAGGGTTTCGAACTGGCGCAGAACGGCGGTGCCATAGGCGGTGATCGAGGCGCCGATGCGCGGGATCACCGCGTCGTAGCGCGGCAGCCGCGCCCCGTCGTAATAGACCTCGGGCGCCAGCGCGTTGATCGCCATGTAACAGCGGCTGGTGTCGATCACCTCGATCGTATGCCCGCGCGCCTCGCCCTCGTCGACGAGCCTGCGGGTGGAATAATTGTCCTCGCGGCTCAGCACCGCGATGCGCAGCGCGCGCTTGGGCGCGGCGGTCTTGACCGTGGGCGAGTGGTAGACGTCATAGCTCAGCACCGGCTGGCAGAAGCTTTCCGTGGGGCTGACCACCCAGTCGGGCTGGATCGCCTGGCGGCCCAGAAGCATCCGGTAGGCCATGTTGGTCCGGTCGCTGAGCGTGATCTCGATCGGTGCACGATGGGGCCCGAAGGCCATATCCGTGCGGATCACGTAGCGCAGTTCGGTTTCGCCATTGGATGACGTCACCTCGCGCCGGTCCCGGATCGTGGCCGAGCAGGCAATGGTGATGTCGGTGCGTCCCGGCACCGGGTGAATGGCAAATCGCACCTTGGGCCGGTTCGCCGGGCCGAAGGTCTCGATATCGAAGGCATGCAGTGCCGAGGTCTTGGCCCCGGTATCGACCTTCGCCTTCAGCGCTGGCAGGCCGAGCCCGGGCAGGCTCAGCCATTCTTCCCACCCCAGTCGGAGCGAATCTTCGGCACTCATGGGGCGTCCTCTCTTGGCATCGCGGCAAAATCGCCTATGACAGTCGCCTGTCCGAGGCAAGGGGTGACGACACGATGACAGGCCGGTTTGAATTTTCGGTGACGGCAACCAGCGGCAAGGCGCGCCGGGGCGTGATTTCCACTCCGCGCGGCCAGATCCGCACGCCTGCCTTCATGCCCGTCGGCACGGCAGCTACGGTCAAGGCGATGATGCCCGAAAGCGTGGCCGCCACCGGGGCCGATATCCTGCTTGGCAATACCTATCACCTGATGCTGCGCCCCACGGCGGAGCGGATCGACCGGCTTGGCGGGCTGCACCGGTTCATGAACTGGTCGGGTCCGATCCTGACCGATAGCGGCGGCTTCCAGGTGATGAGCCTGGCGGACCTGCGCAAGCTGACCGAGGAGGGCGTCACCTTCCGCAGCCATGTCGATGGCTCGCGCCACAGCCTGACCCCGGAACGCTCGATGGAAATCCAGCGGCTTCTGGGCTCTGACATCGTCATGTGTTTCGACGAATGCCCGGCGCTACCCGCCGACCGCAAGCGCATTGCAGAGTCGATGCGCCTGTCGATGCGATGGGCCGCGCGCAGCCGTGACGCCTTTGGCGACCGTCCGGGGCATGCGCTTTTCGGGATCATGCAAGGCGGGCTTGAACGCGACCTGCGCCAGGAAAGCGCCGAGGCGCTCAGGGCCATCGGTTTTGACGGCTATGCCGTGGGCGGGCTTGCCGTGGGCGAGGGGCAGGAGGCGATGTTCGGCTGTCTCGACTACGCGCCGGATTTCCTGCCCGAAGACAAGCCGCGCTACCTGATGGGGGTGGGCAAGCCCGACGATATCGTCGGTGCGGTCGCGCGCGGGATCGACATGATGGACTGCGTGCTGCCCTCCCGCTCGGGGCGCACCGGGCAGGCATTCACCCGGCGTGGCGTGGTCAATATCAAGAATGCCCGCCACCAGGACGACCCGCGCCCGCTGGACGAAGACTGCACCTGTCCGGCCTGCCGCAACTACAGCCGCGCCTACCTGCACCACGTCTTCCGGGCCAAGGAGATCATCAGCTCGATGCTGCTGACCTGGCACAACCTGCATTACTACCAGGAATTGATGCAGGGCATGCGCGACGCGATCGACGCGGATGATTTCGCAGGCTTCGAGGCCCGCTTCCACGCCGCCCGCGCCGACGGGGATATTGAACCCATCTGACCGACCAGTAGCCACCTTCAGGAAGCCATGCTACCCCTTGGAAAATCTTTAGAGACTCTGGGGGGTGCCGATGCGCGGGGACAGGTCAGCCGAGCGCCTGAGCGCGATCCGAAGCGACCGTCTGCTTCCGAGGTTGTCGATTGCCCTGATCGGCCTGCTTTACCTTTTGACCTTCCCGCAGAATTTCACCGAGGGCGAGGACGCGGTCTATTACGCTGACAGGGTCGCGGGGGCGGTGCCGGTGTGGCACCCCAATCACCTGCTCTACGAGCCGCTGATGCACGGCCTGACGCGGGCGCCGTGGCCCGGCGCGGATGCCCTTGCGGTGATGCAGCTTGCCAGCCTTGTGGCAGCGCTCTGGTCCCTGGCGCTTGTCTGGAAGATCGCGCGCCTCGCGGGGGGCGGTCTGTCGGCCTGCATGGTGGCCCTGTGGTCCTTGGCGGGCTGTTTCGCCTTCTGGCTTTACGGCATGTATCCCGACACCTACGCGCTGCCCTTGCCCTTCGTGCTGGCCGGGGTGGTGGCGCTGTGGCAGGCGATCTGGGATCAGGGCGGGGCGCGGGCGGCGGCCTTCGCCGGGGTTCTGGCCGGGCTCGCGACATTGCTTCATCAGGCCCATGTCTTCCTTGCGCTGCCTGCGCTTGGCCTTTTGCTGTGCCATCGCCGTTTCGGCGCGGCGCTGGCCTGGCTAGGCTGCTTCCTTCCCCTGGTTGGCGCCTTGTACCTGTGGGTCGGATGGGGGCTTCTGGGGCATGACAGCCTGCCCGAACTCCTGGACTGGGCACGCGGCTATGCCGCCGACGGGTTGTGGACGCCGCTGTCCGTGCTGGCCCCGGTCAAGGCGGTGATCGGGCTTGGTACGGCAATCTGGTCGAGCCTGTTCCTCTTTGCCTCGCCCCGGCTTGCAGCACTTGTGGAAGGGGCGTTTCCCGGCCGGCTGTTGCTTGAGGAAGCGCATTTCGCCCAGACCGGGCTGGCCTTGCCTGTTGGTCCCCTGCTGGCGCTGACCGTGCTCAGCGTTCTGGCGCTTGGCTGGCTTGGGCTGGGGGCCATGCTAAGGCGGGGCAGGGCGATCAGCCCCGGGGTCGGGCTCGTGCTGGCCCTGCATGGCGCGACCTACGCCATCGTCACAACGATCTGGGAGCCTACAAACAAGGAGTTCTGGATCGCCGCGCTGCCTTTCCTTGCACTTCTCATGGCCCTGCGCATGCCGGCAACAGGCGGGGCCCTCCGGCTTGCGACGGTCGGGATCGTGGCGCTGTGGATTGCCAATGGAGCCGGGGCAATGATGGGTTTTGCGCGGGCCGATACCGATTACTGGCGCGTCCTGCACGCGCCGCTGCTGGCCGAGCTGCGCCCGGGCGACGTGCTGGTCGATGACTGCGGCTATATCTGCACGGGCTACCTGCTGCTCTTTTCGCCAGCCGAGCTATTGCCGGTGGACGCCCTGTCGCGGGCGGCGGAAACGGGGCCGGGGCGCATCCTGCTGACATCGCGCGCTCTCGCGGCGCTGGAGGCGCAGGGTAGCCCGATCGACGCGGGGCTTGTCCCGGTTTTCAACACCCCCCGCCTGTCCCTGTCCGAACTGCCGCGCTAGGCGTCGGCTGGGTCATATTTCCTTCACTTTGTCCCAGATGATCCCTTGCGACCGCGCGCGGCGAAGTGCAGACTGCGCGCGACCCGAAAAGGCAGGGGGCAGGTTGAAATCCGTGGGCATTGGCCCCACGTTAACCAGTCCCACCCGGAGAGGGCCGAGGGATTGCCGCCAGGGCGGGGTCCGCGCCCTCTTGCCAAGAACAAGGAAGGCATAATGCCAGAGCATCACACCACCTATCCTGTCCTGCCCCTGCGCGACGTTGTCGTGTTCCCGCATATGATCGTGCCGCTCTTCGTCGGCCGCGAGAAATCGGTGCGCGCGCTGGAAGAGGTGATGCAGGATGACAGGCAGATCCTGCTGTCGAGCCAGATCGACCCGGCCGTGGACGACCCCGATACCAGCGGCATCTACCGCGCGGGCGTGCTGGCCAACGTTCTTCAACTGCTGAAACTGCCCGATGGCACCGTGAAAGTGCTGGTCGAGGGCAAGAAGCGCGTGGCGATCACCGGCTTTCTTGACAATCCCGAGTATTTCGAGGCCACCGCCGAGGAAATCGACGAGCTTGAAGGCGATCCGGCCGCCATCCAGGCGCTGCTCGGCTCTGTCGCGGAGGAGTTCGAGCGTTACGCCAAGATCAAGAAGAACATCCCCGAAGAGGCGCTGACCAGCGTTGCCGAAACCACCGAACCGGCCAAGCTGGCCGATCTCGTGGCCGGGCATCTGGGCATCGACGTGGCCCAGAAGCAGGACCTTCTGGAAACGCTCGACATCGCCGAGCGGCTGGAAAAGGTCTATGGGCTGATGCAGGGCGAAATGAGCGTCCTGAAGGTTGAGAAGAAGATCAAGACGCGCGTGAAATCCCAGATGGAACGCACGCAGCGCGAATATTATCTCAACGAACAGATGAAGGCGATCCAGCGCGAGCTTGGCGATGGAGAAGAAGGCGCAAACGAGGTTGCGGAACTCGAAGAGAAGGTCGCCGCGACCAAGCTCAGCAAGGAAGCCCGTGAAAAGGCCGATGCCGAGATCAAGAAGCTCAAGAACATGAGCCCGATGAGCGCCGAGGCGACCGTCGTGCGCAACTATCTCGACTGGATGCTGTCGATCCCGTGGGGGGTGAAATCCCGCGTGAAGAAAGACCTTGGCCGGGCCCAGGACGTGCTCGATGCCGATCACTACGGGCTGGAAAAGGTCAAGGAACGCATCGTCGAATATCTCGCCGTGCAGCAGCGGTCCAAGCAGCTGAAGGGGCCGATCATGTGCCTTGTCGGGCCTCCGGGCGTGGGCAAGACCTCGCTTGGCAAGTCGGTTGCCAAGGCCACCGGGCGGGAATTCATCCGCATCTCGCTTGGCGGTGTGCGGGACGAGTCTGAAATCCGCGGCCACCGCCGCACCTATATCGGCTCGATGCCCGGCAAGATCATCCAGGCGCTGAAGAAGGCGAAAACCACTAACCCGCTGATCCTGCTCGATGAAATCGACAAGATGGGTCAGGATTTCCGGGGTGACCCGGCTTCGGCAATGCTGGAAGTGCTGGACCCAGAACAGAACTCGACCTTCGTGGACCACTATCTCGAAGTGGAATACGACCTGTCGAACGTCATGTTCCTGACCACGTCGAATAGCTACAACATGCCCGGGCCGCTGCTGGACCGGATGGAGATCATCCCGCTGGCGGGCTACACCGAGGACGAGAAGGCGGAAATCGCACTGCGTCACCTGCTGCCCAAGCAGACGAAGAACCACGGCCTCAAGGCGCGGGAATTCGAGCTGACTGACGAGGGCCTGACCGACATCATCCGCTACTACACCCGTGAAGCGGGCGTGCGGAACCTCGAACGCGAGATCGCCAAGATCTGCCGCAAGGCGCTGACCAAGATCCTCAAGAAAGAGGTCGAGACGGTGCGCGTGACGCCCGACAATCTCGAGGATTTCCTCGGCGTGAAGCGGTTCAAGTTCGGGCTGGCGGAAAAGGACGACCAGATCGGCGTGGTGACGGGCCTGGCCTGGACCTCCGTCGGCGGTGACCTGCTGTCGATCGAGGCCCTGCGCCTGCCGGGCAAAGGCCGGATGAAGACCACCGGCAAGCTTGGCGAGGTGATGAAGGAGTCGATCGACGCGGCCAGCTCCTTCGTGCGTTCCATCGCGCCCGAGATCGGGGTGAAGCCGCCCAAGTTCGACAAGATCGACATCCACGTGCACGTGCCCGAAGGGGCAACCCCCAAGGATGGACCCTCTGCGGGGATCGCCATGGTGACCTCGATCGTGTCGGTGCTGACGCAGATCCCCGTGCGCAAGGACATCGCCATGACCGGCGAAGTCACCCTGCGCGGCAACGTCCTGCCCATTGGCGGGCTGAAGGAAAAGCTTCTGGCCGCCCTGCGCGGCGGGATCAAGACGGTGCTGATCCCGGCAGAGAATGAAAAGGACCTGCCCGAGATTCCTGATAACGTGAAGGCGGGGCTTGAGATCATCCCCGTCGCTCATGTGCGCGACGTGTTGCAACACGCGCTGGTGGCAACGCCGGAGCCTGTTGAGTGGGACGAAGAGGCAGAGGAAGCGGCCGCTGCTGCTGCCGCCGCCTCTCAAGGGGCCGGATCAGGCGCAACCGCGCATTGACCCAAGCTTGAAAAGAGGAAAGCCGCCCCGGATGACCGGGGCGGCTTCTTCATGACCTGAGCCTTGTCTCGCTCAAGGCTTGGGTCAGGAGGATCCCAGAACCATGAAGATCAGGAACAGGGCCGGGACGAGTGCGCCGGCCTCGTCCGCCGAAGCGGCAGTGTCCTGTGTCACGAATTCAGGCAGCATGATGGGTTGTGTCTCGTCGGCCAACGCGGCCCCGGTGCCCAGTGCCGCGGTCAGTGCAATGGCTAGAATGCTCTTTTTCATCGGTCCCTCGCTTTCGCCGTCTTTCCGGCGGGATCATTGGTGATTTCTGAAGACGAGTCTTCGGGAAGTCATGCAGCAGGATCAATATGTTGCAGCGGGACAGGGCGATGTCTTTGGTTGATAAGAGGAAAACGAAAGACCCCCGGTCTCGCGAAAGGCCGGGGGCGAATATCGATGGGCAGATGTGCTGCTCCTAGCTGCAAGCAGGAATGCCGCTGCCGCCGGAAATGCCAAGCAGAAGGAACATGATAAACAGAGCCGGAACAAGGGCGCTGGCCTCATCGGTTCCGGCCACCGTGCCTTGGGTCACCATGTCCAGGGACATGGTCGGCGTGGCGTCATCCGCAAAACTTGGTGCTGCACTGAACATGGCGGCGGCCGCGACGGCCGCAACAACGGTCTTCTTCATTTGTCCCCCCAAACGAGCCCGAAGCGGGCCCCTTCAATTGACGTTGTGCACAGTCAGGATGCGCAAAAATAAATCCAAAGCAATCAAAATATCTAAAGTTATATGGCGCTACACAGGAAAAAGGCCGACCACCACGGGGTGATCGGCCAAAGATTTCGTTTGATTATCAGAAGGATGCCGATAGGTCGCGCTCAAGACCCCGTGACGTATCCGTTCACTCCGCCGCCCAGAACCAAAACAAAGAACAGAATGAAGATGGCGGGCACCAGCATGTCAGCTTCTTCGGTGGCGGTCATGGTGTCCTGGGTGACCATGTCGATGGACATGGTGGGCACCTGATCATCTGCGAAAACGGGCGCGGCCCCCAAAACGAACAATGCGGCTGCTGCCGCGGCAAGGGACTTTTTCATCTGACCTCTCCTACAAAATATCACGCGAGATAGGCGCGGCGGATAAACTCTTATGGGGCTGATTAGGCGGATCAGCCGGGCAGGTAGGCGTTGTTGCCGCCCAAGACCAGGATGAAGAACATGAGGAAAAGCGCGGGCACCAGCATGTCGGCCTCTTCGGTGGCGGTCATGGTGTCTTGGGTGACCATGTCGATGGACATGGTGGGCACCTGTTCATCTGCCAGGGCGACCTGCGAGGTCAGCAAAGACGCGCCGGTCAGGGCTGCGGCGACGGTCTTTTTCATGGTTTCCCCCGTGTGTGCCCGCCTAGGGCATGTCTTTCGTGGTGGCCCCGGGGGAAGCCCCGGGACAGACAATCTTATGTCGGCGCGTAGCCGCTGCTTCCGCCCAGAACCAGGATGAAGAACATGAGGAAGAGCGCAGGCACCAGCATGTCAGCCTCTTCGGTGGCGGTCATGGTATCCTGGGTGACCATGTCGATCGACATGGTGGGCGCTTGTTCATCAGCGAATGCGGGCGCGGCCGAAAGCGTCATTGCGGCGATCAGGGCAGCGGAGAGCTTCTTTTTCATCGGATTCCTCATTTTGTATCGGGTTCGAGCCCGGTCGGACGAGTGGGCGCAGGGCCCACCTTCGCCGCTTACTGCGGGTAGCCCATGCTGCTGCCACCCAGAGCCAGGATGAAGAACACAAGGAAGAGCGCAGGCACCAGCATGTCGGCCTCTTCAGTGGCGGTCATGGTGTCCTGGGTGACCATGTCAATGGACATGGTGGGCACCTGTTCATCTGCCAAGGCGACCTGCGAGGTCAGCAAAGTCGCGGCGGTCAGGGCTGCGGTGAAGGTCTTTTTCATGGTTTCCCCCGTGTTTGCCCGACTAGGGCATGTCTTTCGTGTCGACCCCGGGGAAGACCCGGGACCCCAAATGTTAAACCGGCGCGTAGCCGCTGTTGCCGCCCAGAACCAGGATGAAGAACATGAGGAAAAGCGCGGGCACCAGCATGTCGGCTTCTTCGGTGGCGGTCATGGTGTCTTGGGTGACCATGTCGATGGACATGGTGGGCACCTGTTCATCTGCCAGGGCCGGTGCGGCGGCCAGAAGACTGGCGGCGGTCAGGGCAGCGGTGACGGT
>NZ_CAXREX010000299.1:0-7256 GCF_964229645.1 Nioella sp. | reverse complement strand
GAGCGGGGTGTTGTCATCGAGCTTGGCCCGGTGCCTGAGCGCCCCGGTCCAGGCGAAGATCGAAGCGATGGAGTTGGTCGAGGTCTGCTGCCCGGCCTGGTGCTGGCGGTAATGGCGGGTGACGGTGCCGTGGGCGGCCTCCGCCTCCATGATCTTGCCATCGGGCGTCAGGAGTTGCGAAGTCATCATGCCAAGCGAGCCGAAGCCCTGCGCGACCGTATCGGACTGCACGTCGCCGTCATAGTTCTTGCAGGCCCAGACAAAGCCACCATTCCATTTCAGCGCGCAGGCGACCATGTCGTCGATCAGGCGGTGCTGGTATTCGATGCCTGCCTCCTTGAACTGGGCTTCGAATTCCTCCTCGAACACCTCCTGGAACAAGTCTTTGAAGCGGCCGTCATAGGCCTTGAGGATGGTGTTCTTGGTGGAGAGATAGACCGGCCATTTCAGGCCGAGCCCGTAATTGAACGAGGCGCGGGCGAAATCGCGGATCGAGTCGTCGAGATTGTACATCGCCATGGTGACACCCGCCGATGGCGCGTCGAACACCTCGCGCTCGATCACCTCGCCATCCTCGCCCTCGAATTTCAGCGTGATCTTGCCCTTGCCGGGGAAGCGGAAATCGGTGGCGCGATACTGGTCGCCGAACGCATGGCGGCCCACCACGATCGGTTGGGTCCAGCCCGGCACGAGGCGGGGAACGTTGCGGCAGATGATCGGCTTGCGGAAGACGACGCCGCCCAGGATGTTGCGGATCGTGCCGTTGGGGCTGCGATACATGCGCTTCAGGCCGAATTCCTCGACCCGCGCCTCGTCGGGCGTGATCGTGGCGCATTTCACCGCGACACCCACTTCGAGGGTCTTCTCGGCGGCATCCACCGTGATCTGGTCGTCGGTGCGATCCCGCTCTTCGATTCCGAGGTCGTAATAGAGCAGGTCGATATCGAGATAGGGCAGAATGAGCTTGTCCTTGATGAAGGCCCACATGATGCGGGTCATCTCGTCGCCATCCATCTCGACGATGGGATTTGCTACCTTGATCTTGGTCATCGGAAACCTCGGGAAACAGGGGGAAGTGTCGCGCGCTGCTTAGCAGATGCCAAAAATGTATGCAATCGTATACCGTCAGGACTCGGGCAGGGCCTGACGCAAGGTTTCGCCCAGGTCTGCAAGTGCCAGAACCTCTTCGGGGCGGGAGAGCGCCGCGCGCAGAGAGATCTCCAGCCCCCGGTCCGAGCGCCGGATGACGGGCAGGGCGCCCCCGGGCAGCAGGCCGGCAGAATTGGCCAGCGCAGGATGGGTTGCAACCGGCACCAGCGCCGCCTGCGCCTCGGGCGTTGCCATCAGAAGGCCATGCGCGCCGGGCAGGTCCACGGCCTCGAGCCGCGCGGCTTCGGGGCCGAGATCGCCAAAGAGCCTGCCCATCACGAAGCCGCCCATGCCGCCGCCCAGCTTTCCCAGCATGGTTTCCGCCCGTTCGGCTTTTTCGGCGCTCATGGACGGGCCGATGATGGCCAAGCCTTGCGAAATGCCCGCATTGGCTGCGCGCCAGGTGGTGCTGCGCACGGTGCGGCCGCTGCCCGTGGTGGCGGCATTGACCTTGATTTCCATCTGCCAGCCCGCGTTCGGATCAGAGATCGTGGTTACGCGGGCGCGCCCGGCGGTGCCTTCGTCACGGTCGTAGCGCCAGCCACGGGCGGCGACCGCGTCGCGCAGGGCGCCCTGCCGTTTCGTCCCGATCATCAGGGCATAGACGATCAGCCCGGACCCCGCGATCGATGCAACAAGAAGGATGATGATCGTAAGGGTCTGGGACATGGGGCCTCGTTACGGATACAGAACAGACTGGTGCGACTGTACAGACCCGGATCGAGACTGTCATCCGCGCAGGTCAGCCACCCTGGAACCAGGCCGACAGTTTCGGGCTGAGCCAGGACCAGAGCCCGGGCGCGCCCCGATCGACCTTGGTGCCGACGCGGGCGCGGACCTGGTCCTCGGTGACGTCGTAGTCGGGCCAGCTGCCGCCCTCGGAATGAAGGTTCAGAACCGGGGGCTGAAAACGGTCGAGCGACTTGGCAAAGACGGCATCCGGGCTTTCGGCGGCCTCGAATTCATCCCAGAGCGCGCGGAACTCCCCTGCAAGATCATCGGGCAGCAGGCCGAAGATCCGGTCGGCGGCCTCCTGTTCCTGCCGCGCCAGCGCCTCCGTGTCATGGGTTCCGTAGATGGGCGCATCGCCCGCGTCGATTTCCACCAGGTCATGCAGGATCAGCATCCGGATCACCCGGTCGATCCGCACGCCCTCGGGCGCATGATCGGCCAGCGTGAGCGCGAAGAGCGCCAGGTGCCAGCTATGCTCGGCGCTGTTCTCGTTGCGCAGGCGCCCGGTGATCCAGTTCGCCCGCTCGATCCGCTTCAGCCGGTCCGCTTCGACCAGGAAGGCCATCTGCCGGTCCAGCCGATCACTCACCCGTTTCGGCCTTCGCCTTGGCGATGCGGTTTTCCAGCCATTTGCGCCCCATCTGCTCGGCGCGGCGAATGCGCACCGAGGTCATGAAGGCTTCCTGAAGGGTCTGCGAGGTGGAGCGCAGAGTATTCGACAGCTGTTCGATCAGCCGGTCGTCGTTGAGCTCCTGCTCGGCTTGCAGCGCGTCCTGGGCGAGCTGGTCGGCAAGATCGGTAATGAAATCGCCGCCGCCAGACATCAGCGCGTTGTCTCCGTCAGGCGGCGCTTCACATAGGTCTGCACCGAGTCGATCATCGGATCCATGTAGGGATCTTCGAAGAAGTGCCCGGCGCCCTCCATCTCCTCGTGGGTGATGGTGATGCCCTTCTGCTCGTGCAGCTTGTCAACGAGGATGCGGGTGTCCTGCGGCTTGGCCACGCGGTCGGCCGAGCCGTTGATGACCAGGCCCGAAGAGGGGCATGGCGCGAGGAAGCTGAAATCATACATGTTGGCGGGCGGACTGACAGAGATGAAGCCGGTGATCTCGGGGCGGCGCATCAGAAGCTGCATGCCGATCCAGGCGCCGAAGCTGAAGCCCGCGACCCAGCAATGCTTTGCGTTCTGGTTCATCGATTGCAGGTAGTCGAGCGCCGAGGCGGCATCAGACAGCTCGCCGATGCCCTGGTCGTATTCGCCTTGGCTGCGGCCCACGCCACGGAAGTTGAAGCGCAGGACCGTGAAGCCGATCTTGTGGAACGCGTAATGCAGGTTGTAGACCACGCGGTTGTTCATCGTGCCGCCGAACTGCGGATGCGGGTGCAGGATGATGGCGATCGGGGCGTCCTTGGCCTTCTGCGGATGGTAGCGGCCTTCCAGACGGCCCTCCGGTCCAGGGAAAATCACCTCGGGCATCGCGGCTCCTTCATATCGTGCTCTGCGGGGCGCGCGCGGGCCTGGTGGCGTCATTGACGCGTGCTCGCGGCGCGGCCTAATCTCGGTCACCGCCGGTTCTGCTTGAACGGGCGGGTGGATCGCAGTTAAGCGTCCTCGGGCGAAAGGTCAATGTTCAGAGGGGTCTGTTGGCCATGCGGAAGGGGAAATTCCGATGAAACTGAGCACCAAGGGGCGCTACGCGATGGTGGCGCTGGCCGATCTGGCCCTGCAGGGGACCCAGGGACTGACTTCGCTTGCGGAAATCTCGAAGCGGCAGGACATCTCGCTGCCTTATCTCGAACAGCTCTTCGTCAAGCTGCGCCGGGCGGGGCTGGTGGATTCGGTGCGTGGTCCGGGCGGCGGCTACAGGCTGGCGCGGCCCGCCTCGGAGATCCGGGTGTCGGACGTGCTGGGGGCCGTCGATGAGACCGTGAGCGCGCTCCATACCGGGGCCGGGGCCTCGGGCGGGATGTCGGGCAGCCGCGCGCAGAGCATGACCAACCGGCTGTGGGAGGGGCTGAGCGACCATGTCTACGTGTTCCTGCACCAGACCCGCCTGTCGGACGTGGTGCAGAACGACCTGACCCCGTGCCCGGCGGTGCCGAGCCTTTTCCAGGTGGTGGACGAAGACTAGAGCCCCCTGTCGTCCGCTCGGCCCGGCCTCGTGATCGGGATGCCTCCGGCGGGAGTATTTTGACCAAGAAGAAGGGCCGGGCGCGCGTTAAGGTTAACGGCGGTCTGGTCGGCGCCTGTTAACTGGACCTTTCGGGCCGGGCGGGGCAGAAGGGCCGCAACCGGAAGGAAGAACGTCATGACCGCGCGCAGCTATCTCGACTGGAACGCCACGGCCCCCCTGCGCCCCGAGGCGCGCGCGGCGATGATCTCGGCGATGGACCTGGTGGGCAACCCGTCCTCGGTTCACGCGGAAGGGCGGCTGGCCAAAGGTCTGATCGAGACAGCGCGCGCGCAGGTCGCCGAAGCCTTCGGTGCGCAGGCCAGCGATATCGTCTTTACATCGGGCGCAACCGAGGCCGCCGCGCTGGCGCTGGCGGGGCGGGGCCTGCACGGCGCCGGCGTGGAGCATGACGCGGTCAGGGCCTGGGTTGTCGAGGACCTGCCGGTGGATGGAGAAGGCCGGGTGAGCCTGGGCGATCCGGCACAATCGACCCTGCAGATCGCCAATTCCGAAACCGGGATCGTGCAGGACCTGCCCCGGGGGCTGGCTGTGAGCGATTTCACCCAAGGCTTCGGCAAGCTGCCACTGGCCTTCGACTGGTCGGGTGTCGATATGGGGCTGATCTCGGCCCACAAGCTGGGTGGCCCGAAGGGAATCGGGGCACTGGTCCTGCGCCGCGGGCTGGACGTCGAGGCGCGGATCCGGGGCGGCGGGCAGGAAATGGGTCGCCGCTCTGGCACAGAGAACCTGATCGGTATTGCAGGATTTGGGGCTGCGGCCAAGGCGGCAGCACAAGATCTTGCAAACGGGGTCTGGGAAGAGGTCACCCAACTTAGAAATATTCTAGAATTGTCTCTGGACCTCGACGGAAATGTAACTATTTTGGTCGGGAAAGACGCGACGCGCCTGCCCAACACCTCTTGCCTGGTCACGCCGGGCTGGAAAGGCGAGACGCAGGTGATGCAGATGGACCTTGCGGGTTTCGCCATTTCAGCGGGCTCCGCCTGTTCCAGCGGCAAGGTGAAATCGAGCGCGGTTCTGCGCGCCATGGGGTTCGATCCCCGGGCGGCGTCCAGCGCCATCCGGGTCTCGATCGGCCCCGGCACCACGAAGGACGAGGTCTTGCGCTTCAGCGAGGCCTGGCGGGCGGCGAGGGCAAGACACCTGTCGCGCGTCAACTGAGGATCAGGCGCGCCCGGGACACGGGCGCCAGGACACGCGGGGGGCCGTCCGGCCCCCGAGACAGGGGAATGAACATGGCCATTGCCGAAACCGACATCCGCGAAGGCGTCGACCGGGAAACCGTGGAAACCGTCCAGGCCATGGGCGGCAAGTACAAGTACGGATGGGAAACCGAGATCGAGATGGAATACGCGCCCAAGGGCGTGAATGAAAACATCGTGCGGCTCATCTCGGACAAGAACGGCGAGCCGGAATGGATGACCGACTGGCGCTTGCAGGCCTTCAAGCGCTGGAAGCTGATGTCGGAGCCTGACTGGGCGATGCTGAACTATCCCCAGATCGACTACCAGGACCAGTATTACTACGCCAAGCCCAAGAGCATGACCGAGAAGCCCAAGTCGCTCGACGAGGTCGATCCCAAGCTGCTGGCGACCTATGAAAAGCTGGGTATTCCGCTGAAAGAGCAGATGATCCTGGCCGGGGTGGAAGGCGCCGAGGACGCGCCTGCCGAGGGCCGCAAGGTGGCCGTCGACGCCGTCTTCGATTCTGTCTCCGTGGGCACCACCTTCCAGAAGGAGCTGGAAGCGGCGGGCGTCATCTTCTGCTCGATCTCGGAGGCCATCCAGAAGCATCCCGAGCTGGTCAAGAAATACCTCGGCTCCGTCGTGCCGATCACCGACAACTTCTTTGCCACGCTCAACAGCGCGGTCTTCTCGGACGGCTCCTTTGTCTACGTGCCGCCGGGGGTGCGCTGCCCGATGGAGCTGAGCACCTATTTCCGCATCAACGCGGAGAATACCGGCCAGTTCGAGCGCACTCTGATCATTGCCGACAAGGGCAGCTACGTGTCCTACCTCGAAGGCTGCACCGCACCGCAGCGCGATACCCACCAGCTGCATGCCGCGGTGGTGGAAATCATCGTCGAGGAAGATGCCGAAGTGAAATATTCCACCGTCCAGAACTGGTATCCGGGCGATGAAAACGGTGTGGGCGGGATCTACAATTTCGTCACCAAGCGCGCCGATTGCCGGGGCGACCGGTCCAAGGTGATGTGGACGCAGGTGGAAACCGGCTCTGCGATCACGTGGAAATATCCCTCGTGCATCCTGCGCGGCAATGAAAGCCAGGGCGAGTTCTATTCCATCGCCATCGCCAACAACATGCAGCAGGCCGATACCGGCACCAAAATGATCCACCTGGGCCGCGATACCAAGTCGCGCATCGTGTCCAAAGGGATCAGCGCGGGCAAGGCGCAGAACACCTATCGCGGGCTTGTCTCGATGCATCCCAAGGCCAAGAACGGGCGCAACTACACCCAGTGTGACAGCCTGCTGATCGGCGATCAGTGCGGGGCGCATACGGTGCCCTACATCGAGGTCAAGAACAACTCGGCCCGTGTCGAACACGAGGCCACCACCTCCAAGGTCGATGACGATCAGCTGTTCTACTGCCGCCAGCGCGGCATGGACGAGGAAGAGGCCGTGGCCCTCGTGGTCAATGGCTTCTGCAAGGAAGTGTTGCAGGCGCTGCCGATGGAATTCGCCATGGAAGCGCAGCAGCTGGTGGCGATCTCGCTCGAAGGTTCTGTCGGTTAACCCGTCGGGGGCATTTTGCCCCCGCATGACACAAAGGGAAGTCCAATGATCGTTACCACGACCCCCAGCGTCGAAGGCTACCAGATCGCCGAGTACCGTGGCATTGTCACCGGTGAAGCAATTCTGGGTGCAAACGTGTTCCGCGATATCTTTGCGGGGATCACCGATATCATCGGTGGCCGCTCAGGTGCCTATGAGGCCAGTCTGGCCGAGGCCCGCGAAACCGCTCTGAAAGAGTTGGAAGAACGCGCGGCCGCCGTGGGTGCCACCGCCGTTGTGGGCGTCGATCTGGACTACGAAGTAATCAACAACATGCTGATGGTCTCGGCCTCTGGCACCGCCGTGGTGCTGGGCTGATCTGACCTGTGAAGGAATAAAAATATGCTGGAAATCAAAAACCTGCACGTCAAACTTGAAGACGAGG
>NZ_CAXREX010000298.1:0-2040 GCF_964229645.1 Nioella sp. | reverse complement strand
GGTCCACCCGGTTGCGCGGCAGCGTCACGTCCTGGCGCCAGGTCTCGTATCCCGCCGCCTGCAATTCCGTCTCGATCCACGCCGCCGTCGCCAGATCGCCGGGCCCGCCCGTGTATTTCTCGCCCAATCCGGCGTGACGGCCAAGATCGCGCCGCAAGTCTGAAATCGTCATCGGATCCTCCTTTCTTCGAGGGATACGACGCCGGGAGGCGTTGCCTAGCCCCGAATGCGGCAAAGCCGCTGTTGCGAATGCCGAAAGCTCCGCCCGCCGCCCCCGAGCGGGTTCGGACCGATTGACAGGACCGGGGCGGTCTGTCATCTCTTGTCATTAATGAATAATGAATAATGAACAACGGAACGCGCGGCGAGGAACGACAGACATGAGCGAGATCCGTATCGGCATCGACGTTGGCGGGACTTTCACCGACTTCGCGCTGGCCACGCCCCGGGGGCTGAGCACCCTGAAACTGCCCACCACGCCGAAAGCCCCGGATCGGGCGATCCTGCAGGGCGTGCAGCAGATCCTGAGCGAGGCGGGCTATGCCCCCGGCGATGTCACCGGCATTGTCCATGGCACCACGCTGGCCACGAATGCCATCATCGCGCGGCAGGGCGCGCGCACCGCGCTGGTCACGACCGACGGTTTTCGCGACGTGCTGGCGATGGGCGATGAGGGGCGGTTCGATCAATACGACATCACCATCGTCAAACCCGAACCGCTGATCCCGCGCTGGTGGCGCTTCGGGGTGCCCGAAAGGCTGGCCGCCGACGGCTCTGTCCTGCGGCCCCTGGACGAAGAAGCGCTGCACCGCCTTGCCGGGCAGCTCAGGGATGAGCGCATCGAAAGTGTCGCGCTCTGCTTCCTGCATGCCCATGTGAACCCCGCGCATGAACGCCGCGCGCGCGACATCCTGCAACCGCTGCTGCCTGGCGTGAGCCTCAGCCTGTCAAGCGACGTGTCCCCCGAGATCGGCGAATATGCCCGGTTCTCGACCACCGCCGCCAATGCCTTCGTTCAGCCCTTGGTGGCAAGCTATCTGGACCGTCTGGAAACCGGGCTGACCGCGCTGCGCGTGTCTGCGCCGGTCTTCATGTTCCTGTCGAACGGCGGCCTGTGTCATCTCGACATTGCCCGGCGTTTTCCGATCCGGCTGGTCGAATCCGGTCCGGCGGGCGGTGCCGTGTTCGCCGCCGGGCTGGCCCGGGAACTGGGCGAGGACGCGATCCTGGCGTTCGACATGGGCGGAACCACCGCCAAGGTTTGCCTGATCGACAAGGGCGTGCCACGCCGCAGCCCGTCTTTCGAGATGGCGCGCGAGCATATGCACCGGCAGGGCAGCGGGCTGCCCGCCCGCATCCCGGTGATCGACCTGGTCGAGATCGGCGCGGGCGGTGGCTCGCTGGCGCGGGTCGACGGCCAGCGCCGGTTGCAGGTGGGCCCCGAAAGCGCGGGCTCGGATCCCGGCCCGGCCTGCTATGCGCGGGGCGGGATGCAGGCGGCGGTCACGGATGCCAATCTTGAGCTGGGTCGCCTTTCGCCCGGCGATTTCGACGGATCGGGCATCGCCATCGACGCCGCGCTCGCCACGCAGGCGCTGTCGGACAGCGTCGGTCGTCCGCTGGGTCTGGAGCCGCTCGCCGCCGCTGCCGCGCTGGCCGAGGTTGTCGAGGAACAGATGGCCGGTGCCGCGCGCGAACATGCCCGCGAGAAGGGCGCCGATCTGCGCGACCGGCCGATCATCGCCTTCGGCGGCGGGGGCGGCATCCACGCCGCCCGCACCGCGCGAAAGCTCGGCGCCACAAGGGTGATCGTGCCGCAGGGCGCAGGGATCGGCTCGGCCATCGGGTTCCTGCAGGCGCAGGCGGTCTACGAGCTTTCCCGCACCGTCGCCATGCCGCTCGCCCGGTTCGATGCGGGGCTCTACAACCGGCTCTATGCCGAGATGGCGGCCGAAGCCGGCGCCTTCGTCGCCGCCGCCGCGCCCGGCGCGGATCAGGCGGCGCAGCGCACGCTTTTCCTGCGCTACCGGGGACAGGGAC
>NZ_CAXREX010000297.1:0-13478 GCF_964229645.1 Nioella sp. | reverse complement strand
TCCTGCGCGGCGTCCTCGAAGGGCACTTCGGTCGCGTCCAGAACCGCGTTGATGCGGAACAGAGCCGGGCCGAAGCGGCTGTCGAGCGGGCCGATGATCTCGCTTTCGGTATCGGCGAAGATCGCGGCGGCGGCGGCATCGGACAGGTCGTCGGGGCCGACTTCGCCCAGGTCCACGTCATCGAGGGTCAGGCCGCGATCCTCGACCAGCGTGTCGTAATCGGTTTCGCCCGCGTCGAGGGCGGCGCGTGCGGCTTCGGCTTCTTCCTGGGTCGGGAAGACCAGCCGTTCCAGCAGGCGGCGTTCGGGCTGCACGTATTCCTCGATGCGCTCGTCGTAAAGCTCGCGCAGCGCCTCTTCGCTCACCTCCATCTGATCCATGATCATGTCGGGGGTGATCCAGGCATAGCTGATGCGACGCAGTTCGGGCCGCTCGAAACGCAGACCGTTTTCGTCGTAATATTCCTGCAATTCCTCGTCCGTGGGGGCGGCGAGACCAGCGGTCAGGTCGGTCTCGGTCACGCGCGCCAGGGTGAAGTCGCGGGTTTCGGTCTGGTAGGCCACCATGGTTTCCACATAGGCGTCGGGCATGGTCAGCCCGCCGATAATGGCGCTTTGCAGGATCGAGCGGGACACGTCCTCGCGGATGGTTTCCTCGAACTCCTCGACGGTGTAGCCCGCCCGGTCGAGCGCCAGCTCGTAGCCCGCGCGGTCGAAGTTGCCGTCGATGCCCTGGAAGGACGAGGTGGCGCGCACCTGGCGGGCCACTTCCTCGTCGCCCACGGACAGGCCCAGTTCGGCAGCTTCATGGGTAAGGGCCGCCCGTGCGACCAGCCCTTCCAGGATGGCCCGGTCGAGCCCCGCGGCGCGCAGATCACCAAGCGTCTGGAAGGGGCCCCCTTCGGCGGCCTGGGCGCGCAGCTCGGCCTGGATGGCACGGGCATAGGCATTGGCCGAGATCGAAGCATTGCCAACGGAGCCCACCTGCGTGGCCGACCCGCCGAAATTGCCGATCCCGAAGCCGGCAAGACCCACCATAAGCAGGATGAGGATTGCCCAGACGAAATAGTCGGACAGTTTTCTTCCACCGCGTCGTGCCATGCCGGCCGTCTCCCTTGCTCAGCGTCTGGACCGCAGGTTTAGGGGCAAGCCGCAAGGGGGGCAAGGGCCTCAGAGGGAAAGCTGGGAAAGTCTGTGCCCCACTTCGGCCAAACCGGCGGCATCGGCATTGGCAAAGGCGATGCGCAGCGTGGTTTCGGCCTGGCCCTCGCCGCCTTCGTCCTTCAGCGGCCCGAACATTGTGCCGGGCAGGGTCAGAAGCCCCGCTTCGGTCACCATCGCCTTGGCGACCGCGTCCGAGCGCAGGGCGAAGGGATGGCGCACATAGGCGAAATAGGCGCCACATCCCAGAAGCTCCCACCCCGACAACCGCTGGAAGGCAGCCTCCATCGCGGTGCGGCGCGACAGGATTTCCTGCCGCTCGCCCGCGAGCCAGTCGCCGAGGTTCTGCATGCCCCAAAGCGCGCCGATCTGGCCCACCTGGCTGGGGCAGATGGCGACGGTATCGAGGAACTTTTCCACTTCGAAAAGCCGCGCCGGGCTGGCCACGATGGCGCCCACCCGGTGCCCGGTCAGCCGGTAGGACTTGGAGAAGGAATAAAGCTGGATCAGCGTGTCGTCCCAGTCGGGATCGGTGAAGAGATCGTGCGGCGCGCCCTCCTGGCTGTGGAAGTCGCGATAGGTTTCATCGACGATCAGCGCGATCCGGCGCTTGCGGCACAGGTCACGGAAGGCGGCCATGATCGCGGGCGGATATTCCACGCCGCCGGGATTGTTGGGCGAAATCAGCACGATGGCCCGGGTGCGCTCGGTGATCAGCGCCTCTGCCGCTTCCGGGTCGGGGATCAGGCTGTCGCCAGTGGCCAGAAGCTGCGCCTCGACCCCGGTCATGTCCAGCCACATCTTGTGATTGAAGTAGTAGGGCGTGGGCAGGATGACCCCGTCGCCTGCGCCCGCCAGCGTGGCCATGACCGCGCAGAAGGCCTGGTTGCAGCCCGAGGTGATCGCCACCTGGTCGGGGCGGACCGCGCCGCCATAGCCGCTGCTCCATTGTCCGGCCAGTTCCGCGCGCAGCGCGTCCCGGCCCAGAACGGGGCCGTAAAGGTGGCTGTCGGCCTGGGTGAGCAGCGCCTCGGCCATGGCCTGGCGCAGCCCCTCGGGGGGCGGATCGACAGGCGCGGCCTGGCTGAGATTGATCAGCGGACGGTCGGCGGGGAAGGTCACCCCCTCGATCCAGCGACGCGCCTCCATCACCGGAGGCGGGAAAGTGGCCGCAAAGCGCGGGTTAAGGACATGCATGTCAAACTCTCCCATTTGCCGTCTTCTGGGTCCGGATCCGCCTGCCGGAGGCTCCGACGACTGAAACAGGCGCGGCGGTCAGTGGCAAGGGCGCACGGCCCGCAACCCGAGCCCGGGGCACAAAAAAAGCGGCCGCCCGAAGGCGGCCACCGCTTGATCCTAGAAATAGGTTTTCCTCAGAAGGGAATCTCGTCGTCCATGTCGTTGCGGCCACCGCCGCCGCCACCGCCGCCGAAGTTTCCGCCGCCACCGCCATAGCCGCCGTCGCGATCGTCGGGGAAGCCCCCGCCGCCACCGCCGTAGCCGCCACCCTGGCCGCCGCCACCGTAGCCGCCGCCACCGCCACCGCCTTCACCACGGCCATCCAGCATCACCAACGTGCCGCCAAAGCCTTGCAGAACCACCTCGGTCGAATAGCGGTCCTGGCCGGACTGGTCCTGCCATTTCCGGGTCTGCAACTGGCCCTCGATATAGACTTTCGAACCCTTGCGCAGATATTGCTCTGCCACGCGCACCAAGCCTTCCTGGAAGATCGCCACGGAATGCCACTCGGTCTTTTCGCGGCGCTCGCCGGTGTTGCGATCTTTCCAGGTTTCAGAGGTCGCGATACGCAGGTTGCAGACCTTGCCGCCATTCTGGAACGTCCGAACTTCGGGGTCGCGCCCCAGATTTCCCACCAGAATGACCTTGTTGACGGACCCAGCCATGATCTCTCCCCGTAATTCGATTCAGAACGCACCTTAGAACATCGCAACATGGTTAAGGAAAGCCAAATGCGCGGGCGATTGCCGGTTCTTTCGGGGCTTGCTGGAAATCCTCCGTGTTTTCCGTATATTGCCGAGGGTTCTGAAGATGAGGCTTGGATGACGCGGATGCGGGGCTATTGGGTGATCGGTTTCCTGGCAGTTCTGACGCTTCCGGGGCCTGCCCTGGCGCAGGCTGCGGGCTCGGACCGTCTGGCGCGGCTTCAGGACCAGCTGGACCTGCTCGATACCCGCGCGGCCACACAATACGAGTTTTCGACCCGTCTGCGCCCGGACGCGGACCGGATCGAGGAAATCCCCCGCTACACCGGCAGTTACAACGGCCCCTGGCTCGAAGTGGCCCGCGCCGCCGCCCGCCGCCACGGCATCCCCGAGGACCTTTTTCTGCGGCTGGTGCAGCAGGAAAGCGGGTGGGATCTGGACGCGGTCAGCCATGCCGGGGCGATCGGGCTGGCGCAGCTGATGCCGGACACCGCCGCGCGGCTTGGGGTCGACCCCCATGACGCCAACGAAAACCTCGATGGCGGCGCGCGCTACCTCGCGCAGCAATTCCGCCGTTTCGGAAGCTGGCGACTGGCGCTGGCAGCCTATAACGCGGGCCCCGAAGCGGTGGAAGCCCATGATGGCGTGCCGCCCTATGCCGAGACGCAGGACTATGTCCGCGCGATCCTTGGCGCATGATCATCGCCCTCGTCCGCATCCCGCTGCCCGGCCCCAAGCGCGACCATGACCTCGTGCGCGCACAGTCGCTTGAGGCGACGAAGATCTTTCACGATGTGCCCGGGCTGAGGCGCAAGTATTTCCTCAACAGCGAGACGGGCGGGGGCGGCATCTACGAATTTGCCAGCCGCGAGGCGGCGCTTGCGTGGTTCCGCGACGGGTGGGCCGACTGGATGGAGGGCCGCTTCGGCGTGCGGCCCACGCTGGAGCTTTTCGACTGCCCCGTGGTGCTCGACAACGAGGCGGGCGAGGCGCGGGTGGATGGCGTGCCGGTTGCGCCGCCTTGGGCTGACTAGGGCCTACTCTGCCGTTTCCGCCCCGTAGGCGACCAGACGTGCCCGCAGATCCGCCGCCTCGGGCGCGCCGGCCTCCAGCGCGAAAACGTAGGCATGGGTCAGGTAGAAGTTCCGGGCGACGGGTGTGTCCGCCGCCTCGGAGGCTTCCTTGTAGAGCGCGATCAGCGCGGCACGGTCATCGGCGGCATGGGCTGCCAGCAACCGCGCATCGAGATCATCCCGCATCGCGGGCGGCCCTCATTTCCTCGATCTTGCCTGCGACCCAGTCGTGGAAGAGGTGCGTCGGGCCATCCATCGCGGGCGAGAAACGGCCGCCGTCGAAGCCGGGGGCCGAACGGCCCTTCTGCATGCCTTCGACGACGAAGACATCCTCGACGAAGACCTCTTTCCAGAGCTTTGCATTGCGCGCGCGCATCTCGGGCGAGGTTTCGGGCGTGGCGTAATACAGGTGCACGTGTTCGCGCGTCTGCATGTGGCTGACGGGTTCCAGCACGATGGCAAAAGCATGGTCGCGCTGTGCGCCAAGCAGGACGTTGGGATAGAGCGCAATATATTCCGCGCCCGTGTCCCAGAACTCGGGCAGCCCGTCGAAATCGGGGAAGACCTCGCCATTGTCGCCCTTCATCTGGCGGTAGACCCAGCTTCCCTGGCCCGAGAACTGGCCCTTTTCCTCGATATGGTAGTGATCCTCCAGCCGCGAATAACTGTTCAGGCCGGGATGGACCCAGGGCAGGTGGTAGCTTTCGCAGTAATTCTCGACCGCGAGCTTCCAGTTGGTTTTCACATCCAGCGTGAAGGTGCTGTCCGCGCCGCCGTGAAAGAGCGGCTTTTCCACGTCCTTCCAGCGCTCAAGCGCGGTGGCGTGGACCTCTTCGAAGGGCGCGGCGTCGCCCGAAAGGTTGACGAAGACCACGTCGCGCCAGACATGGCTGCGCACTTCGACAAGGCCAAGCTCCGAGCGGTTCACGCCGGGATGGCTGTTCTGACCGGGACCGCCCACATGCGGGGTCGAGACGAGCCGCCCGTCCTTGGAATAGCACCAGCTGTGATAGGGGCAGCGGATCGCGCCCTCGATCTTGCGCGGCTCCTCGACAAGGATCATGCCGCGGTGGCGGCAGATGTTCTCGAAGACGCGCAGGGTGCCGTCCTTGTCACGCACCAGCAGCAGAGGCTGGCCAAGAAACTCGATCGGCTTGCAGTCCGAGGGCTCGGGCACGTCGCCGCCCACGGCAAGACCCGCCCATGTCCGGCGCAGCACCGCCTCGTTTTCCTCGGCGATGGTGGCGGGGTCGGTATAATGGCTGTTGGGCAGCCCGCGCGCGGACTCGATCGGTGCGCGCACCGCGTCCAATACGTTCAGATCACGATCCTTGGGCATGGTCATCCTCCCCGCTAGGTCCCGTTCGGTGACGAGAGGCATGGCGCAGGCGGGCAGGGGCGTCTTGCCCGGTTGCGACAGGCTCATGACGGAAATTGACACAGGTGTCGGGTTCTGTCGAGCCGCGCATGAAAAGGGGCGCCCCGGCGGGGCGCCCTTCAAGGCATCAGTTGGGGGCGGGGCTCAGAGCCCGCGCGCCATGGCCGCGACGCCCGTTCGCGCCATGCGCACCTCTCCAAGAGGGCGCATCAGGTCGGCGAAGGCGTCGATCTTTTCCGGCGTGCCGGTCATCTCGAAGATGAAGCTTTGCAGGGTGCTGTCGACCACGTTGGCACGGAAGATTTCCGCGATGCGCAGGCTTTCCACGCGGGCGTCGCCCTTGGCGAAGACCTTGATCAGCGCCAGCTCGCGGCTGACATGCGGGCCTTCGACGGTCAGGTCGGCCACCTCGTGCACGGGCACCATGCGTTCAAGCTGCATCTTGATCTGGTGGATCACCTGCGGGGTGCCGCTGGTCACGATGGTGATGCGCGAGCGCCGCCCGGTGTGGTCCACCTCGGCCACGGTCAGGCTTTCGATGTTATAGCCGCGCCCCGAGAAGAGCCCGATGACGCGCGCGAGCACGCCCGGTTCGTTCGAGACCAGGATGGCCAGGGTATGGGTCACGATCTCGTCCGACATGTGGCTGCGAAGATCGTAGGCGGAGTGGCTGGAAGAGCCTTGTTCGATGTTGAGCGGGGACATGTGTCTTTCGCTTTCTCTTAATGCTTTGAAACGGCGGGGCGCGCGATGGCCCCGCCCATTGCCCGTGTCACACCAGCACCGCGCCGCCGGACTGGATCACGCCCTGGGTTTCGGCTTCACCAAGCAGCATCTCGTTATGCGCCTTGCCCGAGGGGATCATCGGGAAACAGTTTTCGTGCTTCTCGACGAGGCAGTCGAAGATCACCGGACCGTCATAGTTCAGCATCTCCATGATCGCGTCATCGAGATCCTTGGGATCGGTGCAGAGGATGCCCTTGGCACCGAAGGCCTCGGCCAGTTTCACGAAATCGGGCAGCGCCTCGGACCACGAATGGCTGTAGCGCTCGCCATGCAGCAATTCCTGCCACTGGCGCACCATGCCCAGACGCTCGTTGTTGAGGATGAACTGCTTCACGGGCAGGCGATACTGCACCGCGGTGCCCATTTCCTGCATGTTCATCAGCCAGCTGGCCTCGCCCGCCACGTTGATGACCAGCGCGTCGGGATGCGCGATCTGCACGCCAATCGAGGCCGGGGTGCCGTAGCCCATGGTGCCCAGACCACCCGAGGTCATCCAGCGGTGCGGATCGTTGAAGCCCAGGAACTGTGCCGCCCACATCTGGTGCTGGCCCACCTCGGTGCAGATGTAGCGGTCGTGGTTCTTGGTCAGCTCTTCGAGGCGCTGCAACGCGTATTGCGGCTTGATCGTGGTTTCCGAGTTCTTGAAGTCGAGGCAGTTGACCTTTCTCCAGTCATCGATCTGCGCCCACCACTGTTTCAGCGCGGCGCTATTTGTCTTGCGGCCACGGCTCTTCCAGATGCGCAGCATGTCTTCCAGCACATGGCCCACGTCGCCCACGATGGGGAAATCGGCGTGGATCACCTTGTTGATGGAGGACGGGTCGATATCGACATGCGCCTTCTTCGAGTTGGGGCTGAAATCGGCGATGCGCCCGGTGATGCGGTCGTCGAAGCGGGCGCCGATGTTGATCATCAGGTCGCAGCCATGCATCGCGAGGTTGGCCTCGTAAAGCCCGTGCATCCCCAGCATACCCACCCATTTGTCGCCCGAGGCTGGGTAGGCGCCCAGGCCCATCAGCGTCGAGGTGATGGGGAAGCCGGTGGCCTCGACCAGTTCGCGCAACAGCTGGCTCGCGCCATTGCCCGAGTTGATGACGCCGCCGCCGGTATAGAAGATCGGGCGTTCGGCGGTTTCCATCGCCTCGACCAGCGCGGTGATGAGGTCGGTGTCGCCCTTCACGCGCGGCTGGTAATGCGATTTCGAGACCTTGGGCTTGTTCTGGTATTCGCCGGTCGCGAACTGAACGTCCTTGGGAATGTCGATCAGAACCGGCCCCGGACGGCCCGCCGTGGCGATGTGGAAGGCTTCGTGAATGGTGCCCGACAGCGCGTCGGTGTCCTTCACCAGCCAGTTCATCTTGGTGCAGGGGCGGGTGATGCCCACGGTGTCGGCTTCCTGGAACGCGTCCGAGCCGATCATGAAGGTCGGGACCTGGCCCGTCAGGCAAACGATCGGGATCGAGTCCATCAACGCGTCGGTCAGGCCGGTCACGGCATTGGTGGCGCCGGGGCCCGAGGTGACCAGCACGACGCCGGGCTTGCCGGTCGAGCGGGCATAGCCCTCGGCGGCGTGAACCGCGCCCTGTTCGTGGCGCACCAGGATGTGGCGGATCTCGTTCTGCTGGAAGATCTCGTCATAGATCGGAAGCACGGCACCGCCGGGATAGCCGAATACGGTATCGACACCCTGTTCCTTCAGGGCTTCGACCACCATCCTGGCGCCGGTCATCTGGGTCATTGCTCTTGCTCCTTCAGCAGCTGCCCGTCCTTGGGCATTCCTTGGTTACATCCAGTCACGATCGCATAAAAAAGCCCCCGGTCTGGCGGGGGCGCATGGGGTTCCGATATGGTTGCCGTCACCGACCCATGCGCGCTGTTCCTACAAGTACGAGAATGCCAAGCATTCGCGGGCTCCTTCTTTGCGAGTGCGCGAAGCTTATGCACGCCAGAAAAACCCCGTCAACCTCACGCGGACGAAAGAATGTCGCAGAAACCGGATTTTCCGCAACTTTCTGTCTGAGGTTGGGGCGATTGGGAAATGCCCCCGGGGGCAGGGGACCGAGCAGCGGGGACAGGAGCCCTGCTGCCGCAGATCCCGGCGTGTCGGTTGCCGAGTCGCATGGGTCGCATCCGGCGCATTTTCGGCTGGTAGCGCCACCAGATTCTCTTTCCGCTACGTAAAGAGACGCAACCATCGCGCGAAGGGGACCAAAAAAGCGCTGCAAAACAGGGCAATCCGGGGGGTGCGACAGCTTATCGGCCGATATTGGTAAAAAAATTTTACAATTTTCTGGCCAAAAGCCCCAAAATGGGGTTTGTTGCACGGTGAGGCTTCGCTAACGTGCCCTCACTAAAAACACTCAACCGCGGCCCGAGGGGGGTCGCGGAGTTCCAAATGGGGAGGATACCATATGGACCGTCGTTCTTTTCTGAGAACGTCCGCAGTCGGCGGTGCAGCCGCTGCTTCTACCGCACTCGCAGCACCGGCATATGCCCAGGGCAACCGCACCCTGACGCTGGTCACCACCTGGGGCCGCGGCCTCGCAGGTGTGCATGACGCCGCGCAGCGCGTTGCAGACACCATCACCGCGATGTCGGACGGCTCTCTGACCATCGACCTGCGTGCCGCAGGCGAACTGGTGGGTGCATTCGAAGTGTTCGACGCCGTGACCTCCGGTCAGGCCGACATGTACCACGGTGCAGACTACTACTTCGTCAGCCAGCACCCCGGCTACGCGTTCTACACGGCCGTGCCCTTCGGCATGACCGCGCAGGAACTGATGAACTGGTACAACCACATGGGTGGTGCAGAACTGCATGACGAACTGGGCCAGATCTTCGGCCTCAAGTCGTTCCTGGCAGGCAACACCGGTGCCCAGGCTGGCGGTTGGTTCCGCAACGAGATCAACGGTCCGGAAGACTTCCAGGGCCTGCGTTTCCGTATGCCCGGCCTCGGCGGTCAGGCACTGGGCCGTCTCGGCGCATCCGTGCAGAACCTGCCCGGCGGCGAAGTGTACCAGGCCCTGGCATCCGGCGCCATCGACGGCACCGAGTGGATCGGCCCCTGGGCGGACCAGTCGGCCGGTTTCCAGGAAATCACCAACATCTACTACACTGCAGGCTTCCACGAGCCGGGCGCGGGCCTGTCGCTGGCAACCAACCGCGACGTGTTCGAAAGCCTCTCGCCGGCACACCAGAAGATCATCGAGATCGCAGCTGGCGAATGCCACAGCTGGTCGCTGGCACAGTTCCTGTCCAACAACGGTGCTGCCCTGCAGCAGCTGGTCGCCGGTGGCGTCCAGGTCCGCGAATTCCCCGACTCGGTCTGGGATGCCTTCGGCGCCGCGGCCCAGGAAGTGCTCGACGAGAACATGGGCGACGAACTGTTCGCACGCATCCGCAACTCCGCGATGGAATCCATGTCGTCCTCGTCTTCGTGGCTGACCGCCTCGGAAGGCGTGTACCGCTCGCAGCGTGACCGCGTGCTCGGCTAAGGGCCGACGCAGCATGTAAAACCGGCCCGCCCCCCGACCGAAAACCGGGGGGCGGTGCCATACTAGGGGGTCGCTTTCGCGCAAACCCGCGCAGACAGCGCCCGGTAACGGGGGAGCATTCCAAATGTTCGACGGCATTCTCTGGGTCCTGGAGAATATAGCCATGTCCTTCTACAACCTTGGGTATGCGATCACGCATCCCGGGTCGTGGCTGGCCTGGATCGGCGGTTGGGCGCATGCCGAAGGCGATCGCGTCCTTGAAATCAAGCAGTCCCTCTCGCGGTTCATCTACTATGGTGGATCCGTCGAGTTCTTCTTCGTCGTCTTCACGACCTTCCTCGTGATCACGGGCATCGGGATCTGGAAACGCAACTTCCTGTGGGGCTGCGTGCGGGCGCTGGAAGGCGTCGCCAACGGCATCGGGCGCTTCTTTGCCTGGGCGGGCCTGATCATGGTTCTGCAACAGATCATGATCGTGTTCCTTCAGCGCATCTTCCGCGTGGCTGAAATCTCGATCGGGCCCATGGGTCTCGGCTTCACCCAGGACCTCAGCTGGTTCTCGGAAGAGCTCAAGCTTTACAACGCGATGATCGTGGCGCTGTGCGTGACCTACACCTTCGTGCAGGGCGGACATGTGCGGGTGGACCTGGTCTATTCCGCCGTCAGCCACCGCACCAAGCGCATCATCGACATGTTCGGATCGGTCTTCTTCATGATGCCGGCCGTGACGCTGACCTGGATGTACGCCTGGTTCTTCCTGTGGCGCCACCTGGTCACGCCCAACCCCAACGCTGGCGCGACGCTGGATCGTCTGACGATGCAGGCCCGCGCGCTGCGCTGGAACGTGGAAACCATCGGCTTCTCGCCCAATGGCTTCAACGCCTACTTCCTCTTCAAGATCCTGCTGGTCAGCTACTGTGCGCTGGTCTTCCTGCAGGCGATGGCCTTCTTCTGGCGCTCCTACCTGGAGATGGTTGAAGGCGAGGACAGCGTCGGCAAGTTCCTGGACAAGGACACGCTCGGCGAAGGCGAAGAAGCCTACGAAGGCACGCATTAAGGGGACTAGGGACCAATGCTTTTCGGACTTGACGGAGTCGAGGTTGGCCTGATCGTGGTCTTCCTCTGCCTTTTCGGGGGCATCATGACGGGCTTCCCGGTGGCGTTTGCCATCGGTGGCGCGGGCGTGATCTCCTTTGGCATCATTGCCGCGCTCGACAATGCAGGCCTGCTTGTGCATGCCGCCATTGACACGGGCTCGGCAGAATACGCGGCGCTGATCGCGGAAGGGGTGGCACGAGAGGCCATCTCGGTCTTCCGCTACCCGGAGCTTCCACGGATAGAGGAACACCTCTTCCCGGGCGGCTGGGAACAGGCGCTTGACCGCAACCTGGGCTTCATCGTGAACCGCATGAACGAACGGGTGATCGCGGGCCAGTCGATCGAGACGTTGCTGGCCGTGCTCATGTTCGTGATGATGGGGATCACGCTGGAACGCTCCAAGATCGCAAACGATCTGCTGACCACAATGGCGCGGGTCTTCGGGCCGTTGCCGGGCGGCCTGGCCGTGTCGATCGTGATCGTGGGCGCCTTCCTTGCCGCCTCCACCGGGATCGTGGGCGCAACCGTGGTGACCATGGGCCTTCTGGCCCTGCCAACCATGCTGCGCAACAACTACAGCCCGGAACTGGCAACCGGCGTGATCGCGGCCTCGGGGACCCTGGGGCAGATCATTCCGCCCTCGATCGTGATCGTGCTTCTGGGCACGCTCGCGGGCGATCTCTATGCCATCGGCCAGGAAACCCGCGCCATCGCGGCGGGCTGCCGTGACGCGCTGACCTACCTGGGCAGCCCGGCGGTTCTGTCGGTCGGCACGCTCTTCCAGGCGGCGCTGCTGCCGGGGATCTTCCTGGCGTTCCTCTACGGGGCCTATGCCTTCGGCTACGCGCTGCTGAACCCGTCGAAGGCCCCCGCGGTGCAGTTCGAGCGTGGCACGGGCGAGGTCATCACCCGCAACGAGGGCCTGACCTGGTTCCTCGGCGCGCCCCTGGCCATGATCCTTGCGATCGTGATCGCGGGGCAGGCGGGTCTTGTGGGCAGCCAGTCGATCTTCGTCTCCACCTACTCGGAGGCGGGCGAGACCGCGTCACTGCGCACCAACGTGTCGGAAAGCTGCCAGGCGGCCATGATCGACCTGCATGGCCAGGAGGCCTGGGACGAGGCCGTTGCACAGCAGCAGGCTATCGACGCGGCGGGTGGCACCGAGCTGTCGCATGAGCGCAGCCCCGAGGAAATGGCCGAAGCCCGCGCTGAAGCCATCGCCAATATCGCGCCCATCGGCACCGGTATCGCGGTGATGTTCCTGCTGCTCGGCCTGGTCCTGACCACCGCGCGCGGGGTCATGCCTTCGGCCGATCCGCGCCCGCTGATGATCGGTGGGGCCGGGGTCGTGCTGGCCCTGGTGGTCGACATCGCGATGATCGGGCCCGAAACCAGCCCCGGCAGGACCTTCATCCTGATCGCGATCCCCTTCGCCATCACCATCTACGGTGTGATCGCGGCGATGAAACGGCTGGCCACGAACGAGCTTCTGCGCGTGGTGTTCCCGCCGCTGGTGCTGATCGTGGCAGTGCTCGGCTCGATCCTGGGCGGCATCACCAACCCCACGCCGGCAGCGGCCCTGGGGGCGGGTGGCGCCATCATGCTGGCGGCCTACCGCAAGCTGGCCGAGAACAACCAGTCGGGCAAGGTGATCCTGTGGGCGAGCCTGGCCATCGTGATCATGATCCTCTTCGGGGTGAACTTCGACCTGCGGATGACCCGCGAGGCGGTGGCCTTCGAGGACTGGATCGCCTACCTGATCGCGCTTGGTGCCTATCACTTCGCCTTCTTCGGCATGCTCTACGGCTGTTGGATCCTGCTGCGAACCGGGGTGCTGAGCCCCGTCGTGCGGGAAACGGCGAAGGTCACCTCGATGGTCTTTACCATCCTCATCGGTTCGCAGCTTCTGAACCTGGTGGTGATCTCCTTTGGTGGGGAACATTACATCCAGGCCTTCCTGCGCAGCTTCGACGAGGAATGGACCGTCTTCCTGCTGGTGATGGTGATCCTCTTCATCCTGGGCTTCGTTCTGGACTTCCTGGAGATCATCTACATCGTGATCCCGATCGTGGGGCCGGTCATCTACGGCGGCACCTTCGACCCGAAATGGGTGACGATCATGATCGCGGTCAACCTTCAGACTTCGTTCCTGACACCCCCATTCGGCTTCGCGCTGTTCTATCTCAGGGGGGTGGCCCCGGCGAGTGTCACGACAGGCCATATCTACCGAGGCGTTGTGCCCTTCGTGCTGATCCAGGTGGTGGGTCTGGCGATCCTGTGGCTCTTCCCCGAGATCGTGACCATCGTGCCCGAGCTTCTGCCCAACAACTGACGCAGGGCAGACGGACGACACAAGAAGCGGGCCCCGACAGGGGCCCGTTTTCTTTTCGGATCATGGGATGGTGGGGGCAGGTCGGCCCATGGGGCCGAGATGCTCAGCCCGAAACCGGGCGCGTGTCGGGAAGCGTCAGCCGCGCCACCTGTTCCGCGATCGGGTCGATCGACAGCGGGTGCGCCTCGCTTTCGTAGACGGCGGGGTTCTTCAG
>NZ_CAXREX010000296.1:0-7548 GCF_964229645.1 Nioella sp. | reverse complement strand
CCAGCCGACACGACGGCCATGACGGCGAGGCCCAGGCCCACGATGGCTGCGGTCAGAACGACCCAGTCAACAGTCACGGCACCGGATTCGGAATTCAGGAAGGTCTTGATCATTGTCTTGCTCCAGGTTTGGTCTTTTAGGTTTGCCCTTAAGGTGTCTGCCCCCTTGGGATGATCTGACTATCCCCCCGAATCCGGGCGCGAATGGGGCAATCGAAAGAAATTGTCGGGGTTTTTAATCGAATACGCCGGGCCGGGGCGGGCGCAAAAGAAAAGGGCCGCAGCCAGGATGGCGCGGCCCTTCTCATGAAACGGTGTCGGTTCGGGATCAGTCGCCGAAGGACGCGTCGATGTGGTTGGTCTCGAGCTGGGTCTTGATGTCGCCCGAGAGGTTTTCCACGCCAGCCGACACGACGGCCATGACAGCGAGGCCCAGGCCCACGATGGCTGCGGTCAGAACGACCCAGTCAACAGTCACGGCACCGGATTCGGAATTCAGGAAGGTCTTGATCATTGTCTTGCTCCAGGTTTCTACTGCTATGCCCTTCGGGTGTTGTTCCCCTTTGGACATCTGCAATTTCCCCCTGAATCCGGGCGTGATTTGGGCGTTGAAAAGAAATTGTAGAGAATTAGTGAAGATATTTTTCGGACGGAGTTCATGAAACGGAAATTGGAAAGGACCGCGTCGCGCGCGGCCCTTTCCGGGGTGACCGGGGGACCGTCCTGCCCCGGATGCCCGCTATTCTTCTTCCGCCATGTGCGACCGGATCTCGTAGGCGATATTGTTCATGCCGTTCGAAATCACCGCCATGACCGATAGTCCAAGCCCGACGATCGCGGCTGTGATGACGACCCAGTCGACGGCTGCGCTGCCTGTCTCGGACTGAATGAAATGCTGGATCATGGTTCTTTTCCCTCGATAAACGTGCCTCTGGTCTTGTGTGCGCCGCACAGGGCCGCCCCCTGGAGCTGTGTGAGCCTGCCCTGCGCAGCGCCCCTTGAAAGGGCTGTCGAAATCGGGCGGAGAATGGGCAATGCCTCGTCGTTTTCAAGGATAATTGACTTTGCACACTAAAAAGATCGCATGAAAACGCAAAAGATATTCTTACAGGTGCAAAGGCGCTGAATAAGTCACTTCTCCCATTGATTTGGAACCGACCGGTTGTTTCGCACCCGCCCTGTCTGGCAAGCTGCGGAAAAAGAAAACGGGCAGTCAGATGGACCATCTCAAGATGATTCGGATCGGGGTTCTGGCCCTGGCCCTTCTGGGTCCGGCCGCTGCCCAAGGGCAGGAGGCCGCATCAGAGGGCGCGCAGCCGCCTCCGTTTCCCGACTTCACTTTCCGCCGTATCACGGCGCTTCCTGCGGGCCATACAGGTCCTAGGATCACGGTGCAGATCGGGGATGGGGCCGACGCGCCGCCCCCGGCGGTCGAGGTCTCAGCCCCGCAGGCCGCCCCCACCACCACGACTTCCGACTGGTTCTGGGCCGAGATTCCGGCCAGCCGGGACCAGGGCGCAGGCCGTTTCGAGGCGGCGTTGCGCCACCTGTCGACAGCGCCCCAGGCCGCCGAATTGCCGATCATGCGGGCCGACGGGCTGCTGGCCCTGGCCGATGCCCATGACCGGACCTTGCTGCAAGCCACCATCGGCACCCGCGTCTCGCCCGCGCTGGCCCTTGCTGTCATGGCGGTTGAATCGCGCGGCGATCCGCAGGCGCAAAGCGGGGCTGGGGCGCAGGGTCTCATGCAGCTGATCCCGGCCACGGCAGCGCGTTTCGGGGTCGAGGATGCCTTCGACCCGGCCCAGAACATTGCTGGCGGGGTCGCCTATCTCGATTGGTTGCTGGAAGAGTTTGAGCGTGATCCGATCCTGGCATTGGCGGGTTATAACGCAGGCGAGGGCGCAGTGCGAAACGCAGGCGGGGTGCCCGACTTCGCGGAAACGCGCGATTACGTGCCCCGCGTTCTGGCCACCTGGGCCTCGGCCCGGCTGTTGTGCCTGACACCACCCGAACTGGTCAGTGACGGTTGCGTCTTCCGGACGATGGTTGCGAACTAGGGCCGAAAGACAACGGATTTCCCCGGCGCATCTGGTTGCCCCATTCATGTATAGTGTCAGCAGGCGCGACCGTGTGCCCTGCCCACAGCATTTGATTCCGGAGTTTCCCATGGTTTCCAGATTTCTCGCCACGCTTGTCCTGATTTGTGCGGCTTCCGCGGCCTCGGCGCAGTCCTGGTGTGCCAACGGCCCGCTCAACCCTGCCGAGCAGACCATCTGCCTGACCCCGGATCTCGGCTGGCGCGATCAGCAGCTGGAGGACGCCTATGCCGCCACCCGCCACATGCCCGGGGTCCAGACGGCGCAGCAGGCCTGGCTTGCCGGGCGCAATGCCTGCGGCTGGAATGCCTGGTGCATTCGCAACGCCTATGATGACCGTCTGGCCGAGTTGCAGCTGCTGGTGTCCGGCGCAGGCGGCAAGCCACAGTCCCCGGCAACGGGCCTTCACCCTGTCGGGGGACCGGGCTGGTGCACCGAAGGGTCGCTGAACGCGGCAGAGCGGACGATCTGCGCCCATGACGACCTCGGCCAGATGGATCTCTACATGGCTGATCTCTATGCACAGGTGCGGCACTATCCCGGGGTGCAGCCCGACCAGGTGTCGTGGCTTGCGGCGCGCAATGCCTGCCAGGCCGACTACCCCTGTCTTTACCAGGCCTATGCGGGGCGGATCACCGAGCTGCGGATGCGCTACGGCGTGAACTGAAAACGCCGCCCCCCTTCGGGGACGGCGCCTTGGTCTTCCAGCAGGGGCCGAGGTCAGCCGACGATGGTCGCTTCGGTTGCTGCCCGCAATTCGTCCTCGGTCACGCCATCGGCGCATTCGACGATCTTCAGGCCACCCTCGACCACGTCGAGCACGCCGAGGTTGGTGATGATCCGGTCCACCACGCCTTTGCCAGTGAGCGGCAGGGTGCAGGCCTTCAGCACCTTGGAGTCACCGTGCTTGTTGGTGTGGTCCATGACCACGACCACGCGGCCCACGCCGGCCACGAGGTCCATCGCGCCGCCCATGCCCTTGACGAGCTTGCCGGGGATCATCCAGTTGGCGAGGTCGCCGTTTTCCGCCACTTCCATCGCGCCCAGGATCGCCGCGGCGATCTTGCCGCCCCGGATCATGCCGAAGCTGGTGGCGCTGTCGAAATAGGAGGTGCGGCTCAGTTCCGTGATGGTCTGCTTGCCCGCGTTGATCAGGTCGGGGTCTTCTTCGCCCTCGAAGGGGAAGGGACCCATGCCGAGCATGCCGTTTTCGGACTGGAGCGTGATGTCCTTGTCGCCCACGTAATTCGCCACCAGCGTCGGGATGCCGATGCCGAGGTTCACATACATGCCGTCTTCAAGCTCTTCGGCCGCGCGGGCGGCCATCTGGTTACGGTCCCAGGGCATTATGCTTCCTCCCGCTTGCGCGTGGTGCGCTGTTCGAGGCGTTTCTCATGCTCGCCTTGAATCAGGCGGTGCACGTAGATGCCGGGCAGATGGATGAGATCGGGGTCGAGCGATCCGCGCGGGACGATCTCTTCCACTTCGGCGATGCAGATCTTGCCGCACATGGCAGCAGGCGGGTTGAAGTTGCGCGCGGTCTTGCGGAAGACGAGATTGCCGGTGTCATCGGCCTTCCAGGCCTTGACGATCGAGAGGTCCGCGAAGATGCCCTCTTCGAGGATGTAATCCTCGCCGCCGAACTGCTTCACTTCCTTGCCCTCGGCAATCACGGTGCCCACGCCGGTCTTGGTGTAGAAACCGGGGATGCCCGCGCCGCCGGCGCGCATGCGCTCGGCCAGGGTGCCTTGCGGGTTAAACTCCAGCTCCAGCTCGCCCGACAGGTACTGGCGCATGAACTCGGCGTTCTCGCCCACGTAAGAGGACATCATCTTCCTGATCTGGCGCGTATCGAGCAGCTTGCCCAACCCGAACCCGTCAACGCCCGCATTGTTCGAGGCGACCGTCAGGTCCTTGACGCCCGATTTCACGATCCCGTCGATCAGCAGCTCGGGGATGCCGCACAGGCCAAACCCCCCGGCGGCGATCAGCATGCCGTCGAAGAGAACGCCCTCCAGCGCCTCGTCGGCAGAGCCATATACTTTCTTCATGGATTAACTCCCGTAGAATTCCCGGGCGCACCGTGCCGCGCGGTCAGGGGGGAGTCAACGCGCCCCCGTCACGCAGCCTGCGCCGCTGATCTTGGCATAAGGAAATAAGCGCCTCGGGCAACTGGATTCCGATCGGCTAGGTATTTCTACGCAACCCCTGTCAAAGCGCGTCCTCCATCTCGGCCAGCAGCACCGAGCAGTAATTCTCGAACCGGGCCGAGGGTTGCCGGGCGTTGAAGGTCTCGGCCAGCGGATCGGTGGCCGTGATGCGGCTGCCCGACATTTCCTGGATCACGCCATGCCCGCAGAAGGGAACGTAAGCCTCGAGATAGCCCCCCTCGTGCACCATCACGAGCCGCCCCGCGCAGAGCTGGCGCGCCGCTTCCTGCACCATGGTGGTCATGGTCTTGAAGGTCTCGGCCGTGGCCAGCATCCGGCTGAGCGGATCGAGTGCGGCGGCGTCATAGCCACAGGCCACTATGATCACATCGGGCTGGAAATCGGCCAGCGCCGGGATGACCAGCCGTTCCATCGCTTCCAGGTAGGTGTTGTGGCCCGCACCGGGCGGCAGCGGGATGTTGAGGTTGTAGCCCTCGCCCGCGCCGGACCCGCGATCCTCGAAATCGCCGGTGTCGAGCGGGTAGTTCCTCTCCTGGTGGAGAGAGACGGTCAGCACATCGTCGCGGTCATAGAAAATGGCCTCGGTGCCGTTGCCGTGATGCACATCCCAATCCACCACGGCCACCCGGTCGACCATCCCCGCCGCGAAGGCCGCTTCCACGGCAATCGCAATATTGGCCAGCAGGCAGAAGCCGTTTGGAAAATCCGGCAGGCAATGGTGCCCCGGCGGGCGAGACAGGGCATAGGCGTTGTCGACCTCGCCCTTGAGGGTGGCAAGAAGAGCCTCTTTCGCCAGTCCGGCGGACACGCGCGCGATGTCATAGCCGCCGGGCCCGAAGGGCGTGCGCAGGCCCAGTTCGCCGCCGCCGGCCTCGGACATCTCGCGGAATGCCGTCAGGTAGCTTTGCGGGTGAATACGCAGAAGGTCTTCCTCGGTTGCAAGCTCTGCTCCGCGAACGTCCAGCTCGCGGATCAGCCCCGTGACCTCCAGCAGGTTCTTGAGCCGCCGCTTGGTTTCCGGGTTCTCGGGCAGTCCGCCGGGCATCGGCTGAACGAGGCCGCCCACGGGCAGCATCATCGCGTAGTTGCCGCCCCCGTGCCAGAAACAGCGTTCGTCCCAGAAAAACCCCGTCGCCATGTCGACCTCCCTTTTCTGGCCCTACACTGGCCTCCGCCTGTGATCCGCGCAAGCGTCAGGCGCGCGATACCCAGGCCGGAAAAAGCTTCCGGAAGCTTTTTCCCGGGACAGAAGAATTTTCTGGAAAATTCTTCCTGCCTGAGCAACAGGGTCGGTCATGTCCAGGTCGATCCCAGATTTGTCCGCCTTGGCCGTGCCGGGCACGCGCCTGAGCCTCAGAGTGACCCCGAAGGCTTCGCGCAATGCCATAGAGCCGCCGGGTGACGCAACCGCGCCCCTGCGTGTCTACGTGACGACCGTGCCCGAAGGCGGCAAGGCCAACGCGGCCGTTCTGAAGCTGCTCGCCAAGGCGCTCGGCGTGCCGAAATCGCGCCTGGCGATCGTGCAGGGCGAAACCGGGCGTGACAAGGTCATCGAGATTTCCTGAGCCTTGCATCGGCCCTGTCGATCTGGTGGGGTCGGGTCATGACCGATCCCACAGACGATCACCTCGCAAACCGCTATCGCCCGCTGTTGCAGGAGGAGGCAAACGCCCTGCGGTCGGCATCCGAGGCAACGGCAGAGGGGCGCAAGCCGGTTGAACTGGATCAGAGCGCCATCGGCAGGCTGTCGCGCCAGGATGCCTTGCAGGGGCAGGCCATGGCCTCCGCGCTGGAGGCGCGGCGCAACGGACGGCTCCGGGCCATCGCGGCGGCCTTCGCCCGCATGGAGGACGGAGAGTTCGGATGGTGCGAGGATTGCGGTGAATTCATCGGTTTCCCCCGACTCGACGTGGACCCTTGCGCCGTGCGCTGCGTGTCCTGCGCGTCCTAGATCAGGTCTCGGGTTCCTGCCTGATGCGATAGATGCCCTCGGGCAGGTCGAGCGCGGCGGCAAGATCGCGCAATTGCGCCTCCGACAGGGTGATCTTCTGCACCGTGTCGGTTCGCGGGTCGTATTGCTCCAGCGTCACGCATTCGGCGAAAGCCGAGATGCTGAGGTCTTCCTGAAGCGGTGCCGCGCCCTCGTCGACAAGGGTGATCACCGTCGCGTCGAAGTCGTGTTCGATTGTAAACATGACCTCAGCCTAGGCCCGGATGCCTGCCTTGCCTAGCGCGAAAGTTCGGATTTGCCGCAGGGGTGATTGATCTGGGTCAAGGTCCGTGCCGCGCTGCAGAGTCAGCCTGTGCCCGGTGCCATGCCGCCGGGGCATGGCGATGCGCGGGGAACGGACGATGCCGGGACGGAAGACGCTGGAGGAGCATGCCCACCTGATGGACCAGATGGCCGATCGGTTGGGGGTCGATCTGGACGAAGCGGAACTGCGTGGCGACCTGCCCCCGGAAACCCGCGATGCCATGCTGCTGAGCTGCACCAACTGCACCTCGCCCGAAGACTGCGCCCACTGGCTGGAGGGCCACGCCGCCTCTGACGAGGCCCCGGCCTATTGCCGCAACGGCTCGAAGATCCGCGATCTGCGAGACGCCTGAGTAACCCACCACCAAGGACACGTAACGATGACCCACCCACTGGGCGATATCCGCCATCATTTCCTGCTGGCGCAATCCATGGCGAAAGTGACCGGGGTGGACCTGATCCATGCCATGCACGAGGGGCACATTTCCCAGGAAACATGGGCCAACGCGGTGACGCGCTGCCGGGGCTGCGATTGGGCGGAGCCCTGCGAAGCCTGGCTGGCCGCACAGAATGGCAGCAAGGTCGCGGTCCCGCCCAACTGCGCCAACGCGGAGCTGTTCCAGCGCCTCGCGGGCTGACAGGTTTTCGGTGACATTTCCGGCGCTCTCGGCCTAACCTGCTGAAAACAGGGGAGGGTTGGGGATGTTGCAACGGGAATGGCGCCGGCTTGTAAACCGGATCGTCTGGTCCTGGGCGGGCTGGCGGAATGCCTGGGCGCAGGAGCCGAGCCTGAAATTCTGGACGACGATGAACGTTCCGAGCGCGGCTTTGGCCTTGTGGCTGCCGCTGACGCGGGGCGAGACCATGGTGATCCTGATGGGCGGCGTGTTGATCCTGGCGGCCGAGCTTCTCAATACGTCGATCGAGCGCACGGTCGATTATATCTCGACAAATCAAGATGATAGGGCGCGCGATGCGAAGGACGTGGGCAGCGCTGGCGTGGCGATGACGGCGATGGCGGTGGG
>NZ_CAXREX010000295.1:0-2120 GCF_964229645.1 Nioella sp. | reverse complement strand
ATACCTGTTCCTCAGTCGGGGATTCCTCGGCGTGGATTTCTTCTTTGTGCTCAGCGGGTTTCTGATCACCTCGCTCCTGGTGCGGGAAAAGGAGCGTACGGGGCGCATTTCCCTGCGCGGCGTCTACTGGCGCCGGGCCCTGAGGATCCTGCCGCTTTACCTGCTGGTGGTGACGGCGATGGTGGTGGTCTTCGCCGGCATCAAGGCTGACCCCCTGGCGCGGGACATCTGGCCCTATTACTACGTTTTCCTGGCCAACTTCCTGACCGGCGATATCGCCAACCTCGGGCCGATGTGGTCTCTGTCGGTGGAAGAGCAATATTACATGCTCTGGCCGCTTCTGGTCGTTCTGCTGCCTGGCAGGCTGCTGTTGCCTGCCGTCGGGGCGTTAGTCGTGGTCATCATGGCTGGTGTCCTGGATGTATTCGGCATTCCTGCGCCAAGGTTCGAGCATCTGAAAATCGCGATCCAGGCCGGCTATGCCGCCATTCTTCTGGGCTCTGGCCTGGCCATCGTGCTGCATTCGCGCATCGGATTTGACCGGCTTACTCCCTGGCTGGGGCGGACATGGTCGGTGCTGCCGTTGGTTGCGCTTCTTGTCACCCTGCTGCTGATCCTGCCCAAAAACCTAGCGGGCTGGCCGCAATTTGCGCTGCATGTGACCATGGCACTGATCCTTGGGGCCCTTGTCATGCGCGAGGACCATATCGCCATGCCGCTGCTGCGCTTCCGCCCGATCGCCCGGATCGGAGAGGTCAGCTATGGCGTCTATCTGCTGCATCTGCTGGCGCTTCACGTCGCAACCGAGAGCCTGTCTTTCCTAGGCCAGCCCGGTGACGGTTTCGTGCATATCGGCCTTTACCTCGCGCTGTCCTGGGTCCTGGCCGAGATCAGCTTCCGCAGCTTTGAGCGCTATTTCCTTTCGCTGCGCCACAAGCGCCTTCCGATATCCTCTCTGAGATCTACAGGAGAGCCTTCATGAAACTCCTCATCACCGGCGGGGCCGGGTTCATCGGGTCGGCCGTCGTGCGGCTGGCCATGGCGCGGGGGCACGAGGTGGTGAACCTCGATGCGCTGACCTATGCCGCTTGTCTGGACAACGTGGCGAGCGTGGCGGATCAGCCGGGCTATGACTTTGAACAGGCCGACATCCGCGATCTGCCCACGCTGAAACGCATCTTTGCCGAACATCAGCCCGATGCGGTCATGCATCTGGCCGCCGAATCCCATGTGGACCGCTCGATCGACGGGCCGGGGGCCTTTATCGAAACCAACGTCATGGGCACCTACAATATGCTCGAGGCCGCGCGGGACTACTGGATCGCGCAGGGCAAGCCCGAGGGGTTCCGCTTCCATCATATCTCGACCGATGAGGTCTTCGGCTCCCTCCCCGCCGATCCGAGCGTGATGTTCACCGAGGACACCGCCTATGACCCGCGTTCGCCCTATTCGGCGTCCAAGGCGTCCTCGGATCACCTGGTGCGCGCCTGGCACGAGACCTATGGGCTGCCGGTGGTCCTGACCAATTGTTCCAACAATTACGGGCCCTTCCACTTCCCCGAAAAGCTGATCCCCGTGGTCATCCTGAACGCGCTGGCGGGCAAACCCCTGCCGATCTACGGGAAGGGCGAGAACATCCGCGACTGGCTTTACGTCGAGGATCACGCCGACGCGCTGCTGCTGGTGGTCGAAAAGGGCGCGCTTGGCCGCAGCTACAATATCGGCGGCGAGAATGAGCGCACGAACCTCGACCTGGTGAAGACGCTCTGCGGGATCCTGGATGCGAAATGCCCCCGGGCGGATGGTGTGTCCTACGCCGAGCAGATCACCTTTGTGACCGACCGCCCCGGCCATGACGCGCGCTATGCGATCGACCCGTCCCGCATCCGCGATGAACTGGGCTGGCGGCCTTCGGTGACGGTCGAGGAAGGGCTGGACCGGACAGTCCAGTGGTATCTTGAGAACGAAGACTGGTGGCGTGCGCTTCAGGAGCGTGACGGGGTCGGTGAACGGTTGGGGAAAAGCGCCTGATGCCCATTCTGAGTATTGGGGAAAAGCTTGTCTAGTTCGCGCATGTGCCTAAATGCGCGGGAACTTCGGTCGAGGAATATGCAATTAAG
>NZ_CAXREX010000294.1:0-4506 GCF_964229645.1 Nioella sp. | reverse complement strand
TCCAGCCCAAGACAGCCGGGCATGATCGGGTTGCCGGGGAAGTGGCAGGAAAAGAACCACAGGTCGGGATTGATGTCGAACTCGGCCACGACATGGCCCTTGCCGTGCAGGCCGCCATCGCCCGAGATCTCGGTGATCCGGTCCATCATCAGCATCGGCGGTTCCGGCAACTGCGCATTACCGGGGCCGAACAGCTCTCCGCGTGCGCATTTCAGCAGGTCGTCCCGGTCGAAGCTCGTGGGGTAATTTGCCATTCTTGTCCGCCTCTTCCCTTCTGGCCGATGTCCCCGGCCTTCCAAATTCGTCATCCCCTAGCACCTGCGCAAGCCCCGGCGCAAGGATCACGCAGGGCCTGCCGGGCGCGGCGAAGACGCAGGTCAACCCGAATCCGTTTGAAAACCGGTCCGACCCGCGACTATATTATACGTCAAATCGACGGAATGAGACCCCGGATGACACCCGAAGCGCTCGAACGCAGTACCAAGTGGCTTGCCACGGCCGACCTGAGGCCGACCCGTCAGCGCCTGTCGCTGGCCACCTTGCTTGTGGGCGACGGGCAGCACCGGCACGTGACCGCCGAGGGCCTGCACGCCGCAAGCCTGGCTGCGGGCGAGAAAGTGTCGCTGGCCACGGTCTACAACACCCTGCGCGCCTTCAGCGATGCCGGGCTTGTGCAGGAAGTCACCGTCGACGGCACCCGCAGCTATTTCGACACCCGCACCGACGATCACCCCCATTTCTATTTCGAGGAAGACGGGCAACTGGTCGATGCGGCGAAGGCGGAACTGAAGATCGCCGCCCTGCCCACGCCGCCCGAAGGCTACGAAGTGGCCAAGGTCGATGTCGTGGTGCGCCTGCGCAAGATCGACTGAGAGCGGGCAAATTCCTCCCAAGGGAACTTGCTAAACTCTTTGCAAGAGTTTTGCTCTGGCCTTTGCGCGCGCATCCCTGTAACGGCGGGGCCAACTCAGCTTTACCCGAAAGGCCCATGGTATGGACCTCCGCAATATCGCGATCATCGCGCACGTTGACCATGGCAAGACCACGCTTGTCGACGAGCTTCTGAAACAATCGGGCGCCTTCCGCGCCAACCAGGCCGTGGCCGAGCGCGCCATGGACTCCAACGACCTCGAACGCGAGCGCGGGATCACCATCTTCGCCAAGCCCACCAGTGTCGAATGGAAGGGCACCCGCATCAACATCGTCGACACCCCTGGCCACGCCGATTTCGGCGGCGAGGTGGAGCGCATCCTGTCGATGGTCGACGGGGTGGTGTTGCTGGTCGACGCAGCCGAAGGCCCGATGCCGCAGACCAAGTTCGTGACATCGAAGGCGCTGGCGCTCGGCCTGCGTCCGATCGTGGTGCTCAACAAGGTCGACAAGCCCGATGCCGAGCCCGACCGGGCGCTCGACGAATGCTTCGACCTGTTCGCCTCGCTCGATGCCGACGAGGACCAGCTCGACTTCCCGCATCTCTACGCCTCGGGCCGTTCCGGGTGGGCGGATGCCGAGCTCGATGGCCCGCGCAAGGACCTTCACGCGCTCTTCAACCTCATCGTGAACCATGTGCCCAAGCCCAGGCAGATCAAGCGCGAGAGCGAAGATTTCCGCATGCTGGCCACCACGCTCGGAGCCGATCCCTTCGTGGGCCGGCTGCTGACGGGCCGGGTCGAGTCGGGCCGGATCAAGGTGGGGGCGACCGTGCAGGCCCTCAGCCGCGTGGGCGAGAATATCGAACGCTTCCGCGTGACCCGGATCCAGGCCTTCCGGGGCCTGTCGATGCAGGATATCGACGAAGCGGTCGCGGGGGACATCGTGTCGCTTGCCGGCATGTCCAAGGCCACTGTGGCTGACACGATCTGCGCCCTAGCCGTGGACGATCCGCTGGAAGCCCAGCCCATCGATCCGCCGACCATCTCGGTCACCTTCGGGATCAACGACAGCCCGCTGGCCGGCCGCGACGGCAAGAAGGTCCAGTCGCGCGTGATCCGTGAGCGCCTGCTGAAGGAAGCCGAGTCCAACGTGGCGATCCGCGTGACCGACACGCCCGGCGGCGAGGCCTTCGAAGTCGCGGGCCGGGGCGAATTGCAGATGGGCGTCCTGATCGAGAACATGCGCCGCGAAGGGTTCGAGCTGTCGATCAGCCGCCCCCAGGTTCTGCTGCGCGATGACGGCGAGCACACGCTGGAACCGATCGAGGAAGTCACCATCGACGTGGATGACGAGTATTCCGGCGCCGTGATCGAGAAGATCACCGGCCCGCGCAAGGGCAACCTCGTCGAGATGAAGCAAAACGGCGGCAAGACGCGGATCATCGCCCATGTGCCGTCGCGCGGGCTCATTGGCTATCACGGCGAGTTCCTGACCGATACGCGCGGCACCGGCGTCCTGAACCGGGTCTTCCACGAATGGGCCCCCCACAAGGGCCCGATCCCGGGCCGCCGCGCGGGCGTGCTCATTTCGATGGAAAACGGCACCTCGGTGGCCTATGCGCTGTGGAACCTCGAAGAGCGGGGCCGCATGTTCATCGGCCCGCAGGCCCCGGTCTATACCGGCATGATCATCGGCGAGCACAGCCGCGACAACGACCTGGAAGTGAACCCGCTCAAGGGCAAGAAGCTGACCAACGTGCGCGCTTCGGGCACGGATGACGCGGTGCGCCTGACCCCGCATGTTCAGTTCAGCCTCGAAGAGGCCATCGCCTATATCGACGATGACGAGCTGGTCGAAGTGACGCCCAATGCCATTCGCCTGCGCAAGCGCTTCCTCGACCCGCATGAACGCAAGCGCCAGTCGCGCGCTGCGAGCTGAGCCAAAAGCCAGACCTGAAAAAGGGCCTGCCCCGTTTGGGACAGGCCCTTTTCCATTTCAGATCATAGCCGGTTCAGCGCGTCAGCAGGCGGCGCAATTCGGCCAGCGCGTCCTCCGACAGGTCGAGCCCGCCCGCCAGCTGCGCCAGTTCCTCCTCCGCCGCGCCTTCGGCCTCTTCATAGGCTTCACCCGCCTCGTTCGAGGCAGCAGCGAGAGAGGCAAGCCTGGTTTCATGCGCGTCATGCGCGGCCAGTTCCCCTTCAAGCCGCTCCAGATCCTCGGCATAGGTTTCCGACGCTTCATCGAGCGCGTCGATTTCGCCCTGGATCACTTCGGGGCTTCTGCCCTGCCAGCCATCCCGTTCGGCGGTGTAGGCGGCAAAGGCCTCCTGCCAGGTGCGATAGGCTTCGTCGGCCGCGCCATAGGCCTCGCGCAGCGGCGCAAGCTCGCCCACCCGGCTGTTGGCAGCCGCGTTCAGGAAGGCCTGTTCGCTGGCATGGGCGGCGTTGAGACCGCCCAGTTCGCGGGCGACCAGCCCGTGCCCGTTGCCGTTGCCCCCAGCATTTCCATTGCCGTGGCCATTGGCGTTTCCGCCACCATTTCCACCGGCATTGCCGTTCCCGTTGCCGCCAGCATTGCTGTTGCCGCTGTTGCCCTGGGCCTCGGCAGGCCAGGCGATCAGGGCGCCTGCGCCGATGGACGCGGTTGCAAGGGTGAGGGCAACAAGAGAACTCGTGACGACCTTGACCAGTTGGTTCGGTTTCATGGGGTCGCTCCTTTGGCGGAAAATCTGGCAGCAACCTCGTCAACTCCTGCGGCGAAAGCAAGGCAGGATCACGCCGGGAAGCGGGCAAGGCCCGGGCCGAGGCCCGATCTGGTCCGCTTTTCATTGCCATTACGCGTCTGGGCCTTACTCTAGGAGGCAAAGGGGGAACAGATCATGCGCAAACTTCAGGTTCAGGGCGTCCATCACATCACGCTGACCGGTGCCGACCGGCAGACCTCGATCGATTTCTGGGAGGGGGTGCTGGGCATGCCCTTCATCTTTGACCAGCCCAATCTCGACAACCCGCGCGAGGGTCATCTCTACTTCGATCCCGGCGACGGGCGGCTCATCACTGTCTTCACCAACGAGGATCGCACACCCGACCCGCGCCGCACGCCCACCGAACCGGGCTGTGTCCACCATCTCGCCTTAAATGTCAGCAAGGCCACTTTCAGCCAGTGCGTCACCCGGCTCGACGAGCGCGGCATCAAGCATTCCGGCCCCAAGGACAGGGGCTTCATGGACTCGATCTATTTCACCGATCCCATGGGCCTTCTGATCGAACTGGCCTCCTACAGGTTCGAACCACCCACGGGCTGCACCCATGCCGACGTGATGATCGAAGCGCACCGGATGCGGGTGGCGGCAGGGGATTACAACATCCAGGAAAAGCATCTTGCCGATGCGATCGAACTCCTGGTGGAGCGGCGCCAGCAGAGCCTGTCTGCCGACCGATCCCCGAAGAACCCGTATTGACCTTCTTCTTTGTCCAAATACCCCCGCCGGAGGCCTCCGCCCTTGCCAGGAAAGCTGACGCAGGCCCGGAAACCAGACCGGGCCGCACGCCCATGGCAATGCGGCCCGAGGAGGGCCCCGGAGGGGCCTGACGAGGGCCGCCCCCGGGTCGCCGCCGGCCGGCGGCGACACCC
>NZ_CAXREX010000293.1:0-13082 GCF_964229645.1 Nioella sp. | reverse complement strand
ACTATTCCGGATATGGCCCGAAAAACCGTTGGGAGCATGGCTTTGGCCCGTGTAATCACACTGCCATGACGTTCGGACGAAGCGGGCGCCGAGACGGCCTGCACTTCACCAGAACCCGTGGCGGCTGGATGCCGGTCATGGCGCTGTTCCTTCTGGCCTTCGTGCTGCGCGCACTGGGGGCCGATTACGGGTATCTGCACGGGGACGAGCCCATCGGGGCCGCCGCGCGGGTCCTGACCGGCGAACTGGTGCCCGAGCAGCATTTCTACCCGCCCCTCGTGAATTACCTGACCGCGATCGGCTTTGCCGGGCTCTACCTTCTGGGCCTCGTGCTGTCGTGGTGGGACGGGACGGATGGCTTTCGCGCGCAGTATTTCGCGGACCCCACGGTCTTTTACGTCACCGCGCGGCTGATGACGGCGGCGGTTGGGGCGCTGTCTGCCCCGCTGGCCCATGCGATTGCGCGCAGGCTCGGGCTGTCGCAGGGACTGGCGCTGGCGGCCGGGCTGATCCTGGCGCTTTACCCGCTTGGGGTCTACATGGCCCATATTTCCAAGGGCGACGTCGCGCTTGCCACGGCGGGGCTCGCGGTGATCTGGGCGCTTCTGGCGCGGCTCGACCAGGGGCGGCCCGGTTGGGGGGATGTGGTGCTGGCGCTTTGCGTCGTGCTGGCGCTCAGTTTCAAGCATTCGATCCTGTTCATCCTTGCGCCGCTGGCCTTTGGCACGGCTGTCCTGGTGACGCGGTCAGAGGGGCCCGTGTCCATGCTGCGGTCTCTGGCGCTGGTCCTGGTGACGGGCGCGATCATCTGGCCCGTGCTCAATATCGGGATCGTGCTCGATTTCGAGAATTTCCTCGCCTTTCAGCAGATCCAGGCGGTGATGTCGCTGCGCATGGAGGAGGGCGCCGTTGCGGGGCTGACGATGCTGGCCCGGCGCGGGATCGACATGGTGCTGGGGCTGAACCCGGTGCTGGCGGTGGCGGCACTGATCACGCCGCTGATGCTGGCCTCTCGCGACTGCAGCCTGCGCCACAAACCGGCGCTTGTCCTCGTGTGGCTCTCTATCGTCGTCGGCACGCTCGCGGTGGCCGCCATGTCGGGCAGCCGCCAGCCCGAACACCTGTGGATCGCCAATTTCGCCGGGCTGGCCCTGCTGGCAGCCCTTGCACTGGCGGGGCTGGTGCAGGGCGGAGAGCGGGCGTTGCGCCTGGGGGCCGGGGGCGTGCTGGTGGTGGGGACGGCGCTTTTTGCCATCGGTGCGGCAGAGCCTTTGCGCCAGGCCATGGCAGAGCCGCAGCGTCTGCGCACCGATGCCTATATCGCCGAACACCTCGCCGAGGACCGGATCCTGACGATGGTCGATATCGGCCTGCCGCAGCGGCGCGAGGCGCAGTCAATGCAACTGGCGCGCTGGCAGCGCCTGGCCGAGCGCTACGATGTCGAGATGCCCCAGATGGCCGAGGAACGGATCATCCGGGAAAATGCCCCCGGCGCCGTCTTCTACATGGCGATGCCCACGGTGATGTACGGGCTTGAAAGCACCGACGAGGAAGCGGTGGATTACGAGGTGCATCCCCATGCCTGGCCGCCGCAGCGCGAGGAATGGCAGCTCGATTACTGGATCGACCTGGGCTTTAGCGCCTTCGTGGTGTCGAACCTTGGCTACCACCTGAACGAGATCGACTCTGCGCTGATGCGCAATTTCTTCGCGGACCTGGTCGAACGCTGCGAGATGGAGGCGCGTTTCGACCCGGCAAAGCCGCTTTTCCTGGAACGGGAAGTGTCGATCTTCCTCTGCCCGACCGGGGCCTGAGCCGGTCCATCCGCGACATCGGCAAGGTCGCGCATGGGCGGGACGGGCCCTTGCCGCGCTTCCTAGCCTGACCCCATGCACACACAACGTCCCCCCGCGCGATGACCGACGCATCGCTCCGCCAATCCTCGGCTATCAGCCATCAGCGCGGCCTTGTCTTCGTCTTCCTTGCAGGCGTCTTTTGGTCGACGATCGGCCTGGGCGTGCGCCTGATCGAAGAGGCGACGGTGTGGCAGATCCTGCTGTATCGCTCGATCAGCCTGTCGGCCTTCCTTTACGTGGTCATCCGCCTGCGCACGGGCGCAAGCCCCTTTGCCTTCCTGCGCCACGCGGGTCCGGCGGCGGTGATCGGGGGGCTGGCGCTGGTCGCGGCCTATTCGGGCGGGATCTACGCGATCCAGGCCACTTCGGTCGCCAATGCCATGCTGCTTTTTGCCTCTGCGCCGTTCCTCGCGGCGGTGCTGGGCTGGCTGGTGCTGCGCGAGCCGGTGCGCCGGGCCACGTGGCTGGCCATCGCGGTGGCCGTGGGCGGTATCGGTGTCATGGTGGCCGACAAGAATGGCGGGGCTGCGCTTGCGGGCAGCCTTGCGGCGCTTGGCTCGGCCTTTGGCTTTGCGGTTTTCACGGTCACCTTGCGATGGGGCAAGGCCGGCGAGACGCTGCCTTACGTCTTCCTCTCGGGCCTTTTTGCCATCGCGATCACGGCGGGCATGTGCCTGGCCTCGGGCCTGCCATTGGTCCTGAGCCCGCATGACGGGGCTGTCGCCCTCGGCATGGGGGTCTTCCAGGTGGGCACGGGGCTGGTGCTTTACACGCTCGGCTCGCGCACCGTGCCGGCGGCGGAACTGACGCTGTTGTCGCTGGCCGAGGTGCTGCTCGGGCCAGTCTGGGTCTGGCTTTTCCTGGGGGAAACCGCGACGCTCAACACGCTTCTTGGCGGGCTTATCCTGCTGGCGGCGATCGCTGGCAACGCGCTGTCGGGCATGCGGCGCAGACCGCCGCCCATCACGACGCCCTGATCAGGCGCTGAGCGGGGCAGGCTCGGCCGCCAGCGCCGCGCGAAGGCGCGCGTGATCGGTGACACGCCTTCCGGTGAAGATCTCGAAGGCATCGACGCCCTGGTAATAGTAAAGCTCGTAGCCCGAGATGAACCGTGCCCCCGCTGCTTCGGCCTGCGCCCGGAACGGGGTGTCGACGGGTGTATAGACTGCGTCGAAGGCCCAACGGCAGCCTGGAAAGCCCCCTTGGGCAACGGGCGAGCCGCCATAGCCCACCATGCCAAGCGGCGTGCAGTTGATGACGCCATCGGCTCCGGGCAGGTCCGACAGGTCACCGACCCTCGCAAGCGCCGTCCCATCCGCGTTGAGCACATCGGCCAGCGCCTCGGCCTTGGCCCGGTCCGGGTCGATGAAGATGATCCTCTCCGCCTTGAGGCGCTTCAGGGCAAAGGCCACGGCCTTGCCCACGCCACCGGCGCCGAACATCACAACGCGACCGGGGGGCAGGTCCGGGAAGGCCGCGCCATAGGCGGTCACGAAGGCGCTGAAATCGGTGTTGAAGCCACGCGGCCCATCGGCATCGAACCGCACCGTGTTGCAGGCACCGATCCGGGCAATATCGGGGTCGTCGATGCGTAGCCGGGATACCACCCGTTCCTTGTAGGGCAGGGTGACGTTCACCCCGTCGAGGCCGATCTCCTCCACATGCTCGAACACCTCGCCAAAGCTCATGCCAAGGGCGGGCGGAATGAACAGCTCGTAGCTCACCTCCAGCCCGGCCATGCGTCCGGCCAGCCTATGCAGGGCAGGGGCGCGCGAGGCACGGATATTGTCGCCGATCAGCCCAAGCCGGAAGCGCGTCTTGCCCATGGCCTACCCCTGGTAGCCCAGAAGGCGCGGCAGCCACAGCGTGAGGTCCGGGAAGAAGATCAGCGCCAGCAGCGCCAGCACCAGAACGCCCAGGAAGGGCCAGATCTCGCGGATGATCTCGATCAGCGGAATGCGCGTGACCGCGTTGATGACGAAAAGCAGGATGCCATAGGGCGGGGTGATCAGCCCGATCATGCAGTTGACCACCGCCACGACCCCGAAATGCACCAGGTCGATGCCCAGTTCCCGGCAGGTCGGCAGGAATAGCGGGATGATGACCAGGATGATGGTGGTCGCATCCAGCACGCAGCCCAGGACCAGGATCAGCAGGTTCACCGCCAGCAGGAACACGATCGGCGATACGTCCAGCCCCACGAGCGAGGTGGCGATCATGTCGGGGATGTTTTCCGAGGCGACGATGTAGTTGAGAATGAGCGCCCCGCCGATCACGAGGCCAACAGCCGCCGACGAGCGCGCGCTGTCGACAAGGATGTGGTAGAGCGCGCGGAAGGACAGCGCCCGGTAGAACAGCCCCGCCAGCAACAGCGCATAGGCAGCGGCGACGGCAGCGGCCTCGGTCGGCGTGGTGACGCCGCCATAGATGCCGTAAAGCAGGATCGCGGGCATCAGAAGCGCAGGGAAGGCATTGGCCGTGTGGCGCGGCAGTTCCGACAGCGGCACCGGCTCTTCCAGCGCGAAGTCGCGGCGGTGCGAAATGAAGCTGTTCATCGCCATCAGCACCACGCCCATCAACAGGCCCGGCAGGATGCCGCCCAGGAACAGGTAGCCGATCGAGCTGTTCGAGACGAGCGCATAGAGCACCATCGGGATCGAGGGTGGAATGATCGGGCCGATGGTGGCCGAGGCGGCGGTGATCGCGGCGGCGTAGCCTCGCGTGTACTGGCCCGAGCGGGTCATCATGTCGATGATGATCTTGCCGATCCCGGCCGCATCAGCCACGGCAGAGCCGGACATGCCCGAAAAGATGAGCGAGGCCACCACGTTCACATGGCCAAGCCCGCCCCGGAAACGCCCCACGGCGGCCACGCAGAATTGCAGCAACCTGTCCGAGATCGTGCCCGCGTTCATGATGTTGGCGGCCACGATAAAGAGCGGCACGGCAAGCAGGACGAAGCTTTGGTAAAGCCCGGCCAGGATCTGCTCCCCGGCCAGTGCCAGGTCCTGGCCCGACGCGCCGAGATAGACCAGTGCGCCGACGAAGATCGCGTACGCGATCGGGGTGCCGATGGCGGCCAGCGTGAACAGGGTCAGCAGGCACAGGGAAAGCTCGAAACTCATCAATCTTCTCCGACCTGGATTTCATGGGCCTCGGTCGGCGCACCATGGCGCAGCACCTTGATGAAGGCCCAGGCCTGGCGCAGGGCCACGACGATCATGAACAGGGCAAAAACCGAATAGATCGTGCGCATCTTGATGGTCAGCCGTCCGCCCGGCTCGACCCCGATCCACGAAAGCGCCTGCCAGTCGGGCCATGTTCCGCGCAGGGTGGCACTGCGGCGAATGCGCAGGAAGTCGATCCAGTCCCAGGTTGGCAGGAACGAGACCACCATGCCGATGACGATCGCGGCGGCAGAGACGAGCGCAAAGACCTTGCGCGGACCGTCGGGGACCGCGAGATAGAGGATGTCGAAGGTCACGTGATCGCGGTCGCGCACCACGAAGGCGCAGCCGAAGAACACGATCCAGACCCACAGCGCCTGGCACAGTTCCAGCGTCCAGCCGAAGGGCTGCACCATGACGTAGCGCGAATAGATTTGCAGAAGGAAGGTGCAGAACATGGCCGCCAGCATCAGCGCGGCCAGCCCCTCGGTCCCCTTTGTGAACCATCTTGCCAGTCGGTGCATGGCGTCCTCCCGTTTGCGTGCAGCTTTCCCGTCGTCAGTCTGCCCTGCGGGCGGACCGGTGCAAAGCGGTTCGGGATCGGTGCTGAGTGGAAAAGGGGCCGGCCGCGCGGTCGCGGCCAGCCCCCGGCAGCGTCGGGCTTATTCGCCCAGTTCGTTGATGCGTTCCAGAACGCCCTCGGGCCAGGTGTCCGAGAAGTCGCTTTCCAGATACGCGGCCTGCACGGTTTCGCGGAAGGCAGCGAGGTTGGGTTCATAGACTTCCAGGCCCTGTTCGCGCAGGAAGCCGGCCAGTTCCTCTTCCATGGCCAGCTGGCGCTGACGGCCGAATTCGGCGGCATCCACGGCAGCCTGGCGAACGCGCTCCTGCTGGTCCTCGGACATGCTGTCAAAGACTTCGGCCGAGATCGCCACGTAGTTGAGGTCAACCAGGTGCGAGGTCAGCGCGATCTGGTTGGTCACTTCGTAGAAACGGGCATCGACCACGGTCGGCAGCGGGTTGTCCTGCCCGTCGACAGCGCCGGTTTGCAGCGCGGTATAGACCTCGGTGAAGGCCATCGGGGTCGGCGCGGCACCAAGGGCGCGGCCCAGGAACTGCCAGGCTTCCGAGCCGGGCATACGCAGGTTCACGCCTTCCAGATCGGCGGGCGTCATGACTTCCAGCTCTTCGCGGGTCTGGCGCAGGTTCACGTGGCGGCGGCCAAGATACATGACGGCCAGCAGTTCCACGCCGAGCGTTTCGCGGGCGGCGGCAGCGAAGTTGTCGAACACGTCATCGTTGAACACGGCAACCTGGTGGGCGGCGTTCTGATGCACGTAGCCTGCGGTGAAGATCGAGAATTCGGGGATGTATTCGGCCAGTTCCTGTGCCGAGGTGATCGACATTTCCAGGTTGCCGCGCGCGATGGCTTCCAGTTCGGTGCCCTGCGCGAAGAGGGTGCCGTTGTAGTGCGGCTCGAAGCAGGCGAAATCCGCGACGCCGGGGCCGAAAACCTCGGCCATGGCGACGGACCGCTGGTCGGTTTCGGACTGAACGGCCGACAGGCGCAGCTGGATGCAGTCCTGTGCCATCGCGGTGCTTGCGAAACCTGCTGTCATGGCGACGGCGGCTGCGGTCGCGAACAGGCCACGGCGGGTAAGCGAAGTGGTCATTTGTATCCTCCCTAGATGTCTCCTGTCGGGCCTCCCGCCCGAATCTGACGGATACCGCTATCGCATGGGCAGACGAAGAAGTCCAACAAAAACGATTTTTCGAACCTTTGTTGACGGAGAGGTGGGCGCAAGCGCGCCCCCGGCGCGTCGGGCCAGAAGGAGAGACGACCAAATCTGGGGGAAGGGCTCAGCCCTGGTAGTAGCTCAGGCAGTGGTCGACACCGCCTTCGATATGCTGGCGCAGGATCGCCTCGCCGCGGGACGCATCCCGGTCAAGGGCAGCGTCGAGCAGTTGCTTGTGTTCGGCGGCGGCGGCATCGCCTCGGAAGGTCAAAAGCCGCATCTGGTAGCGCAGATACTTGTCGAACACGGTGCCATGCACCGACAGCAGCTCGGGCGAGCCGCAGGCCTGGATCAGCGCCTGGTGGAATTCCCAGTCATGCTGCTTCCAGGCTTCGCGCGCCGAGGAATCCCCCGCTTTCATGCGCTCTTCCATGCGGTGCAGCTTGTGATGGGCCGAGACGATGCTGGCTTCCCACTCGGTATCTCCCTTCTGGAACGACAGCCGAAGTGCATGACATTCCAGCAGGATACGCAGTTCCGCGATCTCTCGCAGGCCCGCCTCGGACATGTCCGCCACGTAAAAGCCGCGCTGGCCTTCGCCGGTGGCAAAGCCTTCGGACACCAGCCGCACCAGCCGTTCCCGCAGCGCCGAGACCGAGCTGCCATAGCGCTCGGCCAGCGGCGTCAGCCGCAGCCGTTCCCCGGCCGGCAAGCGCCCGAAGATGATGTCGCGACGGATCGCGTAATAGACATCCTCGTCGGCTGTGGGCGTATGGTGCAGGTCCTGCATCGGGTTCCCTTGATGAGCGATCATTCCTTACCTGCACGGGGCAGGGCGTTCAATGCATCTGCGACCTGCATACAGCATTTTCAATCTTCTTGCAAAAAATCGATTTAACTGCCATTTCTCGTCTCGGAGAGGACGAATCCCTTACATGCCAGCCCTGACCGATCATAGCGCCCGTGGCGACGCATCCAAGAAGACACGCGCCAGCCGCGTCGCCGAGGAATTGCGCCGTGCCATCCTGGCCGGTGATTTCGCGCCGGGCGAGAAGGTCAATCTCGACCAGATGCGTGCGCGATTCGGCGTGTCGCTGTCACCGATGCGCGAAGCGATCTCGCGCCTGGTGGCCGATGAACTAGTCCAGTTCGAGGATCAGCGCGGCTATCGCATCGCGCCGGTGTCGCGGGCGAACCTGGCCGAGGTCACACGGCTGCGCGCGGACCTCGAATCCCTGGCCCTGCGCCATGCTATTGCCGCCGCCTCGATCGAGTGGGAGGCCGACCTTCTGGCCGCACTTCATCGCAGCCGCCGCGACGCCCATGGCGATACCGAGGCCGCCTGCGGCACGTTTCACGCGGCGCTCAGCGAGGGCTGCCCGCTGCCCATGCTGGTGCGCTACTGCGCGACGCTGCGCGCGCTGCATCTGCGCTATGGCCATCTTCTGGGCTTTACCGATCCCGGCCGCGATTTCGGCGCGGAACATGCCGCAATCGCCGAGGCCGCCATCGCGCGCAATGCCGAGCTTGCGCCAGCGCTTCTCAAACAGGATATCGAACGCACGGGCCGGCGCATGACCGGCCTCATGCCCGCAGATGACCCGGACCCGAAAAGGACCGCCCCATGAGCAAGACCATCTACATTCTCAACGGCCCCAACCTGAACCTCCTTGGCAAGCGCCAGCCCGAGATCTACGGGCATGACACGCTGGACGACGTGGCCCGCAATTGCGCCGCCGTCGCCGCGGAATTCGGGCTGGAGACCGATCTGCGCCAGTCCAACCACGAGGGCGAGATCATCGACTGGATCCACGAGGCGCGTGAAAAGGCGGCGGCCATCGTGATCAACCCGGCGGCCTACACCCATACATCAGTGGCCATTCTGGATGCGCTCAACACCTTCGAGGGACCGGTGATCGAGGTTCATATCAGCCAGGTCCACAAGCGCGAGCCGTTCCGCCATCATTCCTATGTCAGCCACCGCTCTGACGCGGTCATGGCGGGGTTCGGCATCGGTGGCTACGCGCTGGCGGTGCGCCATCTCGGCCTGACACTTGGGGGCTGACATGGCCCGGATTGCCGTTGCCGGGGCGGGCCTGATCGGACGCCGTCATATCGAGGCCATCGCGCTTGCGGGTGGGGCAAAGCTTGCCGCCGTGGTCGACCCGACCGACGCTGCGCGCAGCATGGCCGAGGGGCTGGGGGTGCCGTGGTTCGCCGATCTCGACGGTCTTTTTGCAGCGGGGCAGGCCGAGGGCGTGGTGCTGGCGCTGCCCAACCAGGTCCATGCCGAGACCGCGCTGGCCTGTATCGCGGCGGGCCTGCCCGCGCTGGTGGAAAAACCCTTCACCGATGACGTGGCCTCGGGCGAGGCGGTGATCGCGGCGGCCGAGTCTGCGGGCGTGGCGCTGCTGACGGGGCATCACCGGCGCCACAATCCGCTCATTCAGAAGGCGGTCGAGATCGTGGCAGGCGGCGAGTTGGGGCAGTTGACCGCCGTGCAGGCGCAGACCTGGTTCATGAAGCCCGAGCATTATTTCGAGGTCGACTGGCGCCGCCGCAAGGGCGCGGGGCCCGTCTATCTCAACCTGATCCACGACATCGACCTGTTGCAGGCGCTGTGCGGCCCGGTGGCCTCGGTCCATGCGATGGAAAGCAATGCGCTGCGTGGCAACGAGGTGGAGGAAACCGCCGTGATCCTGCTGCGCTTCGCCTCGGGGGTGCTGGGCACCGTCAATGTCAGCGATGCCGCCGCCGCCCCCTGGAGCTGGGAACTGACGGCGCGGGAAAACCCCGCTTACCCGGCAACCTCGGAAAACTGCTACTGGCTCGGCGGCACCAAGGGGTCGCTGGCCCTGCCCAATCTCGCGCTCTGGCGGCACGAGGGCGAGCAGAGCTGGTGGAACCCCATTGCCGCCACGCGCCAGATCTTCGGCTTCGAGGATCCGCTGGTGCGCCAGATCCGTCATTTCGCCCAGGTGATCCGGGGCGAGGCCGCGCCACTGGTGACGGGGGCGGACGGGCTTGCCGCGCTCAAGGTCATCGAGGCGGTCAAGACCTCGGCGCGCACGGGCCAGACGGTCGAGATCGCCTAGCGTTCCCCGCGCCGGTAGGGGGCCATCAGGGCCGCCGGAACCTCGGCCCGGCGGGCCACGAGGATGAGCGCCACGATCGACAGCACGTAAGGCGCCATCAGGAAGAGCTGGTAGGGCACGCCCTCGATCGCCGTTTGCAGCCGCAGCTGGTAGGCGTCGAAGAAGGCGAACAGAAGCGCGCCGATCAGCGCCTTGCCGGGCCGCCAGCTGGCAAAGACCACAAGCGCGATGCAGATCCAGCCGCGCCCCTGCACCATGCCGGGAAAGAAGCTGTCGAAGGCGGCCATCGTCAGGAAGCTGCCGCCCACGGCCATCAGCGCCGAGCCCGCCACCACCGCGCCGATACGGATGCGGATCGGGTTGAGCCCCTGCGCCTCGACCGCGTGCGGGTTCTCGCCCGTCATGCGAATGGCCAGCCCAAGCGGCGTGCGCGCCAGCACATAGGCCATGACCGCCACGGCCAGCAGGGCCAGGTAGGTTGGCAACGCCTGTGAAAAGAGGATCGGTCCCAATACCGGAATGTCGGACAGCACGGGGATGTCGAGCGCACGGAAGGGTTCGATCGTCGGGGGCAGGTCGCCCACCTCGACCAGCAGGCGGTAAAGGTAATAGGTCAGCGCCGAGGCAAAGAGCGTGATCCCCAGCCCCGACACGTGCTGCGACAGGCCAAGGGGCACGGTCAGCCCGGCATGCAACAGCCCCATCAACGCCCCGCAAAGCGCCGCCACAAGCAGCCCCACCAGCAGGGGGGCGCCCATGTAGACGGTCAGCCAGCCGGTCATCGCGCCCATGGTCATGATGCCTTCAATACCGAGGTTCAGAACGCCCGAGCGCTCGCACAGAAGCGCGCCGAGCACTCCGAAGATGAGCGGCGTCGCAATGCGCAGCACGGCCGCCCAGAGGCTGGTATTCAACAGAAGGTCAATCGCGTCACTCATCGGCGCACCCGGTAGGTTGTAAAGAGAAGGGCCACGATCATGGTCAGAAGGCATAGCGCCACGATCACATCGGCGATGAAGCTGGGAACGCCGGTCGCGCGGCTCATGGCATCGGCGCCCACGAAGACCGTGGCCACGAAGACGGCAGCGGCGACAACGCCCGCAGGATGCAGCGCGGCCAGCATGGCCACGACGATGCCCGCGTAGCCGAAGCCCGGGCTCATCGTCGTGGTGACGCCCGCCGTGACGCCCATCACCTCGACCGACCCGGCAAGGCCAGCCAGCGCGCCGGAGAGCAACGCAACGCCCATGATGGTCTTTGGCAGCGAAATGCCTGCGAAGGCAGCGGCAGAGGCATTGAGGCCAGCGGCCCGCGTTTCCGCGCCGAAGACGGTGCGCGCCAGCACCAGCCAGACGGCCCCGGCGGCGGCAATGGCAAACAGAAGCCCTATATGCAGGCGCGTGCGCGGCACAAGGTCGGGCAGGCGGAAATCGCCATCGACCGGCACCGATTGCGGCCAGCCGAAGGCCAGCGGGTCGCGCATCGGGCCTTCGATCATCAGCCCCACGAAGAGGATCACGATGAAGTTGAGCAGCAGTGTCGTCACCACCTCATCCACGCCAAAGCGCAACCGCAGGAAGGCAGGCCCCGCCAGCAGCGCGGCCCCCGCCGCCATGCCCGCCAGCATCAGGAGCGGCACGCCGATCCAGCCCGGCACGCCAAGCGAGTGTCCGATCCAGGCGGTGGCCAGCGCACCGACGAAGAACTGCCCCTCACCGCCGATGTTCCACAGCCGCGCGCGGAAGGCGACGGCTGCGGCAAGGCCGGTAAAGATGAGCGGTGTGGCGCGGGTCAGCATCTCGGTGATCGACAGGCGCGAGCCAAGCGCCCCGCGCAGCATCTCGCCATAGGCGGTGATCGGGTTCACCCCGGCCGCCGCAATCAGGCCGGATGCCAGCAGAAGCGCCGCGAATACCGCCGCAAGCGGGGCAATGATCACCAGCGAAAGCGGCACATGGGCCCGTCGTTCAAGCCGCATGATCGTCCTCCGTCCAGACACCCGCCATCATCAGGCCCAAACGCTGCGGATCGGCCTCGTCGGCGGAAATGGGTTCTGACAGGCGGCCCTTCACAATGGCCTGAATACGGTCCGACAGGGCCACGGCTTCCTCCAGCTCTTCTGATATAAGAAGGATCGCTGCGCCTTCGGCCCGCGCGGCCAGCAATTCCGCATGGACGGCGGCAATCGCGCCCTCGTCGAGTCCCCGCGTGGGCTGGTTGGCCAGCACGAAGCGCGGCCCGTTGGACAGAACCCGCCCCAGGATCAGCTTTTGCATGTTGCCCCCCGACAAAAGCCGGGTGCGCGTCTCGGGCGTCGCGCCGCGAATGTCGAACCGCTTGATCAGCTCTGCCGTGTAGCCCCGCGCCGCGCCTTGCCTGACGAAGCCCCGGCGCGAGAAGGCGGGCGTGCGCAGCCGTTCCAGCACCGCGTTTTCCCAAAGGCTGAGCTCGCCCACCATGCCCTCGGCATGGCGGTCCTCCGGCACGCGGCCCGCGCCCGCCCGGATCATGCCGCGCGGGCCCAGATGACCCACGTCCTTGCCCACCAGCGTCAAGCTGCCCGCCGCCGGATGCGCCAGCCCAGACAGAAGCGCGCCGAGCGCGGCCTGCCCGTTGCCGGAAACCCCGACGATGCCCAGGATCTCGCCCGCATGAACGGTAAAGGTCACATCGTCGAGCCGGGTCTCGCCGCCCTCTTCGACGCGCACACGCTCGCCCACCAGGACCGGCGCGCCGATCTCGTGATCGTGGCGCACGGGGCGTTCCACCTTGCGGCCAACCATCAGTTCGGCCAGCTCGCCGGGGCTGGTGTCCGAGGTCTTTCGTTCGGCCACCATCCGGCCGCCCCTGAGCACCGCGACCCGGTCCGAGGCCGCCATGACCTCGTGCAGCTTGTGGCTGATGAAGATGAGAGAGAGCCCCTCCCTGGTCATGTCGCGCAATGTCTCGAACAGCCGCTGCGCCTCGGGCCGCGCCAGCACCGCCGTGGGCTCATCAAGGATCAGCACCCGCGCGTCACGATAGAGCGCTTTCAGGATCTCCACCCGCTGCCGTTCGCCCACGCTCAGCGAACTCACCTTCGCCTCGGGCTTCACCGGCAAGCCGAAGCGGTCGGCGATCTGCATCAGCTTCCTGCGCGCGGCCCCCCGGGCCGATTTCAGCCGCGTCAGGGATTCTGACCCCAGCATCACGTTTTCCAGAACCGTCAGGTTGCCCGCCAGCGTGAAA
>NZ_CAXREX010000292.1:0-10298 GCF_964229645.1 Nioella sp. | reverse complement strand
GCCAGGTGATACGGTCCTGCGCGACGGCCGGGCTGGCCAGCGCTGCGGCACCGGCGCCTGCCAGGGCACCACGGCGAATGAAAGAACGACGATCCATGTTTCCTCCCACAGATTTGATAGGTCTTTTCCACGGTTTCCGGACAAACCCGGACCGCTTCGGCGGCCATCAATACAGGACGGGCAGAGACAGTCCAGTGCCGACAGCATGTTGTTTACCCGGTCATGGAAATGCAGAACGCATCAATACCTGTCCGGCTCATCGTGCCGATCCCGGACCGCTCCACCAGGCATCGCCACAGCGCGACATGCAACCGGCCTCGGGTACTCCCCGGGGCCGTTTCTTCATCTTCTCAGGCAAAATGGCCTTTTGAGACGGTTAGGTCATTTGGCGTGGCACGCCACATGAAACTCCCAGGCAGTATCTGGCACCAGCTTATCAGCAACCCATTGAAAACATTGGACGCGGAAAATGCGGCGGCGGGCGGGTATGCCACTGCGGCGGGTCTATTTCTGCCAGTGAAACTACGATATTCACCAGCCTACGTTTGACCTGCCGATATCTCGATGACCGTCCCAGCCCACATTTCCGCTTGATGGCTTCCGGTAGACCACCTTCTTTCTCGGTTTGTTGCGTAGCTGTTCTACAGCCTCTGCAGACGCGACGAAGACGACATGGGAGGAACCAGGAAGATCATCCTGAATGACGACATCGAAGAACCGTGCATCATTCTCAAGGCAGGAGACCCCAAGTTTGAAAATGGTCTGGTGAAGATAGCCGACTGGCATGCCGATATCGGTCTGTGAGACTACCATCTTCGTTGCGGGGTGCCTCTGGAAGCAACGGACAATTGCGGAGCGGACACTTTCAGCGGTCCATGCTGTTTGGTTTTGCGTCATGTCGAACCTCATAGTGATGCACAGCCATCCTAACATGCGGCCCCGAAACACGCGGCGCACGCCAGCAGGATGACTTCGTTACACTATAACATGCCAACATGAAAAACTCGGCAGTCGAGCCTGACAACCCTGGATCGGACAGGTAAGGCATTGCTTGAGAGGGCTCTCATCGGTTCAGCTGTGGGAAGAACTTGGGCGGTGGATGCGGTCGCTCATACCGCCTGTGACGCGCGTGACGCTCTTCAGCGGCTGCCCTGGCCTCGGCCATCCCCTTGCCGATCTCGCGACAGATATCGGCGTCGCGTGTCTTTTCCTCGGATGATCGATACAATTGCATGGGAACTGACCGGTGGACGCCGCGTTTACCGCATGTAAGGGGAGACCGGCGAGTCTCTCATGTGCCGGAAACATTGACCTTGAGGCCAATCTGTGCCATCTAAGGGAACCAAAGAGGACCAGTTCATGGCTATCATGCACTTCATGACCGGAATGCTCCAGAGGCGACGCCAAGTGCGACGCGCGGTGCCGACAGTCCTGCCGCGCGCGAAAGGCCGTGTCCAAGCCCCTGACATCAAAGGCCTTCGCGCGCTCGACGGCGTCACCTACATTACCGCCCATGATGCCAATGGCAGGATGGATGACGACCTGTTCGACATGCTGTGCAAGGATGGAGCGCTCGCGAGCTGAGTCGGCATGCTTCAACCGGCGCCCAGTGCGGCCACGCATCTGCGCGTCGGCGACGTTTTCGGACTGCATTTTCCGAACTGCCGCGCCGTTTGGCCACATCCTGCCGTAATAGCCAGGATCTTCGACGAGCCGGATCGGTCGCACATGATTGCCTCCAAGGGGCTTGTCGAAGAGCCCCTCAAGGCCCTCTGTCTAGCCATCATGATCTCCCATTCCCCGCCGCCAAAAGGCGAATTCGGCCGCCAGCTCAGCAATGCCGATATCGACGGAACGTTGATCGATAGTGCCCGGTCGACCTATGTCTGTTTCAGCCAATTCCGCTTGGTATTCCTGCCCGGGCCCCCGGAGGAAAAACGGATAATGAGCGTTCAAAACTCCTATCTCGGGCAGCTCGACGCAGGCCTCACGGCAGAGCTTCTCTCGAACCTCCTGCATATCCAGCGCTACATCCGCGGCCAGGATCCGGTTCTGGATCGAAAAATCCTGCGCGGGTAGCCCCGAAGGACGTTTCGGCCTGCCCCGAACGCGCCGTGCCCGATGCGTACATCCATCCTCTGGGCGCCCGTCAATCACCTCCCTGCGATCGCATCATCCAGGTACCACTGCCCGGCAAAGTCGTTCACATCGTCCATCTGGGCGCCCAGCACGCCGATCATGCCACCCGTCCAGACTGAGAAGGCCCGCGACCCATCCGGCCGCCGCAGTTTCTCGGGAAGGGTCCGGATCGTGTAGACAGGGTTCTGGTAGGACGCCGTCCGACCCATCTCGCGGAAGTCATCTCCACCCAGGATGAAGCGCGCCTCGCCGCGCCAGACGAGCACCACCTCGTCGAACTCCCGGTCGGAGAGGTTCTCGGCGAAGTCGACCAGCCCGCCGATCGTGCGCGCGGCGCTGCTCTCGGGGCCGACGTCCCGAAGATCCAGGACGATGCTGCTCGGCGATACGCCGTAACGGTAGTAGGCCAGCGCGCTGACGTCCCGGTAACGCATGGCTTCCGCGGCATGGGTGTTGACGCGGAACTGGTTGATGCCGATCACGGCGGCGAGGATCACGGCGATGCCTGCGGCGGAGGTTTTCCAGGAAATCTTCAATCAAACACCTGTCTTACGGGAAATCACGTGGTCCACCGTGTAAGATTGGCTTCGCACATACGCAAGTCTTTGGTGTCGCTTTCAAATTGTGTTGTCGCCCCTTGCGTGGTTCAAGGAAGATGGCACCCTTGATCGAAACCAGGTCGGAAAAAATTCCTGCCGAACCCACTCTCCCGCTTTGTCGGTGTATAGCGATCTTTGCTCCTGTATCGTCTCTTCAACGCCAGCCTTCTCCCAGAACTTTCGCATATCTTCATTCGGGAAGCCGTGCTCCGGCCCGCTACGCAGTATCATCCATGCCTGTCGCTCGATCTGATTTACAATTTGAAGACATCCGTGCAGAATCTCGGCCGAATGAAATACCTCATCCTCCTTGGCTGCATGTTTTACGGATCGTACATAATTTATCAGAGGGGCATAAACGACCTGCCAAGCAGGCTCCAGATTTGGTTCGAACCTCAGGCCTCCCGGGGTTACGAATACTTCGCTTCCACGAAAAAGCGCGATCAAGGCTCTCTCAATTGCGGGACGGAATTCCGGCAACCCCAGAACGGCATCGATGCGCCTCATCCCAGGCGTGGTAAAACCCGAACGGAGAAGCATTTCCTCAATTCCCTGAACATAGCGCAAATCCAGAGCTGCAATATCTTCAGAGATCAATGTGTGCAGCTTAAGACTCTTCGACAATAGAGGATCTCCAGGCGCCCTAAATTCATATTTACGTATCGCCTGCCTGATATTTGCGAAGTCGTTAAAAAATCGTCGATGCTTGCGATGGAAACGACAGCGCGGAGACGCGCTTCTGCCTCCGAAACCCGCCGCGCCTCCGAAAGTACGCTCAAAGACCATGCAGCAGAGCAGAACGACACCAGAAGACAAAGGATAATCGCAAAAATAACGGCCTGATCCGAGATCATACTTCACCCCGTCTGTTGAAATGACTTGCACAACATTAAGGATCGAGACGGCGATCCGAAGATCAGGGCACCCCTTATCCCCACCTATCCCGCCAACTCCCCCAAATCCGCCCGCCGATACCAGATCCGCCCCAGCTCATACCCCGGCGCCAACGGCACCGCCCCGCGCCCATCCAATTTCATTTTCATGACCTTGGGCGAGAAGCTCTGCGCCTCGGCGACCTCCTTCAGGGACACATGCCCACGCCGAAACGCCAGGATCTCCGACACGTCGAACAGGCGCACCGTGGCACCCTTCGCGTTCACCCCGGGGTATTCGCTCAGGTAGGGTGCCCCATCACCATCCCGCAGCCGCAGAAGCGCATTCACGCCATGCACCGGCATACCGATCAGGGCGACAGCCTCTTCGATCCCCACGCGCCCAGCCGCTTTGTTGCGGGACAGGACGAGCCGGACTTCTTCGGGGTCGACCAGCACGCCCTTGAACTTCAGCGCCGGATCCACGACCTCAACCCGGGCGAAGAGCCCGGACAGCACGCCGTTGACGATATCCAGCACCGGCCAGCGCGCGGCCTCGGCAGCGGCGACGATATCCACGACGCCCGGAGACGCGACGTTCACCTGCTTTGCCTGCGCCATGAACCGATCCAGGAAAGCATCGGCGTCGGCCAAGGCCACGCCCTTCAACGCTCCGCTCGCATGCTCGCCGTCAATGATCCGCGGGATCACCCCGCTCCGGACCAGCTGCTGCGCCTGGACGCGATTGCAGTTGAGATGCCCCTCGAGGGCTTTGCCTGTCAGCGCGGTCTCGATCCGGCGCGCCAGTGCCTCGCCTTCGTCGGCGTCGAACACCAGGTGGGACTGTGCCCGGTCCGGATCGCCATCGAGAACCCCGGCCAGCACCATGGCGCGGACGATCGTTTTCACATGCAGGGTCGACACCTTCGCCAGGCTGTAAGCGGAATGCACGCGCTGGCGGTCCACCGCCTCACCAAAGAGATCGGTGCCCGCCGGGATCGGGAAGCTGTCCAGGATGAACTCCCGCACGACTTCGCGGATCGGCCCGACCGCCTTGGTGTTCTTCTTGAACTGCAGCCACTGGTAAAGGCGCCCCAGCACATGCTGCGGCCCGCCGCGGCGCTCCTCTTCGGGAATGCGCGCCAGGTGCAGCTCCAGCGCGGCACGGATCCCTTCCGCGCCACGTGAGGCCGCCCGGCAGCCGGTGTCACCGGCGCGATGCCAGCCGAGCCCGTCCAGGGTCTTCAGGTTCACATGCGTCCCGGCGGTCAGGATGACGCCCAGCATCTCGCAGGCACGCGCCGCCAGGTCGATCGGCTGATCGTCCAGCCAGGCCGGACCAGCCTCGCCCGCCAGGCGGTGCTCGATGTAGTGCTGCAGCGCCGAGGGCGTGCGCCCCGGCGCCAGGGTTGCCAACTGCTCCAACACGGCGTCATCCGGAGCCACGTCGGACATCACCTGCAGGCCTTCCGAGAAGGTGCCCAACGGGCGACGAACCAACTCGACACCGTGTTTCGAGCAGACGCGCAGATGTTCGATCTGCCAAGTGATGCGGCCGACCCGCATGCTCCGCGACGGGCTGTCCGGCTCTTGATCCTCAAGAAGGCAGATCGGGCAGAAGCTGGTGGTCTTCATCGCCGTGAATTCGGAATGCACGGTCTCACCAGCGATGACCCGCATGCGGCCCCCGGCAGACTGGAAGGCCATCTGGCCAAGAGTCTTGCCCGGCAAACCGAGGAGCCCCTCCAGGCGGTCAAAGGTCTCCTGCTGCGGCGTGATGAGCGCATTTCGCGGCAATTCGATGAACGACAAGAAGTCGAAAAGCTCCATCCCACAGTGAAACCGGGCAACCCGGTTCAGATAGGAGGTCAGGCTTTCCCATTCGAGGACGGGCAGGATCGGATGCAAGGTCATGATCAACCCATCTTCCGGGCGCGGGTGGCGCCCTTCTTCTTCACCGGCGCCGCAGGCTCGGCCTCGTCATCATCCAGCACCAGCGCCGTCCAATCCGTGACCGCGAAGATGTTCGCCGTGATCTCGCAGCCCTCGTGGATGCCGAATGCCAACTCGAAATGCTCGATCCGCAGCGTGTCTGCGCCATCGCGCAGCGCGCATTCCACGGCCATCAGGATCAGCTCGATAGAGCGCCCGAACCGGTGGCGGCCGGCGCGGATGATCCGGTTGATGGTCTCGCCGCTCAGGTCCATGTCGAGCCCGGCCTTCTTCGCGAAGCCGCGCGTGAAGGTCTCGATCGCCTCGTTGTGGACGCCGAACTCCAGTGCCGAGGGGCGGATCTTCGAGAAGCGCCGGTTCACCTGGGCATCCACCTTGGTGATCTCGCCCAGCCGGTCCGTGCCGGAGAGCACCACCACGACCGGGTGATCCCCCTGCATCAGGCCTTTCAGCATCTTGAACATGGACTGCGTTTCGGCCGCCAGGGTTTCCTTGAACATGTCCTGGGCCTCGTCGATCCAGACCAGGGTGATCCCGAGGATGCGCAGGCGCCGGCGCACCATGTCCCAGACCTCGTAGACCTTGGTCCGGTCCGCCACCCGATCGATCCCAAGCTTCTTGAGCATGTCGACGCCAAGGCTGCGCAGCGTGGCCGGGCTTTCGACCTTCACCTGGAGCTAACGCGGCTGACCGGTCTCCGGGTTTTCGCGCAGGGGTTCGAAGGCCTTCAGCGTCTTGCGGATGGCAGTGGTCTTGCCGCCGCCGGAGCCTTCGATCAGCGCAACGCCGTGGGTCTCGGAGCCGTCGGTGAACCGCACGGGCTCATGGGTGAGGTTTCCCGCATCATCCTCCTGGAAGAGGCGCACCAGCGCATCCTTCAGGAGGGTTTCGCGCTCGGTGCGGATGTGGATCTTGCGCAGATCTGCCATCACGGCGGCGGCGGTCTTGGTCATAATGGTCTCTCCGGTCATCTCAGTCGAATTCCCACACTTCGTCATCGCCATCCTTCTCGATCTTCAGGGAGGACTTCTTCGGTGCAGGGTCAGCCTTGGTCTTGCGCTGCTGCTTGGGTTTCGGGGCAGCCTCGGGCGCGGCGGCCTGGGGCGTGCGATCAGCGTCGACTGCCGCGGCATCCGATGGCTGGGCATCGTCGGAGACTGCGTGGGCGTCAGGTTCTGCGGGCTCCACCACCGGTGCAACGGGCTCCGCCTGCATGGCTTCCGGCGCCTTCGGCTCGATGGACCGGCCGCGACCGCGCGCCGGCGTCGTCAGTTCTTCGCGATCCTTGACCACCGTGAAATTCGCAACGGCCTCTTCCTCCAGCGCCACAAGGCGCTTCTCGGACCAGGCGTGATCCATGATCTTGTAGGCGGCGCCGCGCTTGGCGTTCAGGGCCTCGATGTCATCCAGCGCGCGACGGATCACGCCTTCCTCCCATTCCTTGCGCTTGCCGTCCTTGGCGCGCAGCGCCCGGCGGGCGGCCGCCCGGCGGGCGGCCGCCCAAGTCGAGGCATCGACGTCATGGAAGATCGGCGAGACAGCTTCAACCTCCTGCCAGACGCCATCCATCTGAACTTCGATGCTGCCGATGTTCTCGTCGAGCCAGCGCACCTTCACCTCCTTGTTCGCGTGCTTCAGGAACCACCGGGCCGACTTCTCATTGTGGTACTGCACGTTCATCACGCGGATCCCGTCCTGCTGCGCCACGCGGGTCAGCGGCAGGCCAAGGGCCAGGCGTTTACGGCGGCGCGTCGGGGCCGCCCGGAGCGGAAAGTTGCCGTCTTCCTGATCGGCTTCCCACTGTTCCAGCGGGGTCCGGCCATTCAGACCCTCGTGCGGCGTGTTGTGATAGATGTCGACCACGTAACGCACCAGGATCGTCGCGATGTCCTCGGCGGAGAGGCAGGCACGCTCCTCCGACGGATGCCCGGCCGGGCCTGCACGCTGTTGAAGGTCCGTCCGTAGAGGCGCGGCAGGAGCGTCGTGGACAGCGTCCGGAAGACCCGCTCGATATACGCGCGCATGCTGGGCGTTCCGGCAATGGTCTGCAGCTTGGTGATCCCGAGGTCAGCACAGGTGGTCGAGAGCTCGGCCGCCTTCAGCGCCGGCCCGTTGTCAACCGCGAGGGTCTCCGGGGTGTTTGCGCCAGGCCAGGGCGTGAAGGCGCCGACGGCATCGGCGAAAGCGCCCTTGTCGCTCACCACCATGTTGAGGCACTTCTTGGCGCTCGAGGTGCGCGGGTTGGCCGTGAGCACCATGCCGAGGATCACCCGGGTCCGGCAGTCGATCGCCACCACCAGCCACCAGCGCATGGTCTGGTTGTTCAGCCCAAGCGCCTCGAGCTCGGCTTCGCTGAACATGTCGAGGAGGCCGCTTTCGGCCAGGATCCCGAGAAGGTCGATATGCCACTCGTCCATCTCGACGCGCTCATAAGGGCGCAGGATCTCGAGGCCGGTCTTCACCGCGCGCATCTTCTTCATGGCTTCCTTCTGGCCATGACGCGCGACCAGGACATGGAACTTGTCGAGGCGCTTGATGTGGAGGCGGATCATCTCGCGACCGGGGACGCGCAGCGGCTGCAGACCTTCCTCCTCGCGGCGCTTGTTCTCCTTCGCGAAGCCGTCCTGCACATCGGTCACCGTGATGGCGATCGTCTTCCGCTGGAGCGACATGTAATGCTTCTTTACAAGTTGGGCCATGAGCGCCCGTTCGTCGACAGTGTAGGCGCTGAAGCGGTTGCCCTGGTTCACGCACTTGTCGACCAGGGCCTTCTTTCCCCCGAGCTTGTAGAGCGCGACCCAGGTGCGCAGGGCGCGCGGCGAGACGTGATCGGGGATCAGCACCCCGTGCCGGGCCTTGGGTTTGCGGCCCTCACCGGCGCGGTAGGCCTGCAGCGCCTCGGCGTAGCCGGGCTCCATCAGTTCCTCGACGAGGTAATCCTCGGCGGCGAGGACGATCATCTGCATGTTGGCCTTGATCGACTCGTCCGTGCCCTTGGTCAGCCCGTCGGCCTTCAGCTGCAGGAAGGCCTGAACCAGAGCGTGGCGCATCTCGACCCGCTTGCGCAGCGCCGGCGGCAGACCAGCGAGGATCACGTCCTCGAAATCGTTCACCACCGGGCGCAGGTGCTCCGGCATCAGGCCGTAGGGCACGACCTCGACGTTACCAATAGCGCTCAGGCGGTTAAGCGTCCCGGTCTCGTAGGTGACGGTCTGGTGCGGGTTCCCGATCTCGGAGAAGGTTGCGTTACCGCCGGTGAGATAGACGAACCGGTACTCCTTCTCGTGGATCCGGTAGATGTGGTGCATGTCCAGGGAGAAGGTCGGGAAGGTCGTGGCATTTACCATGGGAAAGTCCTTGTGGTGCCGCGCAGCCGGTGGCCGGGCATGAGGAGATTGGTCCCGCAGGCGAGTCGCGCGCGGGGTGAGGCGATGTCAGGAGTGGTCTGGATCAGGCCGTGCGGTAGACCGTCGGCTGCAGGCGGTAGCTGCGCTTGATCAGGGTGGCCGGGCGGATGATCCCGCGCTCGATCTGGACGGCGAAGCCCCGGCGCAGGAGCCGGATCAGCGCCGAGTAACCGCGCGCCTTCATCCCCGTGTCGATCGTGAGATCTCGCAGCGACCGGCAGGCGCCTTCGGGCAGGGCCTCGATGGCGCGCGTCGCCGCGTCATCGGCCTCCGGGTCCGCTTCGCGCACGGCGGCGAACATCTGGGCATTGCGCAGCTCGATCTGATCGATGTCCGCGTCGGTCAGGAGCTGGACGTCATCGGCATAGTCGTACTCGCGCACCCACCAGGCAACCTCGGCCATCTCTTCGAGGAAAACCCCGGAGACGAGACGGATTTCCGGCTTGATGGTATAGGCGATGCGGTAGCCATCCTGCAGGGTGGCGACGACGTCGAAGATGTGCTCCCGGAGATCATCTTCATGATCACCGAAGGTGAACCGCTGCTGCTCGGCGAGCTCGGCCACCTCTTCATCTGCGTTCAGCAGCATCAGGTGGCAGAGTTCGAGCCAGCTTTCGGCCTGGACACGGGTGCCTTCGCCTTCACCGAGAACGGCAAGGCCGGTGCAATGACCCTTGGACGCCAAGGGCACATTGCGATCGGCGACGGACGGGTTCGGCAGCAGGATGCCACCGGAAATATCGAACATGGGGAGACCCCTCTACGCGATAGTCCGGATCGGCATCCGGACGGGAAACGGCGAGATCGGCCGGAGACCGGCGGGACCACGCGCGTATCGCGTCGAGGAGTGGGGTGAGGATGTGGAGCATGCGCACCTTCGCGTTCATCATTCGGGGACCGGCCTTGAGACCGGTCACGGGACCTGAGTCAGGCCGTCCGTATGAGCGCGAAAGGGGTGTGGTGCGTCGTGTTCATCGTGCGGTGAACGTGACGGCATCATCCAGAATATTCAAGACCGGAACAGAGATTTTTTTGCCACTGGATCATGACCATGAAGGTTCATGCTTTTCCACAGGATCGCAACCGCCGCCCGTTGCCCGGGAAGAATCTGGCGGCTATGAAGGACGAAAGTAGAACAACGGCGCTCCTGCGACCTATGCGCAGGAGCGCACTTCAAGACGAAAGATTGTTGGATGTCACTGAGAACTGACCCAGCATTGTCATCGAGATTTGACCCGCCTGTCAGTATGTCGGTCGGTTCATGACGGGGTCAACATTGGCGTCTCCTTCCTCTTCTTTTTCGCGGTCTCCGAGCTGGCCTTGAAGCG
>NZ_CAXREX010000291.1:0-4257 GCF_964229645.1 Nioella sp. | reverse complement strand
TTCGCGCAGCATGTAGTAATCTTCCTGCGTGCCGCCGATCCCAGTGGTCTGCATCCCCATGGACGCGGCGTAATCCGCGGCACCCAGGCTCATCGCCTGAAGGCGGGGCGAGGCGGCGGCGATCTCTTCCACGTGGGCGATGCCGGCGGCGGATTCGATGATCACCTCAAGCGCGATCTTCTTCTTGCGGCCCTTCGCCATCTCGATCGACGAAATCAGCGCGTCCACGGCATAGATATCCTCGGCGCAGCCGACCTTGGGGATCATGATCATGTCGATCCGTTCGCCGGCCTGTTCGACGATATCCACCACGTCGCGATACCAATAGGGCGTGTCCAGCCCGTTGATCCGCACCGAAAGGGTCTTGTTGCCCCAGTCGATGTCGCCGATCGCCTCGATCGCCAGTTTCCGCGCCTGCGGCTTGTCGTCGGGGGACACCGAATCCTCGAGGTCGAGGTTGATCACATCCGCGGCCGAGGTCGCCATCTTCGGCGGCAGCTTGGTGTTCGACGCGGGCCCGAACAGCTGGCAGCGGTTCGGACGGGACGGCGGGGTCGGCTGAATACGGAAGGACATCACGTCACCTCTGGGTAAGGAAATTTCGTTTCGGTCATGGTGAGGGTTATTAAATTACAACGCATGAGGCAAGGTGATATTGCGGCGCAGCAACACCCCGGCCCGACCACCGATATCGGGCGTCAGCCGGGGAATCCCCGCAAGATTTGTGCGAATTTTCAGCACATAGGCGAAGAAGCTTCGAAACTTTCCTCTCGCAACCGCGGAATTGCAAAGTCATTTCAAAGCAGATCGGCGAAGCTGGCGGCAACAAATCGGAGTTTTCCCATGATCGAGACCCCCTATCTGCTTTTCCTCGGTGACGCCCCCGACATGCTGGCCGCAAAGGTCGCGCAGGGCATCAAGGACTGGCGCCCCGAAAACGCCGTCGGCCAGTTCCGCATGGAAGGCTGCAAGGCCGACATGAAGCTGACCGACATGACCCTGGCCGAAGCCAAGGCCGCCGGGGCCAAGACCCTGGTGATCGGTGTCGCCAACCGCGGCGGCGTGATTTCTGCCGCATGGAAAAAGGTGCTGATCCAGGCGCTTGAGGAAGGGTTCGACCTGGCCTCGGGCCTGCACAACCTGCTGCGCGACGAAGCAGACCTGAAGGCCTTCGCCGAAGCCACCGGCCGCCAGCTTCATGACGTGCGCATCCCGTCGGTGAAATACCCGATTGCCAATGGCGAGAAACGCACCGGCAAGCGCTGCCTGGCCGTCGGCACCGATTGTTCGGTCGGCAAGATGTACACCGCACTGTGCATGGATCGCGAAATGCAGAAGCGCGGGCTGAAGTCCAGCTTCCGCGCCACCGGCCAGACCGGCATTCTGATCACCGGTGAAGGCGTGCCGCTGGACGCCGTGATCGCGGACTTCATGGCCGGGTCGATCGAATGGCTGACGCCCGACAATGACGCCGACCACTGGGACATGATCGAAGGGCAGGGCAGCCTGTTCCACGTGTCCTATTCCGGCGTGACCATGGCGCTGATCCACGGCGGTCAGCCCGACGCGCTGATCCTGTGCCACGAGCCGACCCGCGAACACATGCGCGGCCTGCCGGGGTACAAGCTGCCCAGCCTGACCGCCCTGCGCGACATGGCGCTTGAGCTGGCCAAGGTCGCCAACCCCGCCTGCGAGGTCGTCGGCATTTCGGTCAACACCCAGCACATGAGCGAAGAGGACGCCCGGTCCTACATGAAGGGTGTCGAGGACGAGATGGGCCTGCCCACGGTTGATCCCTACCGCCACGGTGCGGAACGCCTGGTGGACGCCCTGGTCGCCCTGGGCTGACACCTGGGCTAAGCTAAGCGTCGGACAGGAAATCCGCCCCTCGGAGCGGATGCCTGGCCCGCGCGAGTATTTCTGGCAAGATGATGGAGGATCCCGTGAAGATCGAGGTTTCCGCAGATACGTTTCCGCTGGCGGAGGTCTTCACGATCAGCCGCGGCAGCCGGACCGAGGCGCATGTTGTGTCCGTCCGGATTTCCGACGGCACGCACGAGGGGCGCGGCGAATGCGTGCCCTACGCGCGCTATGGCGAAACCCTGGACAGCGTGATGGACCAGATCCGCAGCACCGAGGGCGTGGCCGACCGCGCCGCGCTGGCGCAGGCGCTGCCGGCGGGGGCCGCGCGGAATGCCGTGGATTGTGCGCTTTGGGATCTTGAGGCCAAGCGCGCCGGCAAGCGCGTCTGGGAGCTGGCCGGCCTGCCCGCGCCGGGGCCCGAGATCACCGCCTATACCCTGTCACTGGCCGAACCGGCGCAGATGGAGGCCTCGGCCCGCAAACATGCGCATCGTCCGTTGCTGAAGATCAAGCTGGGCACGCCTGACGACATGCCCCGGCTTGAGGCCGTGCGCCGCGGCGCGCCCGAGGCCAGGATCATCGTCGACGCCAACGAAGGCTGGTCCGCCGCCGTTTATGCCGATCTGGCCCCGCATCTGGTGCGTCTTGGCGTGGCGCTGGTCGAACAGCCTCTTCCCGCAGGGGAAGACGACGCCCTGATCGGTATGGACCGTCCGGTGCCGGTCTGCGCCGACGAAAGCTGCCATGACCGCGACAGCCTGCCCAAGCTGAAGGGCAAATACGATGTCATCAACATCAAGCTCGACAAGACCGGCGGCCTGACCGAGGCGCTGGCCCTGCGCGATGCCGGCCGGGCCGAAGGCTATGACATCATGGTCGGCTGCATGGTCGGGTCCTCGCTTGCGATGGCACCGGCGCTTCTGGTCGCCCAGGGTGCGATGGTGACGGATCTTGACGGGCCGCTTCTGCTGGCCCAAGACCGCGACCATGCCCTGCGCTTCGACGAAAAGGGCGTTCACCCGTCCGACCCCGCCCTGTGGGGCTGACCGCCGAGAAGGAGAAAACATGTCTCGCATCGTTTATGTGAACGGCGACTACCTGCCCGAGGAAGAGGCGAAAGTCTCGATCTTTGACCGTGGCTTCCTGATGGCGGATGGCGTCTATGAGGTGACGAGCGTGCTGGACGGCAAGCTGGTCGATTTCGACGGCCACGCCAAACGGCTTGAGCGGTCGCTGAAAGAACTGGACCTGGTGGCCCCCGTCACCATGGACGAGCTTCTGACCATTCACCGCGAACTGGTGGCGCGCAACGACCTGGAAGAGGGCGGCGTCTATCTGCAGATCACCCGTGGCGCACCGGCCGACCGCGACTTCGTCTTCCCCGACCCGGCGGAGACCAAGGCGACCATCGTGCTGTTCACCCAGGCGAAGAACTTGGCGAATTCCCCGGCCGTGCAGAAGGGCATCAGCGTCATCTCGATCGAGGATCAGCGCTGGGCGCGGCGCGACATCAAGACGGTGCAGCTGCTGTACCCGTCGATGGGCAAGATGATGGCCAAGGCCGCCGGGGCCGACGACGCCTGGATGGTCGAAGACGGCCAGGTGACCGAAGGCACCTCGAACAACGCGTATATCGTGAAGGGTGGCAAGATCATCACCCGCCAGCTGTCCAACGACATCCTGCACGGCATCACCCGCGCCGCCGTTCTGCGGCTGGCCAAGGAAGCCCAGATGGAGGTCGAGGAGCGCGGCTTTACCATCGAGGAAGCGCAGCAGGCGGATGAGGCCTTCATCACCTCGGCCACGACATTCGTGCAGCCCGTCGTGTCGATCGACGGCGCAACGATCGGCAAGGGCGAAGCCGGGCCGGTGGCCCTGCGCCTGCGCGAGATCTACATCGACGAGAGCCGCAAGAAGGCGATCTGATCGGGCTGGATTGGCCAAACTGGAACATTGAAAAGCCCCGGTACGCGCCGGGGCTTTTTCGTTTATGCGACGGGACTTGCAGGTGAATGCTGCGCGTGCATCACGCCCCGGTTCCATTCCATACGGCACCGAATGTTCGCAGCAGGATCCGCAGATCCAGCATCAGGCTGCGGCTTTCCGCATAGTAGCAGTCCAGCGCCAGGCGGCGGTCATAGGAGCCGCCGCGCGCTGTCACCTGCCACAGCCCCGATACCCCCGGCCGCAGCGACAGATAGGCCCGGGCAGAGGCCCCGGAATATTGCGCGGCGAATTCGGACTGGGGCACGGGGCGGGGGCCAACAAGGCTCTCTTGTCCGAGCAGCACGTTGATCATCTGGGGTAGCTCATCCAGGCTGGTGTCGCGCAGCCCGCGGCCCAGGGGCGTGCGGCGCGGATCTTCCGGCAGCTTGGCATGGCGGGCCCAATGCG
>NZ_CAXREX010000290.1:0-4012 GCF_964229645.1 Nioella sp. | reverse complement strand
GACGATATTTTCTTCGTGCACAAGGATTTGCCCGTCTGCAATGTCCACCCCCGGCTCCAATGTCAGCACCATTCCCGGTTCCAGCACCGTGTGATCATCGGGAATGAGCGAGGGCCATTCGGTCAGCTGCATTCCCAGCCCATGACCATAGCGCCCGGCCTCCGATCCGCCTGCGCCGCCTGTCAGAACCTTGTCCATCGCGTGGAAGAGATCCGCCGCCGTCGCCCCCGGGCGCGCGGCCTCCATCGCCGCATCCACGGCATCGATCAGGCGGCGATGACCATCTAGGCAACGCTCGTCTACCGAACCGATCCCGAAATTCCGGTCGTAGTCGCAGAAATACCCGTCGACCATCAGCCCGGTATCCAGCATCAGCACATCGCCCTTTTCGAGCGGTGCATCAGACGCGGGTGAGATCACGTCGTCATAGCCAAGCGGCCCCGCGCCGCCGGCGAGGTAGGGCACCCAGTCAGCGCCTTCCTCAAGGCAGAGCATCTGGAAACGACGGAAGACCTGCGACAGCGGCACGCCGGGCGCGGCGATATCCCCTACCCGGTCAAAGGCGCGCCCCGCCACGGCGCAGGCGGTGCGGATCTTGTCGATCTCGGCTTCGGATTTCACCATCCGCAGCGCCCGCATGATGCCGTAATCTGGGACCAGCCGAACCGAAGCCCCAAGCCGCGCATAGTCCTCCAGCGGCATGCGCAAATGGGTTTCATGCCCCATCGGCACGCCGACCGGTCCATCGCCCGCAACGTCACGCAGCGTGTCCGCCAGAAGACTTACCCCGTCGTCCTCCAGGTCGGGCGCGCGCCATGTGCGGATGTCCTCGACCCAGGTGCGCGCCATGACCGGGGCGCCGATGGTGGGGATGACCGCGATGGGCTTGCCGCTGGCTGGCAGAACCACGAACCAGGGCCGGGTCGGGCTTTCCCAGAACCGGGTGATGTATCCGGTGAAGTAGCGCACTTCGGGTTCGGTCGTCAGCAGCAGCGCAGCCAGCCCGTGCCGCGCCATCATCGCCTGCGCCCGCGCGACGCGGGCTGCGAATTCCGCCTCGGGGAAGCCTCGGTTCATGCGGGTCCCTCCGAAAGGAAACACAGAACGCGCGCCTCGGGGCCAAGCCCGAGCATGCCGGGGTCGGCGGCCAGCAGCCCGGCCACACCCGCCACGCCCGATTCCGACCCTTCCAGTCCCGCCTCGGCCATTGGTGCGAGTGTCGCGGCGGCCTCGTCCTCGGAGATGAGAAGGCAGTCATCGGCATCCCGCGAGAGCCCGGTCAACGCGATCAGAGAGGCTTCCTTGCAGTCGAGCCGGCCCATAGCGGATACGGGGCCCGTCGTTGACACGAAGCGCCCCGCCTCGATCGAATCGAAAATCGCGGGCGCGGCGTCAGGTTCCACCACGACGATCCGCGGCGCGTCACCCAACCGTTTGCGCACCAACGCGGCCACGGCCCCCGCCAGCCCGCCGACCCCGGCTTGCAGGAAGACGTGGGTGGGTGCGGCAGGGCACTGATCCAGCGCCTCGGCAGCCATTTGGAGATAGCCCTCCATCAGGCGATGCGGGCGGTCCATGTAGCCGGGCCAGGAACTGTCGGACAGAAGGATGTAGCCGTTTGCCTCGGCGGATTGTGCAGCCAGCGCCATGCTGGCCTCGTATTCCGCCCCGGCCCGAACCACCTCGGCCCCCTTGGCGCGCAGGCGTTCGGCAAAGCTTTCCGGCACGGTTTCGGCGATATGCACCACCGCCTTGGCCCCGAACACCCGGGCCCCTGCGGCCACCGACATGCCGTGGTTGCCCGCACTTGCGGTGATATAGGTGCGTCCAGACAGCGAGGTCGACAGGTCTTCGGTCCCCGTGGCCACCGCATCGCAGGCAATGACGTAGGCCGCGCCGAGCGCCTTGAAACTGCCAAGCCCCATCCGGCCCCGTTCATCCTTGACCCAAAGCGCCCCGACCCCGGCCCGTTCAGCCAGTGACGGCGCGTCGACAAGGGGGGTTGCCGCGTGGGCAGGGCAGCGCGCCAGCAAGGCGGCAACGGTCTCTGCGTTGGTGGAGGGCGCAGGCGCGCCAGACAGGTCGCCGAGGCCAGTGCCGCGGAAAGGATTTGACAGGTGTTGCACGGGCGGTTGACCTCTTGATGCTTGGAGTGCCGGGCCAGCCTAGCGGCAAAAGACTCATTTGGTCTTCCCTTTCCGACATTCCTGTCCTATACGCGCCGCCAGACATGCGTGTGAGGCCCGCTTTGGCCAGAGTTGACCGGTTCGGAAAACCCGGTTCGTGGGCTTGATGCGCAATGAAACAGACATTGAACCCACGAAGGGAAAAGACACATGGCTAACTCGCCTCAGGCAAAGAAGCGCGCCCGTCAGAACGAACGCCGCTACGCTGTCAACAAAGCCCGCCGTTCGCGTATCCGCACCTACCTGCGCAAAGTGGAAGAAGCCATTGCATCCGGCGACCAGGCTGCCGCTGCTGCTGCTCTGCGTGCCGCTCAGCCGGAACTGATGCGCGGTGTGACCAAGGGCATCCTGCACAAGAACACCGTTGCGCGCAAAATGTCGCGTCTGTCTGCCCGCGTCAAAGCACTGGCCGCGTAAGCAAGACTGCGGCATCGCTGCAACAAGGTTTGACAGGGGCGCTCCGACGGGGGCGCCCCTTGTCTTTTGGAAAAATCCAAGCACTTCGGCACCCTTAAACCGGGCGCGCCGGATTCGTTTCAGGCAAGCCCCGAGTCAAGCGCGAAGTTTCGTTGCGAGCGCCCCCCGAGTCCCGCTAGCCTGAGACTCAGCGATTCACATAGTCTGGGGGGACATCGGGCGCAGGAATGGGAAGGCCAAGGGGCCTTTCGCGAAAAAGTTTCGCATCTTCCGCGTCCGGGGCCGGCAGGGGTGGTTGGACCAGCTTCCGACCCTTTTTGCAGGGTGTGTCACAAGTGCCGGTGCCTGCACCGGGATGGTGGTGCATTTGTCCGAAGACCTCCAACATTGGAAATGTCGCAAGACCCATGAACAGGACCGTCAGAGTCCGGGTGTTGTGCCATTTCCTCGGTTGGAGACGGTCCGGGTTTCCGGACCCCCCTTGCCCTGGCACGACGGGGCAAGCTGCGCCTTAACCCGCGCGGCAGTCGTGCCCAGGGTCGACCGACCCATGCGAATCCTGAAGGCATAAAGGGTTAGGACGGCAAAATGATCGTCCGCGCGGCTCCGCAAAGGGGCGGCGTTCATAATTGACGGGATCAGGATGACACAAGACATGTGGGGACACGTTCGGGGCGAGTTACTTAAGTCGGTTGGAAAGAACAACTTTTCGGCATGGATCGAGCCGATCAGCTTCGATGCGATCGAAGACCGCACCGCGCGGCTGCTCGTGCCGACGAGCTTCATCGGCACCTGGGTGTCGCAGCATTTCGGAGACGTGATCCTGCGCCACCTGATGTCTGCCGGCATGGATGTCGACCGCATCGAGTTTGCCGTCGACGGACAGTCCGCCCCCAAGCCCGCGGGCAATGCCAATGCAGCCCCCGCACCATCCAAGGCGCCTGCACCGGTTGGCACGGCCAGCAGCACGGATCTGCCGGATTCGGCGCTGAACCCGAATTTCACCTTCCCCAACTTCGTCGTGGGCAAGCCAAACGAACTGGCCCATGCCGCCGCGCGTCGCGTTGCGGAAGGCGGGGCCGTGTCGTTCAACCCGCTCTTCCTTTACGGCGGCGTGGGTCTGGGCAAGACGCATCTCATGCATGCCATCGCCTGGGAACTGCGCACCAAGAAGCCCGAGCTCAAGGTCATCTATCTCTCGGCGGAACAGTTCATGTACCGCTTCATCCGCGCCCTGCGCGACCAGGACACGCTGTCGTTCAAGGAGTTGTTCCGCTCGATCGACGTGCTGATGGTCGACGACGTTCAGTTCATAGCGGGCAAGAACTCCACGCAGGAAGAATTCTTCCACACCTTCAACGCGCTAGTGGAGCTGGGCAAACAGATCATCATCTCGGGCGACCGCGCGC
>NZ_CAXREX010000289.1:0-29644 GCF_964229645.1 Nioella sp. | reverse complement strand
TCGCCATCGGTAAGCGAAAAGCTCTCCATTATCTGACCCGCGAAGACCGAGATGAAGAAGGTTTGCCCGAATGATGACGTGAGCGTCAGAAGAGCCCCGGTCAGAAGGAACGCCGCGTTCGAACGCAGGAACGCGGCGGCGGCGCTCATTGGGTCACCGGCGTCAACAGGATCTGCGTGGCGTTGCGAACGGTCAGGACCGTCCCGGACAGCAGATCAACCGGGATCTCCGCCGTGCCGGTTCCAATCGCGGGCAGGCCCTGGATAAGCTGGATCAAGGAAGGAGAGGCAGCGAAGGTCGAATGGTTCGTCCAATCCCCGGCATCGGCTCGGAAGGCCGAAATATCGACAAGGGTGATGTCGAATTCGGCCACATCCTCAGCGGTTCCGAGGCTACCTAGCCGGTTTTGCCGCCCGGTGATCCCCGCCGACAGTCTCAAAGCCCGGTCATTAGCTGAGGTCACGACGATGAAGGGCTGCGGCAGCGGTTCGACGGCGCGAGCCTGGCTCTGAAACAGTTCTATGTCGATATCCGGAGACACCAGAACCACACCGGACAGGCTGTTCAGAACCGCATCGTCACCAGAGATCCGAATTTGGCGCAGGGTTTCCATGGTGACGTATCCACCAAGCGAATGCCCAACCAGAAGGATACGCCGTGCGCCAGCCTGGGCCAGATCGCGCAAGAAGTTTTCCAGCGCATCGCGCGAAAACAGGGCGCTTTCCCGGTCGAAGACATAGCCGAAGGGGTTTCCGGCGCTGGGCCACGCGAAATGGGCGGTCAGCCCGGGGGTGTTGTAGTCGTGGGCCATCTGCGCAATCCGGAACAGGCCGGATGCGAAGTTGTTGTTGTAGCCATGAACGAACACCACGACCTCGCGGCTTTCCTCGGGTAAAGCCATCAGCGCTGCCCTGAAATCGCTCCGGAAGGCTGCTGGTGTGGAATAAAGGCCGGCATCCGTCACCACGAAATCGGTGTTCAGGTTCGGCACCGGGCCTTGTGGCCAGGACACTTCACCCGCCTCGCGATCGGGCGGTATGGATACATCGAACCGTGCATATTCAACGCCGCTTTCACGTCCAGCGGTGTAATGCTGATCCTCGAAGGCGCGGTTTGTCGCGACGAAGACGGTTCTCAGTCCCGCATCGGGAACCGTGCGGGTGACCATGGCGATATTGGGCGGGGCGCCGCAAGCAGCCAGGATAACGGCAAGTGCGGACAGGATGTATCGGGGCAAGGGAGGAACCGCCGGAAAGAGAATCTGGCGACCCTATAGCACGTAGCGTCCCAGATCGGCAGAGCGCATCAGTTCGCCCAGATTCTTTTCGACGAAACCCTCATCAACAACGACCTTGTCACCTGACCGGTCGGGGGCGGTGAAGCTCAGCTCCTCAAACACGCGCTCCATCACGGTATAAAGCCGCCGCGCACCGATATTCTCGACACTGTGATTCACCTCTGCCGCGATGGCGGCAAGCGCCTTGATCCCGTCCTCGGTGAAGGTCACCTCGACTTCTTCCGTTGCCATGAGCGCGGAATACTGGCGGGTCAGGGCGTTGTCGGTCTCGGTCAGGATGCGCACGAAATCATCCTCGGTCAGTGCCCGCAACTCGACCCGGATCGGCAGGCGGCCCTGAAGTTCCGGCAGCAGGTCCGACGGTTTGGCAATGTGGAACGCGCCAGAAGCAATGAAAAGGATATGGTCGGTCTTTACCGGGCCATGCTTGGTGCTGACAGTGGTGCCCTCGATCAGGGGCAGCAGGTCGCGTTGCACGCCTTCGCGTGATACGTCGGCACCGCGAGCATCGGATCGGGCCGACACCTTGTCGATCTCGTCAATGAAGACGATCCCGTTCTGCTCAACCGCGCGCACCGCTTCGCGGGTAACAGCTTCGGCATCCAAGAGCTTGTCGGCCTCTTCGTCAATTAGCACCTCGTAGCTGGCCGCAACGGTCATGCGCCGTTTGACGGTGCGCCCGCCGAAGGCCTTGCCGAAGATGTCGCCCAGGTTCATGCCGCCGCCCATGGGCCCCATGCCGGGCTGGCCGGGGATCTCGAACATGCCTCCCATCGGATTGGAGGTATCGGCCACCTCCAGTTCGATGATCTTGTCATCCAGTTCGCCCGACCGCAGCTTGCGGCGGAACATCTCTCGTGTCTGTTCACGCGCATCGGTTCCGGCCAGCGCCTCGATCACGCGATCCTCGGCGGCGTCATGGGCATTTGCCTTGACCTCTTCCCGCATATGTTCGCGCACCATGATCTGAGCTGCATCGACCAGGTCGCGCACGATCTGCTCCACGTCCCGGCCCACGTAGCCCACCTCGGTAAACTTGGTGGCCTCAACCTTGATGAACGGCGCGCGGGCCAGCTTGGCCAGACGCCGGCTGATCTCGGTCTTGCCGACGCCGGTTGGTCCTATCATCAGGATGTTCTTGGGATAGACCTCGTCGCGCAGATCATCACCCAGTTGCTTGCGCCGCCAGCGATTGCGCAGCGCCACCGCCACGGCGCGCTTGGCGTCCTTTTGGCCGATGATGAACCGGTCGAGCTCCGAGACGATTTCACGGGGGGTCAGGTTGGTCACGATGTGGTCTCCTCGGGGGTCAGCATGTCCCAGGGGGGAAGGCGGGTTTTGCCGGGAAAGTTCGGCAGCATGTTCATGATGGCGCGGCGGATCACTTCCCATTGTGCCCCAAGCACGACAAGGACAAGGCCGAACATCAGGATCGACAGAAAGGCCGCGCCTTCCATTACCGTAAAGGCAAGCGCCACGATATAGCCCACACCCGACACCAGGAAGGACCGGCGGTCGATGGTGATGGCAAAGAGCGCCATGAGAATGACGAAGATGAGAAGGGCGAACTGCGCCGCGATGGTGCCCGCGTCGAACAGCGTCAAAGCGACCGTGTTCACGATCGCAGGGGCTGCAATCACGTGCAGCCAGAAGCCGCTGGCAGAGCGCCGGGTGATCCGATGCGGGTCGCTCATGTCAAAACGAAGGGCAACGAAAAGGCCGAAAAGACCCAGAACCATGGTCAGGACAGCGAAGGGACCCTCAGCCGACAGAAGGAACAAATCACGCGGATCCTCGGGCAAGGTGCCACCAAGCGCAATAATGCCAAAGCAGGTGGCAAAGACACCAAGCGCGATCAGCGCCATGGAGAAGGGAACGCGGAAGAACCCGTAATAGACACAGAGCAACACCGTGGAAGTCCCGGCGGCAAGGGTCAGGGTCAACGGCAGTTCACCCCGCATCATCCAGCTCAACCCCATGCCGAACTGGGCCGAAGAAATCCCGAAGAAAATGGCCAGGGCAATGGACGGTGCCACCATGCGACGTGTCAGGGTGAAATAGCGGGCCAGCAGGATGACAGCCCCTCCGGCAAGCGCGGCATAGACCATCGTCGCGATGTATCCGATGCCAGAGATTTCAAACAGGCTGAGCCCGGTCAGGCCAAGCCAGCCCATGAACAGGATAGACAGCCCGACAACGATGAAGACCTCGTTGAAACCCTTGAACAGCTCGAAGGGTTCATCGAGCCCGGTCATGTGTTCCCGCGCACCACGCCGGGCATCCGACAAGGCCACAAGAGATGCGGCCTGCGCCTCGGAAATCATGCCCGCGCCGACGGCGGCGCGCAGATCGTCGCGGCTGAGCCCGGTCATCCGCCGATCCGTTCCACCGTCAGGTTGCCATTCGTGTAAACACAGATATCGGCTGCGATTGCCATGGCCCGGCGGGCCACGTCTTCGGCCCCCATATCGCTGTCGATCATCGCGCGTGCGGCGGCCAGGGCGTAGTTGCCGCCCGACCCGATCGCCGCGATCCCGTGTTCAGGCTCCAGCACATCGCCCGCCCCTGTAATCACGAAGAGGTCGCGCCCATCGGTGACGATCAGCATTGCTTCCAGCTTTTGCAGATACTTGTCGGTGCGCCAGTCCTTGGCCAGCTCCACGCTGGCGCGAGCCAGTTGCCCCGGGGTTGCTTCCAGCTTGGCTTCCAGTCGTTCCAGCAGGGTAAAGGCATCCGCGGTGGAGCCTGCGAAACCGGCCACAACCTCGTGCCCTCCGGGTGACAGGCGGCGCACCTTGCGGGCGGTGCCTTTGATCACGGTCTGGCCGAGGCTGACCTGTCCATCGCCGGCGACGACCACTTCGCCTCCTTTGCGAACGCCAATGATCGTGGTGCCGTGCCAGCCGGGAAAGTCGGAATTGCTCATGGTTTCTCCTTCTTCTTCTCGTATATGACGCTCCGGCCCCCGCGTCACAAGGCCTCGCTTCGGTGGAAAGCAGCCGATGCGGCCCTAGCGTATCAGCCGTGACAATTCGTGCGGGCGTAACGCATTCCAGAATCGGTATATTGCCGCCAACCAATCCAAAGGAGCCTATCCGATGATCCGTAAACTGACCTTCGCAGCCGCGCTTCTGACCGCCCCGATGGCCTATGCCGACGAGGCCGACATCGAGGCTGGTGAAAACCTGTTCAACCGCAACTGTGTTTCGTGTCATGTCGTTCGCGATGCGGATGACAATGTTCTGGCCGGCCGCAATGGCCGCACCGGCCCCAACCTTTACGGTGCCGTCAATGGTGTTGCCGGGAGCGTCGAAGGGTTCCGCTACTCTTCACTGATGCAGTCGGCACATGACGCGGGGATTGTCTGGAACGAAGAGAACTTCGTCGCCTACCTGCCCAACGCGACCAACTTCCTGACCGAAGCCACCGGCGAGCGCGGTCGCTCCACCATGACCCCGCAGCGCGTCAGCGAAGAAGATGCCCACAACATCTATGCCTTCCTGGCCCAGTGGGGCACCGAGGCAGAAGAAGCTGCCTCTGAATAAGCAGTTCCACTTCCAAAACGAAAAGGGCGGCCCGAAGAGGCCGCCCTTTTTGATGGGGTTCGTCGTGGATCAGTCGAGCGTGCGCTCGACCTCTTCCCGTTCGAAGATCTCGATAACGTCGCCCTTGCGCACGTCGTCGTAATTCTCGAAGGCCATGCCACATTCCTGGCCGGACTGGACTTCCTTGACCTCGTCCTTGAAGCGCTTGAGCGTCTTCAGCGTGCCTTCGTGGATCACCACGTTGTCCCGCAGCAGGCGCACCCCGGCAGACCGGCGGGCAACGCCTTCGGTCACCAGACAGCCAGCCACGTTGCCAACGCCGGACACGCGGAAGGTGTCCTTGATCTCGGCGTAGCCGATGAAGTTCTCGCGCACTTCTGCCGACAGCAGACCAGAGGCCGCCGACTTCACGTCATCCACGAGGTAGTAGATGACCGAGTAGTAGCGGATTTCCACGCCCTTCTGGTTGGCCGCATTGCGGGCCGGTGCGTTGGCACGAACGTTGAAGCCGATCACCGGGGCACCCGACGCTTCGGCAAGGCCGATGTCGGATTCGGTGATGGCGCCCACGCCGGAATGCAGGATGCGCACGCGCACTTCCTCGTTCCCGACCTTTTCCAGCGCTTGCGCGATAGCTTCGGCCGAACCTTGCACGTCCGCCTTCACCAGAACCGGAAGCTCGGCCACGTTCTCGTCTGCCTTGGCCTTCGCCATCAGCTGATCGAGGGTGGTGGCTGCACCGGCAGCGGCGCGGCGGTCCTTGGCGGCCTGCTCGCGATAATCGGCGATTTCGCGGGCCTGCGCTTCGGTGTCGACCACGTTCAGCACGTCACCTGCTTCGGGTGTGCCATTGAGGCCCAGAACCTCGACAGGAACCGACGGCCCGGCTTCCTTCACGCGGTCGCCCTTGTCGTTGACCAGAGCGCGGACCTTGCCCCACTGCTCGCCCACCACGAAGATGTCGCCCTGCTTGAGCGTGCCGTTCTGGACCAGAACGGTGGCAACGGGCCCACGGCCCACGTCGAGCTGTGCTTCGATCACGGCACCGGACGCAGCACGGTCGGGGTTGGCCTTTAGTTCAAGGATCTCCGCCTGAAGCGCGATGGCTTCCAGCAGTTCATCAAGACCCTGACCGGTATGGGCAGAGACTTCCACGTCCTGAACCTCACCCGACATCTGTTCCACGATCACTTCGTGTTGCAGCAGGTCGGTACGCACCTTCATCGGGTCCGCGGCAGGCTTGTCGATCTTGTTGATCGCCACGATCATCGGCACACCGGCAGCCTTGGCGTGGTTGATCGCCTCGACGGTCTGCGGCATCACCGCGTCATCCGCGGCCACGACCAGAACCACGATATCCGTCACCTGTGCGCCACGGGCACGCATCGAGGTGAAGGCAGCGTGGCCAGGGGTGTCGAGGAAGGTCAGCAGCTGGCCACTATCGGTGGTCACCTGGTAGGCGCCGATATGCTGGGTGATGCCCCCGGCTTCTCCTGCCACCACTTTTGCGTTGCGGATCGCGTCCAGAAGCGAGGTTTTACCATGGTCCACGTGGCCCATGATGGTGATCACGGGCGCGCGCGACTTGAGGTCCTCGGCCTTGTCTTCAACCGTGTCGATCACGTCTTCAACGTCCGCGTCCGAGACGCGCACCATGCGGTGACCGAATTCCTCAACGATCAGCTCGGCGGTGTCTTGGTCGATCGACTGGTTCTGCGTGACCATCATGCCCATTTTCATGAGCTCTTTCACGACATCGGCCACACGTTCAGCCATGCGGTTTGCGAGTTCCGAAACCACGATGGCTTCGGGCACCTGCACGTCACGCACGATCTTTTCGCGGTCCTGGTGGCCACCCATTGCTTTCTGCCGGGCGCGTTCTTGCTTGCGCTTCATGGCGGCCATCGAGCGCTGACGCCCGCCTTCGCCGCCGGTCAGCGCCTGGTTCACGGTCAGCTTGCCGGAGCGACGGCCATCACGCTCGCCGCCCTTGCCGCGACCACCCTTGTCCTCACGCTCTTCCTTGCGCTTGGACGGTGTCGGGGCGCCGGTTTTGGTCGGAGCGGGACGGGCTGCGCGCTCTTCCTTGTCGGCGGGGGCAGGCGCGGATGCAGCGGCCTTTTCGGCAGCGCGGCGTTCCTGTTCCTCGCGCTGGCGGCGCTCGTCTTCCTCGACCTTGGCCTTCAAGGCTTCTTCGCGCTCACGCTCTTCGCGTTCCTTGGCCTCGGCCTCGGCGCGGCGACGTTCACGCTCTTCTTCGCGCTCGCGCTCTTCGCGGGCGCGGCGTTCGTCTTCTTCAGCTTCGCGGGCCTTGGCGGCCTGCAGGGCCTTCAGCCGGCGCTCCATTTCAGCGTCGGATACCCCCGAGGGCCGCTTGGGCGCATCGGACGACCCAGAAGCGGACGTGCCAGGTTTGGGCACCACAACGCGCTTGCGCTTGGTTTCCACAACCACACTTTTGGTCCGCCCACGGGAAAAGCTCTGGTTCACGCGGCCCGAACGGGCGCCGCCAGAAAGTCCGAGGGGTTTTTTACCGTCTTGATCGCTCATACGTCTTTCGCATCCTTCCCGGCGATAAATTCGCCGTATGTGCCGCGCAGGCCCCGCAGCTTCGAGGCCTCCTCTACAACACGTCGCTCGAGTCCGCCAGCCGCAAGCGCGCCATGTATCACACGTTGGCGCCCGAATGCCAAACCCAATTCATCTGCCGTCAAACAGCCGAAAAAACGGCCCCCTTCCGGCGTCCAGAGTTTCGATTTTCCCCGTTCCGAGCCATCGGCGGCCTGGAACAGAACCCGGGCATGGCCATCTGCCAGCCAGCCCTTCACTTTCTCGAACCCGGCCACGGCGTGACCGGACTTGCGCGTCAGCGAGATCAGTTCGACCACGCGTCGGACAAGGCCCGCTTCGACCTGCGCTGCCAGGTCTGCGGGAACGGTGACCTTCTGCTTGGCGCCGCGGCTGAAGAGGTTCTTCTTCACGGCCGTTGCCAGTGCGTCCCGGTCGGCGGCAACCCAGATGCCCCGTCCCGGCAGTCGCTCGAGAACATCTGGCACGATGGTCCCGTCCGGCCCCACGACGAAGCGGATCAACCCCGCCTTTGGCTGGGTTTCCCCGGTTGCGATGCAGCGCCGTTCGGCGTCATCGCGCGATTTGGTCCGACCGCCCCGCGTCATGGGCCGCGCCTCCGAGGCCTGAGATCAGGCCTCGGGCTCCTCTTCGGCTTCTGCGGCGTCCGCTTCCGCGGCGGCCTGGGCTTCCAGTTCTTCGATCGTGACCCAGCCCAGTTGCAGGCGTGCGGTCATGACCATGTTCTGGGCCTCTTCGAGGCTGACATCGAACTTCTCCAGCAGGCCGTCGTCCTTGACGCGCTGTCCGTCCACCGTCGTCCAGCCGCCCGCCAGTTCCCAATCGGCGCAGGTGGCGAAATCTTCCAGAGTCTTCACGTCGTCCTCAGCAAGGGCTTCCAGCATCTGGGGGGTGAGGCCTTCGAAATCAATGAGGCTCTGCTCGACGCCCATTTCCTTGGCGCGCTCAAGGGCCTTGCGGTTCTGCTCTTCCAGGTAGTCGCGAGCGCGGGCCTGAAGTTCGTTCGCGGTGTCTTCGTCCACCCCGTCGATGACCAGCAGTTCATCCAGCTCGACATAGGCCACTTCTTCCAGCGAAGTGAAACCTTCGGCCACCAGCAGCTGAGCGAAGAATTCGTCCAGGTCCAGGGTTTCCATGAAGGTCTGGGTCCGCTCGGCGAATTCGGCCTGGCGGCGGGCGCTTTCTTCTTCTTCGGTCAGGATGTCGATATCCAGGCCGGTCAGCTGCGAGGCAAGACGAACGTTCTGACCACGGCGGCCAATGGCCAGCGACAGCTGTTCGTCGGGAACCACGACTTCGATCTTGCCGGCATCTTCGTCCAGAACCACCTTGGTCACTTCGGCGGGCTGAAGCGCGTTCACCAGGAAGGTCGGCGCGTCTTCGTTCCACGGGATGATGTCGATCTTTTCACCCTGAAGCTCGTTCACGACGGCCTGCACGCGGCTGCCGCGCATACCCACGCAGGCACCCACGGGATCGATCGAGCCGTCATAGGAAATAACGGCAATCTTGGCGCGGGAACCCGGGTCGCGCGCCACGGCCTTGATCTCGATGATGCCATCGTAGATTTCCGGCACTTCCATCTTGAACAGCTCAGCCATGAATTCCGGCGCGGTGCGCGACAGGAAAATCTGCGGCCCGCGCGGTTCGCGGCGCACGTCCTTGATGTAGACGCGGATGCGGTCGCCGGGACGATAGGTTTCGCGGCCGATCTTTTCGTTCCGGCGCAGAACCGCTTCGCCACGGCCGATATCGACGATGACGTTGCCATATTCTTCGCGCTTGACCTGGCCGTTGATGATCGTGCCCTTGCGGTCCTTGAATTCCTCGAACTGGCGGTCACGCTCGGCTTCGCGCACTTTCTGCAGGATGACCTGCTTGGCCGACTGTGCTGCGATCCGGCCCATGTCGACGGGGGGGACTTCGTCGATGATCTCGTCACCGACCTCGGCATCTTCCTTGTAGGCGCGGGCATCGCGGACGGTCATTTCGGTGAAGTGGTTTTCCACTTCTTCGACCACTGTTCGCACTCGGGTGAAGGTGGCCTTGCCGGTCTTGCGGTCGATCGAGACGCGGATATCAAGCTCGGAGCCGTAGCGCGACTTCGCGGCACGGGCGAGCGATTCCTCCATCGCTTCGACCACGAGGCCCGGGTCGATCATCTTCTCGCGGGCAACGGCCTCGGCGGTTTGCAGAAGCTCCAGCTGGTTTGCACTGGTGATTGCCATGGGTCAGTCCTCCGCCTTTCCAGGCTCTTCGGTTTCAATCTCGTCAAATTGGGTTTCGTCGATCTGGCCGGACGCCTTGCGCTGGCGCAGCATCTCGGTGATCAACTCGTCGGTCAGGATCAGCTTGGCGTCGCTCAGCCAGTCGAAATCGAGGCCGAGGGTCACGTCCTCTCCTGTTTCGTCGGGCAGGTTGATCAGCACCTCGTTGCCTTCGATGCCAGCCAGCACGCCTTTGAAGCGCTTGCGCCCGTCGATCAGCTCGGCTGTTTCGATCCGGGCCTCGTAGCCTTGCCAGGTGTCGAAATCCTTCAGCCGGGTCAGGGGCCGGTCGATCCCGGGGCTGGACACCTCGAGCGTGTAATTGTCCTCGATCGGGTCTTCCACGTCCATCAGCGCGCTGACCGCAGTCGAAATCTCGGCGCAGTCATCCACCTCGATCCCGCCTTCGGGGCGCTCGGCCATGATCTGCAGGGTCTTGGTCTTGCCGCTCATCAGGCGGATGCGCACCAGCTCGAACCCCATTCCCTCGATCACGGGGGTGAGGATATCGGCCAGGCGGCGATCCATGGCGGTTTTGGCGATCAGGTCTGTCATGTGTCCAAATACAAAAAAACGGGCCCGCGGCCCGTCGATATTTCCCGGTGGAGCCTTGGTCCGAAGACCGCAGCGCCGCTGTTGATCCGCGATATAGGGGGAATCCGCTGAATGTGCAAGCCATCAGGTGGATCGCCCCCATAGCTTTGGCCACAGCATGCCGATCCGTGCCAGAGTGTGCCGAATTTCTGCCTCTCCTTATCGCCTCTTCCATTGAATCCGACGCAGCTTTGCCACAGGCTCGGGTCAAACCGAAACGCCAGGGAGGTGAAGAACATGCGCACGCGGGCAGCGGTAGCATTGGAGGCGGGAAAGCCGCTGGAAATCATGGAGGTCAATCTCGACGGTCCGAAAGAGGGCGAAGTTCTGGTCGAGATCAAGGCCACCGGCATCTGCCACACCGATGAATTCACTCTTTCGGGCGCGGACCCTGAAGGCATGTTCCCGGCCATTCTTGGCCATGAGGGGGCCGGGGTGGTTGTCGAGGTCGGGCCGGGCGTCAAAAGCCTCAAGCCGGGTGACCATGTCATTCCGCTCTACACGCCGGAATGCCGGGAATGCGAATACTGCCTGAGTGGAAAGACCAACCTTTGCCAGGCGATCCGCGCCACCCAGGGCCAGGGGCTGATGCCGGACGGAACCACGCGCTTTTCCATGCTCGATGGCACGCCGATCCTTCACTACATGGGGTGTTCGACCTTCTCGAACCACACGGTTCTGCCGGAAATCGCCCTGGCGAAGGTCCGCAAGGACGCTCCGTTTGACAAGATTTGCTACATCGGCTGTGGCGTGACCACCGGCATTGGCGCAGTGATCAATACGGCCAAGGTGGAAATCGGCGCGCGCGCGGTGGTGTTCGGGCTTGGCGGGATCGGTCTGAACGTGATCCAGGGGCTGCGCATGGCCGGGGCCGATCAGATCGTCGGCGTCGACCTGAACCCCGACAAGGCCGAGATGGCCAAGCGTTTCGGCATGACCGATTTCGTCAACCCCAAGGATGTTGATGGCAGCATCGTCAATCACCTCGTGGAGCTGACCGGCGGCGGCGCTGATTATTCCTTCGACGCAACAGGCAACGTGCAGGTGATGCGTGATGCTCTGGAGTGCGCACACAAGGGGTGGGGGGAATCGATCATCATCGGCGTCGCTCCGGCAGGCGCCGAAATATCGACCCGTCCCTTCCAGCTGGTCACAGGCCGCGTTTGGCGGGGCACAGCCTTCGGCGGCGCGCGCGGCCGGACCGATGTGCCCAAGATCGTTGACTGGTACATGGACGGAAAAATCGAGATCGATCCGATGATCACGCACACCCTGTCACTCGACGACATCAACAAGGGATTCGACCTGATGCATGCAGGCGAGTCGATCCGTTCGGTCGTGGTATACTGACCTCAAGACCGGGCCGCGACTCGGCGGCCCGGTCACTCCTTTTCAATCGGAGGATGTTTTCATGAAGATGACCGCTCTTGTTTCTGGGCTTGGAATCGCACTTGCTGCCACGGTGGCCAGTGCAGAAGGCTGGACCGTGACGGACCTTGGAACCGTCGATGAACGTGCTGAATGCATGCGGCTGGCCGAAGCGACGGTGGATGCTTACCGCGCGGCTTATGGTGGCGACGGGTTCACGGGCCGGAGTGAGTGGACGATCGGCGGGTATGACCTGCGCGGTGACGTGGTGGACGCCCTTTTCATCTGCCCGATCGAAGCCGGTGTCGTTGCGCCGTTCCTGATCGTCTACAACAGCGATTCCGACAATGACGCGCGCGATACGATCGCCGGTCGTCTGGAAGACATCTGGAACCAGCAGGTGGCCGGTGGACCGATGCCTGCACCGGGTGGAAACAAGTAAGCCCCCTTCGGTCGACAGGGCACTTGAAAGGGTCGGACCGTGGGTGGATTCGGACTGCTTCAGATGCTGCTTGCCCTGGTTGTGGGGTTGAGTAGCAATGCGTCGAGCGAGCCGATGCCCGGCGGCGCGGAAATCATTCTGACGGCTCAGGGGCAAATCTACACCATCCCGGTGGACCAGATCGCATCGGTTGTTGCGCGCACTGGCGAATTTACCGGAACCCCCGTTGTCGAACTGGAGCTTTCTGCCGAAGGGGCAGTGCTTCTGGCGCAGGTCACCACTGCGCATCTCAATCAGCAACTGGACCTCGCCGTATGTGGAGATGTCCTGATGTCCCCAACGGTGCGAGAGCCGATTACAGGCGGATCTCTCCTGATCTCGGGAGGATTTTCAATGGAGGAGGCTACCACACTGGCCGGGCGCATCGCCGGTCAAGTTCCGTGTGGATAGGCTGACTTCACCAGGCACATTTCGTTACGAGTAGGAGTTTTCATGACGATATCTTTGTTTCGCTGGCTGCCATTGGCCGCTTGCCTTTGTGCGACCCCCCCTTCACGCGCAGTCAGAACCGGTGCTGCAGCTTGGTATTCCCGGAGATACAGTGATGGCCACACCGTCGGCCTTCATGGCCGTTGCTGCCCGTGGGGATCTGTTGGTGGTGATCGCGGATGCAGGTTTTGTCCCCGTCATCGCGGACTACACCGCGAACGCACCCGCACAGGCCATCGAGGTGTCGATCTGCGGCGTCAGACTGAACCCGTTTACGGTGCCGGCACCCATTCAGAACGGCTATATCGAGATTCCAACAGGCAGTGCGGACTTTGCGACCGCCGCCGCGCCTATTCTGCAAGGCGAGGTCAGTTGTGATGCGGTGACGCTGCCCGAGGTTGCACTGGCCCCGCCGCCAGCCGCCAACCCACTGCCGCCGCGTGACCCCGGCCTGCACATCGCCGTTGCCGGGGAAGAGATGTATATCTGGCCCCCAGGTATCGCGCGCACACAGCTGCTGGCCAATGAAGGAAGCGCTATCCTGTCGCTCGCGTTGGAACTTGGCCCGGAGGCAACGTCATGGCTTGCCGAAACGACGACACGGAATGTGGGCGGAGAGATCCAGATTTCCAGCTGTGGTGAAATCCTGATCGCGGCCTCGGTCCCCTACCCGTTCACCGAGGGTTTCCTGTCCTTCCCGATTGGCGCGGACCGGGATCGCGCGGTCGACATCGCAGACAATATCGCTTCTGCCATTTCCTGCGACTAGGCCTGGTCAGGATCGCTCCTCGACAACCAGGGCTGGCGGCGTCATCCTGCCTGCCAGACATGACACTGCCAAACTCTGACCTTGATTGCCGACCAAAGGATCCTGCCCCCGTGACCCAGACCCCAACCCCGCTGCTGGCCGTGCTGGTCGATGCTGACAACACGTCGCCCAAGCACGCCAAGGCGATTTTCGACGAAATCGCGCGCTTCGGCGAGGCCAGCGTCCGGCGCATCTACGGGGATTTCTCGTCGCAACAGATGGCAGGCTGGAACCGGGTGCAGGCCGAACACGGGCTGGTGCCCTTCCATCAGCCGGCCAACACCGTGGGTAAGAATGCCAGCGACATCGCGCTTGTGATCGACGCGATGGACCTGTTGCATACCGCCCGGTTCGACGGGTTCGTCCTGGTCAGTTCCGACAGCGATTTCACCCGCCTTGCCAGTCGAATCCGCGAACAGGGGCTGGAGGTTTTCGGGATCGGCCAGAAAAAGACGCCAGAGGCATTCCGTAAGGCCTGCAAGAGGTTCATCTTCATCGAGAACCTCGAGGGCGGGTCAGATGCGCCCCAGGAGGGCCGCAAGCCGGCAGCCAAGCTGACTGAACTGCGCGATCTGATTTATCGCGCGATGGATTCGCTTGATCAGGAAAGCGACTGGTTCAGCCTCGGGGCATTGGGCCAGCAGATACAAGCCGCGAACCCGGATTTCGACACGCGCAGCTATGGCAAGCGCAAACTGTCCGATCTCGTGTCTGACGTGAAAACGCTCGAAACGCGACGCGGTGACAACAATCAGCTTTTGGTGCGCCGGGTGGACTGATCAGCGCCGCTGGTATCGGGCCAGGAAGGTCGCCACGGTCTCGCGGGCGACCCGATCCATGTCTTCGGGCGCGGCGCTCGTTTCGATACTGAAAATCTTACGCAGCAACATGTCGGCCCGGCAGAGCTGAAGAAACTGGTCGGCTGCCATGTAGGGATCGGCAATATCCAGGTCCCGTTGCACGCGCTCGCTGGCCAGGTAGTCGGCGATCTGGTCCAGCACCAGCTTGGGCCCGCTGTCGTAGAAGGCGCGGCCCAGTTCCGGAAAACGCGCCGATTCGGCGACGCAGACCCGGAACACCTCGACCGAAAAGTCCGACATCAGGAAGTCGAGAAACGAGCGTGCGATGGAATAAAGCGCCTCGGGCACGGGCCGCTGAAGTATCTCGATCCCCATCGCCTGTTCGGACTGCATCTGACACTGAGAGGTCAGAACAGCCATGAACAGGGCCTGTTTATCTGGAAAATAGCTATAAAGCGTAGCCTTGGACACGCCGGCATCCCGGGCAATCTGATCGACACTTGCCCCCTCGAATCCCTCCCGCAGGAACACCTCGCGTGCACCGGCCAGAACCTGGTCGTACTTGCGGCCTTTCTTCAGGGGTGCATTGATGTTCATCGAGGATCCTCCACGAAGGTTAAAGATAGACTGACCGGTTTAGTTCATCAAGCGATGGCCACGCTGGACAGTCCCTCGCAGTTCCCCTAGCGGTGTCGTCATGGTCGAGATCTTTTTGAAGACATTGCCGTTCTTCGCGCTGATCGGGTTGGGGTTCCAATCCGGGCGCACGGGTTTCTTCACGCCCGAGGCAACGGCTTACTTGACCAAGTTCGTCTTCTACTTCGCCCTGTCGGCCATGCTGTTCCGCTTTTCGGCAAATCTCTCTCTGTCGGAGGTCTTCGACTGGTGGTTCGTGGCGGCCTACCTTTGGGGATGCGGTGTCGTCTATCTGCTGGCCACCGCCGTTGCCCTGTTCCGCAGGGTCGGGTTGCAGGAAGCCGCGGTCGAAGCGCAATGCTCTGTCATCGGGAACACGGGGTTCCTGGGCGTTCCCATGCTGGTGGTCCTGATGGGGCCCGATGCGGCCGGGCCGGTGCTTATGGTGCTGGCAATCGACCTCATCGTGTTTTCCAGCCTGATCACAATCCTGATCACCGGCACGCGTGACGGGCGCATGTCTGCCACCGTTCTGGGCACCGTCGGCAAGGGCCTGCTGAAGAACCCCATGATCGTGTCGATTGCCCTCGGACTCGCCTTCTCGGCTGCTTCTGTTCCGATCCCAGAAGTTGTGAATGACTTCCTGGGGCTGTTGGGCGCGGCTGCCACGCCCGGTGCTCTTTTTGCCATCGGCGCGTCGCTTGCAGGTAAATCTGCGGAGCGAATGTCAGTCGCGGGCTGGCTCAGTTTTTGCAAACTGATCCTGCACCCCGCCGCCGTCGCGCTGGCGGCCCTCGTTCTGTTCCCCGTTGCCCCGTTCGACGCGGCCGTGATGATCGCGGCATCGTCCCTGCCCGTGGCAGGCAATGTCTACATCCTTGCACAGCATTATGGTGTGGCCCCGCAGCGCGTGTCGGCTTCGATCCTGATTTCGACAGCCATCTCCATCGTGACCGTGTCATTGGTCATCGCCTGGGTCTCGCCATTGCTCGGATAGCTTGCCGTGCCCCATCGCCCGCGCTACCCCTGTTGCCGGGGCAATCAACCGGGAGGCCAAGATGGAAACGCTGTCTGAAAATCGCTGTTTCGGGGGCACGCAGGGCGTGTATCGCCACGCGTCCAGTGCCACGGGCACCGACATGACCTTCGGTCTTTTCCTGCCGGCCGAGGCAGAGGACGCCCCGGTGCCGGTTCTTTGGTATCTCTCGGGCCTGACCTGCACCCATGAAAACGCCATGGTGAAGGCCGGGGCGCAGCTATGGGCCGCCGAACAGGGCATTGCGCTGATCTTCCCCGACACCAGCCCCCGCGGCCAGGGTGTTCCCAACGACGAAGCCTATGATCTGGGCCAGGGGGCGGGCTTCTACGTCAACGCCACGCAGGACCCTTGGGCCGAGCATTTCCAGATGTGGGACTACATCACCGAGGATCTGCCAGAGCAGGTGTTCAACCGCTTCGCCCTTGACCGGGACCGGCAAGGGATCACCGGCCATTCCATGGGCGGGCACGGCGCGCTGACCATCGCGATGAACCTGCACGAACGGTTTGCTTCGGTTTCGGCCTTCGCGCCGATCTGCAACCCGATGGACAGCGATTGGGGCCGCAAGCAACTGGCCGCTTACCTGGGCGACAACACCGCGCTTTGGGAACCGCATGACGCGACCATGTTGATGCGGGATCGGGGCTTTCCCGGGCCCGTGCTGATCGACACAGGCACCGCGGATCAATTCGGCGATCTTCTCAAGACCGAGGCCCTAGCCGAAGCCATCGCCGCCCGTCGGCAGCCCGCGACGTTGCGGATGCAGCCGGGTTACGACCATTCCTACTTCTTCGTGTCGACCTTCATGGAAGACCATATCTCGTTCCACGCAGAGGCGCTTTACGGCGTCGATGCATGAGCATCGAGGCCGTTGTATTCGACATTGGTCGGGTCCTGATCCATTGGGACCCGGAAGGCTTTTATGACCGTGTGATCGGGCAGGATCGACGGCGTGCATTATTTGCCGAAGTAGATCTGGAGCGCATGAATCTGCGGGTCGATCTTGGCGATCCGTTTCAGGGCTCGGTCTATCGACTCGCAGACGAAAACCCCCTTTACAGAGACGAAATAAGGCATTGGCACGATCGCTGGATTGACATGGCCAGTCCCGCGATTCCGGCAAGCGTGACCTTGCTGCGCGCCCTCAAGGCAAGGGGCATTCCGGTCTTCGCCCTGTCCAACTTTGGGCGAGAGACCTTCGAAATCGCGTGTGAACATTACCCGTTTCTGACCGAATTCGACCGCACCTTCATCTCGGCACATCATCGCATGGCCAAGCCTGACCCTGCCTTTTACGCCTTGTTAGAGACTGATTCAGGTCTGTCCGGGGCATCGCTCTTCTTTACGGATGACAAACCCGAGAACATCGCTGCCGCCAAAGACAGGGGCTGGGCCACCCATTTGTTCAATGGCCCCGAAGGGCTTGCGCGTGCCCTTGTTGCGCATAACCTGCTGACCGAGGAGGAAGCCATCATATGAGCATCGACATCATCGGACCGGAGGCAGAGGCGCATCTGGATTGGCACGGGTTGATGGAAGCCTTCCGCGAGGGCCATCGCCTGCCAAAGGCAGAGATCGGCGATACGCTGCTTTATCGTGGCGAAGACACGCTTCTGTCTCGTGCGGCCTGGATTGACGGGGTCGGATCACTGGTCAAGACCGCCAACATCTTCCCTGGTAATCCCGGCATCGGCAAACCGCTGATCCTTGGCGCAGTGAATGTCTATTCGGATATGGACGGGTCGCTGCTGGCCCTGGTCGACTTCGAATTGGTGACCAAATGGAAGACGGCGGGAGGCAGCCTTCTTGGCGCCATGCAGCTGGCCCGCGAGGACAGTGAAACCATCCTGATCGTGGGGGCCGGTGCCGTCGGGCACTCCCTGCGTCAGGCCTACGGCGCCCTCTTCCCCGATGCACGGTTCCTGATCTGGAACCGGACCATCAGCAAGGCCGAGGAATTTGCCGCGGCCTATCCGGGTACCGAGGTTTCACCTGACCTGGAAACAGCCGTGCGCATGGCGGATATCGTGACCTCTGCCACGATGGTGACAGAGCCCATCCTGAACGGAGAGTGGTTTCAGCCCGGTCAGCACATCGACATCATCGGGGCCTATCGCCCTGACATGCGCGAAGTGAATGACGCAGCGATCAGACGAAGCTCGATCCACGTGGACAGCCGTGACACGACCATTGGACATATCGGCGAGATTCAGAACCCGATCGACCGGGGCCTGATTTCCGAGGCGGACATCCTGTCGGATTTCTACGATCTGGATGCAGGCCGAATGACGCGCCACAGCCAAGATGAGATCACGCTATTCAAGAACGGCGGTGGCGCGCATCTGGACCTGATGACCAGCCGCTACATCCTGGACGCATGGCAGGCGCGCTGATTTCCGGCGCCCTGGCGCTTGGGCTTGGGGGGGCCTATCTGGCTGCGCGCCTTGCGCGGAGGAACGTGTCCGACTTGCGCCGGGACATGCCCGGCCACCTCGTTTCCCTTCCCCAGGGGCAGACCCATGCCCAATGGCACGGACCAGAGGGCGGGCCCGTCCTTGTCTGTGTCCATGGGCTATCGACGCCGTCCTTCGTGTGGGGTCCCCTTCTGCCCTTGCTGACGGACCTCGGTTACCGGGTTCTGACCTATGATCTCTTCGGGCGTGGCTATTCGGACCGGGCCGCTGGCAGGCAGGACACCCGCTTCTTCCTGGACCAACTGAGGGACCTTCTGGATGCTGAAGGTGTGACCGGGCGGTTTTCCCTCATGGGGTATTCCATGGGCGGGGCCATTTCAGCGGCGTTCACAGCGGAAAACCCGGACCGGGTGCAACGGCTTGTGCTGCTTGCCCCGGCGGGGCTGGGCGTTGCCCTCGGGGGGCTGTCCGATTTCGTCGCCAGGGGCCCCCTGGTTGGGGATTGGGTGATGGAGGTGCTCGGGCCGAGGCTTCTGCGGAAGGGGTATGGCGAAGGGGACGGTGCAGACCCTGTTGCGGATGCCATCACCACCCGCGCGCTTGACGAACTGTCGGTCGCGGGAACGACCCGCGCGATCCTCTCGGCGCAGCGTGGGATCCTGTCGGTGGATCAATCCGACCTGCACGGGCGCATTGCCCAGACGCAGGTGCCCGTACTCGCAATCTGGGGGGCGGATGACAGGGTCATCCCCCTGCCCTGCCGGGATCGCCTTGCTGCGCTCAATCCGTCGGCACGGCAGGTGACGCTTCCCGCTGCCGATCACCGCCTGCCCTACACCCACCCTGCGCAGGTTGCACAAGAGCTTGGTCCGCCGGCCTAGGCTGCGACGGCCCTTTCCTTCAGGGGTGTCTCGTTGATCGGCAGATGCACCACGGCCGACAGCGCGCCGACGCCCACTCCGATCCACCAGACCGCGTTGTAATCCCCGTAAAGGTCATACATCCAGCCGCCCAGAACAACGCCCAGGAAGCCGCCCAACTGGTGGCTGAAAAAGACGATGCCATAGAGCGTGCCCATGTAGCGCAGCCCGTAGAGATAGGCGATCAGGCCGCTGGTCAACGGCACCGTGGCCAGCCAGAGCGAACCCATGACGATCGAGAAGATGATGACGGTCATCGGCGTGATCGGGAAGACGATGAACATCGCGGCGGCAAGGGTCCGACCGACATAGATTGACGTCAGCAGGTACTTGCGCGGGAAGCGGTTGCCCAGCCACCCGGCCAGCAGCGTGCCCCCCACATTGGCAAGGCCGATCAGCGAAATCGCAATGGCGCCCAGGGACGAGGTAGAGGTGATGCCGATATTGTGGAGCATCGACCCCGGCACGATCGGCCCGCACATCTCTGTCACCAGAGCAGGGAAGTGCGCGGTCACGAAGGACAGCTGGTAGCCGCAGGAGAAGAAGCCGACGAAGATCATCGTGAAAGACGGATCCTTGAACGCCTTTTTCAGGATCTCGCCCATGCTTTCTTCCAACTCGGCCTTGCTGGCCATGGGCGGGGCTTTCAGCAGGGGCAGGATCAGAACCGTTGCCATGATCACACCGGCGAAGATCACGAAGACCATCTGCCAGCTGGTGAAGCTCAACAGGAATTCAGCGAAGGGTGCGCCCACGATCTGCCCGGCAGAGCCGGCTGCCGTCACGATACCAAGCGAGATGGACCTGTTTTTGTCGGAACTGGCGCGGCCAACAATCGCCAGGATCACGCCAAACCCGGTGCCCGCGATGCCGAAGCCCACGAGAATCTCGAGAAACTGGTGCTGGATGGGCAATGTGGCCCCTGCGGACAACAGGATGCCACCCGCATAAAGGATTGCTCCGAGGATCAGCGCTTTTCGATCACCGAACCGTTCCGCGATGGCTCCGAAGATGGGCTGGCCAATCCCCCAGGCCAGGTTCTGGATGGCAATGGCCAGGCTGAACTCGGCCCGCGGCCAGCCGAATTCCTCTGCGATCGGAATCTGGAACACGCCAAAACTTGCGCGCACGGCGAAGGTCAGCAGAATGATCAGGCTCCCGCCGATCAGAACGGGTGTAAAAACCGGAGATTTCTGGGGCATGGGGTCTGTCCAAATTCACGCCTCGCGACATTCGGTCAGCAATCCTGCCCTGTCAAATCAGTTCTCATGATCTTTCGGATCAGATTTCCTATGGATCAGCCCCCGCTCTTCGCGCTACCAGCATCCCATGTCTCAGCATCTGCAAGCCATCTACGACACCCGTGTTGCCGAGGGCCTTCTGCGCCCGGACCCGGCGCAGCGCGAAGTTCTGCTGTTGCTCGAGGAGCTGCGCGAGAAGCTCGAAGACCGCCCGGCCAAGCCCTCTGGCTTCCTGGGCCGCTTCTTCAAACCCGTCGTGCCCGAAGGCGTGCGCGGTCTTTACCTTTGGGGTGGCGTCGGGCGCGGCAAGTCGATGCTGATGGACCTGTTCTTCGCTCATGCAGGGATTGCCCGCAAACGGCGCGTGCATTTCCACGCGTTCATGCAGGAAATCCAGTCGGGGCTGCATGAAGCGCGCAAGTCCGGTGTGGACGATGCACTCAAGCCCGTGGCAGAGGCTGTTATTCGCGACGTCAGCCTGCTGTGCTTCGACGAGATGCAGGTCACCGACATAACCGATGCGATGATCGTGGGGCGGCTCTTTGAAATGCTGTTCGAGGCAGGGGTCGTCATTGTCACCACGTCGAACCGCCCGCCTGAAGATCTGTATAAGGACGGCCTCAACCGCCAACTCTTCCTGCCGTTTATCGACATCCTGAACACCAAGCTGGAGGTTCACGAGATCACCAGCCTGACGGATTACCGGCAGCACCGCCTTGAGGGGGAACGCACCTATTTCGCCCCCGCCAACGCCGAGTCTCGCCAGGCCATAGACGAGCTTTGGCGTGATCTGACCGGCGGCAAAAGCGAGGAACTGGTGCTGGAGGTGAAGGGCCGAGAGGTTCACCTGCCGCGGTACTGGGCAGGCATGGCGCGGGCAGAATTCTGGGACCTGTGCGGGCAGCCCCTGGGCCCGGCCGACTACCTGGCGCTCGTTGGAGCCGTGAAGCTATTGGTGCTGGAAAACGTGCCGAGACTGGATAGCTCCAAGTTCAACGAGGCCAAGCGTTTCGTCACCCTCATCGACTCGCTCTACGAGGCTCGGACCCGGTTGATCATGTCGGCAGAGGAAGAGCCGGAAAGGCTCTATCTTGAAGGTGCGGGAAGCTTCGAGTTTGAGCGCACCGCCTCGCGCCTGCGTGAGATGCAAAGCGCCGATTGGGGCTCTGAATAGCCAATAATCCAATGTTAGAGACTGTTTTCGCCATCACCTTGCGGACCGGACTGGCGGCGAAGGTTGTCTGCATGGCGTTCGATCAATGGCAAGGCTGCCTGTCGCTTTTCGGCGACAAAGCGCGCGCTGAGCCCTGATACGGCAAGGGCCCCCAGCAACCGGCCATCGCCGGCAAAGACAGGTGTGGCAATCGACGCGATATTCGGGTTTCGTCCACCATCCATATCGACCGACCCGGCGGCGCTGAATGTCACGGTCTCGGGCACGTCGTCCCCTGAAAAGCGGCGCAGAACCATGGCAACAGACCCTCGGTCCATCGGCAGGCGCATTCCTTCCTCCAGGTGGTAGCGGATCAGGTTTGGAGAGTTCTCGCGGTAGAGGCAAACGCGCTCTTCCCCGGCGCGAACATAGAAAGAGGCCGTTTCCCCGGTTTCGCTGACGAGCTCCCTCAGGATGGGCCGGATCGCGGCACCATGCTGGTAGTCCTGCCGGAAGACCAGGCCAAGCCGCCAGACGGAAGCGCCGATTCCGTATCGCCCATCTGGGTCACGGGTCAGAAAACCGTAAAGCATCATCGAATTGGCCTGCCGCAGAACCGTGCTTTTGTGCATCCCGGTTTCCTCGGCAAGCTCTGCCAGCGTCATGCGCCTGCGCTGGCTGGAAAAGGCCGATAGGATTGACATGGCGCGTTCCACCGCTTCGATACGGCCCGATGACATTGTGCCCTCCGCTTGATTGCGTTCAGCATGCGCGCCCTTGCCCAGCTGTCCAGCGGGAAGTGGCCGATCATAATTGCAAATGACTCGCATCTGCATTGACTTCTTGAGAATCGTTATCATTATAAGTTGCAACTAGGCCCCATGGTGAGATTCATGCTGACCCGCCTGCTTTCGGCCTTTTCGGCCGTCTACCTTCTGATCACTCCTGCCGTTGCGCAGATCACCGTTGTCGCGACAACGGGCATGATCGCCGACACCGCGCGTGCGATCGGCGGTGATCATGTCGACGTGCGCGCCCTCATGGGCCCAGGCGTTGATCCCCACGCCTATCGCCAGACCCGAAGCGACATCGTCGCGATGACCCGCGCCGATCTTGTGCTATGGCACGGGCTGTATCTCGAAGCGCAGATGGAAGAGTTCTTCGAGGACCTTGGCAGGCGGCGCATAGTCGTTGCGGTCGCCGAGGCCCTGCCGCGAAACCTTCTCCTGGCACATGAGGATTATGACAATCGCTTCGATCCCCATGTCTGGATGGATCCTGACCTTTGGCGGCATGTTGCCGCCGAAATCCGCGATGCCCTGGCCGAGGTAGACCCGGAAAATGCGGCATTCTATCTGGCCAGTGCAGAGAGTTTCCTGATTGAGTTAGACACTGTTTCAGCCTATGCGCGGGAGGCTCTCGCCTCGGTGCCCGAGGATAGCCGCGTCCTGCTGACCGCGCATGATGCGTTTAACTATTTCGGCCAGGCCTATGGCTTCGAGGTGCTCGGGATCCAGGGAATCTCCACCGAAAGTGAGGCGGGCCTTGTTCGGATCGCGGAGCTTGTCGACCTGTTGGTCGCGCGCAACATCCGCGCCGTCTTCGTGGAAAGCTCAGTCTCTGACCGCAATATACGGGCGCTGATCGAAGGTGCGGCGGCGCGCGGTCATGAGGTTCGGATTGGTGGTGAGCTCTTCTCGGATGCGATGGGAGAGCCGGGAAGCTACGAAGGCACCTACATTGGCATGATCGACCACAACGTCACGATCATCACCCGGTCTCTTGGTGGCGACGCGCCCGAACGCGGGATGTCCGGGCAGCTGTCTGCGGGGATGTAGGATATGAGCCAGATCACCCTCGCCAGCGCCGAAGGTCATTTGCCCGACCGCGAAGACATCGCGCCCTATCCGCTGGCGGTTCGGGGCATGACCGTTTCCTATGGTCAGAAGCCCGTGGTCTTTTCCGTTGACGCCACGATCCCCGAAGGATCCATGACCGCGATCATTGGCCCGAACGGTGCCGGAAAATCGACCCTGTTAAAGGCAGTATTGGGTATCTTGCGGCCCCTGTCAGGTCGGGTGACCGTTTTTGGAAAACCGCTTGATGCGCAGCGTCACCGCATTGCCTATGTCCCGCAACGCGCCAGTGTCGACTGGGATTTTCCGACAACCGTTCTCGATGTCGTGCTAATGGGGCTGTCGCGCGAACTGGGGCTTTTGCGCCTGGTCAGGCCACGCCACCGGGCCCATGCTCGCGCCTGCCTTGCCCGCGTCGGGATGGAGGATTTCGCCAATCGCCAGATCGGTCAGTTGTCCGGTGGTCAGCAGCAACGCGTATTCCTGGCGCGCGCTCTGGCACAGGGGGCTGACCTCTATCTACTGGACGAACCCTTTGCCGGTGTCGATGCCGCGACCGAGAAGGCGATCATTGCCGTGCTCAAGACCCTTAAAGCCGAAGGCAAAACCGTGGTCGCCGTGCATCACGATCTGTCGACGGTCCCCGACTACTTCGACCGGGTCCTGATCCTGAACACCCGCAAGATAGCCGAGGGCCCGGTGACCGAGGCCTTTACGGTAGACACGCTTCAGGCTGCCTATGGCGGGCGGCTTGCAACGGCCCATGTCACCGGGTTGCCGGTCGCGGGGTGATCCATGCTGTGGCAGGCGCTGACACTTCAACTTGGGTATAATGCGAGCCTGGTAGCCATTGGGGCCATGTTGTTGGGCGTGGCAGCTGGTGTGACCGGCACTTTCCTGTTCCTGCGACAACGGTCTCTCGTGTCCGACGCCATAAGCCACGCAACCCTGCCCGGTGTGGGGCTGGCATTCATCGTGATGGTTGCATTTGGAGGAGAGGGCCGGAATCTCGCAGGCCTGCTGACCGGGTCTGCCGTGTCCGCCGCGCTTGGGCTGTTGGCTGTTCAATGGCTGACGCATCGAACCCGTTTGGCCGAAGACAGCGCAATCGGGGCCGTTCTGTCGGTCTTCTTCGGCTTCGGCGTGGTCCTTTTAACCGTGATCCAGACGATGGAGTCGGGCCGTCAGGCCGGACTTGATAGCCTGCTGCTTGGGTCAACTGCCGGCATGCTGCGTGCCGATGCGCTGTTGATTGCCGTGGGGGGCGCGCTGACTCTGACCGCGACGCTGATCCTGCGTCGCCCGATGATCGCGGTCGCCTTTGATGAAGGGTATGCCGCAGCCAGGGGACTTAGTGTCCGCGCCGTGGATGTTGCGACGATGGGGCTGGTTATGGCTGTTACTGTCGTTGGGTTGAAGGTCGTTGGCCTGATCCTGATCGTTGCGCTCCTGATCATTCCGCCAGTCACAGCACGGTTCTGGACCGACAAGACCGAACGGGTCTGGCTGCTGGCCGGGGTGTTCGGGGGGCTGTCGGGATATGTGGGCGCTGCAATCTCGGCCTCTGCACCCGATCTGCCAACGGGCCCAATCATCGTCCTGAGCAGCTTTGCCGCGTTCGTTTTGTCGCTGCTTCTGGCCCCAAATCGAGGGGTGCTTGCATCGGTTCTGACGCATCTGGCCTTCCAACGCCGGGTTCACATTCGGCAAGGTTTGCTGGCAATGGCGCAGGGGCAGCCGATCTATGAACGCTACACGATCCGGCTCCTGAAACGGGAAGGGCTGGCGCGCGCGGATGGCGTGGCAACGGACCCGGGCCGCGCGCGGGCTGCCAAGGCCTTGCTTGATGAACGGCGCTGGCAAATCCTGCGCAGCATGCCGGACCAGGAATCCGCTGCGGCGCTATATGATGGGATGCGACCGATCGAGTCTGTCGTGACGACCGACCAACTGGCAGAAATAGACACGAAAATCGGCCATCCCAAGGGGGTCACACCATGAGCGGAGAAGAGTTTGTTCCCCTCAGCTTGACACCCATCCTGATCGGCATTTTCGCGGCGATCGCCTGCGCTTTGCCCGGCAACTTCCTGATCCTGCGGCGGCAGGCCCTGATCGGCGATGCGATCTCTCATGTCGTGCTGCCGGGGATCGTTGCGGCCTTTCTCGTGACGGGGGTTGTTTCGACATGGCCGATGATGATTGGTGCAGCGCTGGCCGCTTTGGTCGCTGTCGCGCTGATCGAGGTGATCCGCCGCCTCGGGCGAATTGAACCGGGTGCGGCCATGGGCGTCGTTTTTACCAGCATGTTTGCAGGGGGTGTGCTTCTGCTCGAACGTTCGGACACATCGAGCGTCCATCTCGACGTGGAACACGCGCTGATGGGGAACCTCGAAAGCCTGATCTGGCTCGATGCGCTTGGGTGGCAGTCGCTGGTTGATCCTGTCGCCCTCGCCGGATTGCCACCCGAACTGATCCGGATTTTTGCAACCCTTCTGTTCGTGATCGGTTTCATCTGGCTCTTCTGGCGACCCCTCAAGATCTCGACATTCGACGAAGGCTTTGCCCGCGTTATCGGCATGCGCACCGGAACGATCGGCATGGCGCTCGTGGCGGTATCGGCGCTGGCAGCGGTGGCAGCTTTCGATGCAGTCGGGTCAATCATCGTGATCGCCATGTTCATCTGCCCACCCGCCGCGGCACGCCTGATGACCCATAGGTTGGGGACTCAGGTCGGCTGGAGCGTTGTGTTCGCAACGCTTTCGGCCGTTCTTGGCTACGTCCTCGCCGGTTACGGGCCGCTTTGGCTCGGGGCTCAGGACTCCGTCAGTGCCGCAGGCATGATCGCCACGGTCTCGGGGATTATCCTGGCATCTGCCGCACTGCTTGCGCCGGCGCGCAAGGGGCTGCGTGCCTGAGCTTTCGGGTGATTTCCAAACGCTATTGAACTGCCTCTTGGCCTAGAACCATCGCCTTGGGGAAAGGGCCTGAACCGATTGGCCCATTGGACAGGAACCCATCTGCAAACTGCCTCAGTTGGTTGGGATCCGCATCCTCCGACACGCCACAAAAGACCCTGAATCCTCCTTTATAGACACTATAAACCACCCCACAGCTCTGCCCGCAGAGCCCTTCGGCCCGGCCATGCCCGGTCAGTTCGAAGTCATCGTCGATGGCTTGATCGCCAGCATTCAGGGCACGGCCCAGTTGCTTGGCCATGCGCAGGCCCAAGGTGCAGGGTTGACCGGTCTTGGGGCAGGTGGTGCAGCTATAGCGATAGCCGTCTTCAGTCAGGATCATTGCGCCCTCCGCGCGGAAGATCAGACGGGTCGGGAGGGCCACGAAAACCCCCACAAAGGACACCCCGCCTTCGGGTTTCGGTTTCGATGGCAGGTCTCCTGACTTGCGGGTCGGTGCGATCCCCGGCCTTCCCGGTCCGTCCCTGGACCAGTGGCGCGATTGGGGGCGCTCTCCGCTTACAGTTGCGGGGGCAGTTGCGGCTTTGGGGCTATCCCCGCACCGCATTCCCTTTTCATTCCGTCAGGCAGCGAGCCACCCTTGGAAAACCATCAGCGCCACCTTGCGCCTCGCCACCGGCCCGGTCAACTTGAAACAACCGTCCCCGGACCAAGATCATGGGGAAAGAAAGGCTGCCTCGATGTTGCGCGTTTCACGCTTGAAGAAGACCTATTCGTCCAGTGAGGGTCCGGTGATGGTGCTGGACGATATCTCGTTGGACGTGGCTCCGGGTCAGACCGTTGCCCTGACGGGGGAAAGCGGGTCAGGCAAGAGCACGCTGCTGCACCTGATCGGAGGCCTTGATAGACCCGATTCAGGGGAAATCCGGCTAAATGACACCGACATTACGGCGCTTGGGGATGGCGCACGTGCCCTGGTTCGCAGAACCCAGATCGGGCTCGTCTTTCAACAGTTCAACCTCGTGCCGTCCCTTACCGTGATCCAGAATATCGCGCTCCAAGCACGCCTGTCAGGCCGTCACGATCCGGCCCTGACAGGGCGGTTGATCGAGGCGCTCGGGCTGTCAGACTTGACCGGGCGTTATCCGGAACAGCTCTCTGGTGGCCAACAACAACGCGTTGCCATTGGCCGCACGCTTGCCAATGCGCCCCGCCTGATCCTGGCGGACGAGCCGACAGGTAACCTGGACGAAACCACCGGTGACGCGGTGATGGACCTCATGATGTCCTTGGTGAAAGAGGCTGGGGCCGCCCTGATCATGGCGACTCACTCCACCCGACTGGCTGCGCGCTTTGACAAAAGGTTCCACCTGCGGCGTGGTCGGTTGGAGACGGGGTAGATGACCGTATTCCTCGCGTTGCTATCTCATTGGCGCCGACACAAGGGCCAGTTGGTGACGTTGATGCTCGGCCTCGCCCTGGCAACGGCCCTTTGGTCGGGTGTGCAGGCGATCAACGAGGAAGCGCGTCAAAGCTATGCCCGAGCAGAAGCAACGCTCGGTGCCACGGCGCAGGATCGTTTGGTTGCCGCAAGCGGCGGGCCCGTCGAGATCGAGGAATACCTGCACCTTCGGCGTGCAGGCTGGCTTGTCACCCCGGCGATCGAAGGGCGCCTGACGATAGATGGAGAAACATGGCGGGTCATCGGTGTCGACCCGCTGACAGCACCGCCCCAGATGCTTCCGGCAGAGGGCGGAGAGACCCTTCAAGACCCCACAGCATTCTTGACTGGGCGTGGCCTTGCGTTCGTGTCTGACATTCCGGAAAACGTCTCTAACACTGGCGATTTTCCGCTCTTTCGGCAGAGCGACAGGGTCGCCCCCGGCCTGGTGCTGACGGATATTCACGTGGCTGCCCGGCTTTTGGGCAGGTCCAATCCCGACTTTCTGGTGATCCTGCCGGACCAGCCCCTGGGCTTGCCGCCGCTTGAGGCTGTCACCCCCCTTCTCAGGCAATCTGCCCGGTCCGGGGAAGACCTGTCTCGCCTTACGGACAGCTTCCATCTCAACCTGACGGCCTTTGGGTTTCTGTCTTTCGCGGTCGGGCTTTTCATCGTTCATGCGACCATCGGCCTTGCCTTCGAGCAGCGACGCCCCGTGTTCCGCACGCTGCGCGCCCTCGGGGTTCCGATGGGCCGGCTGATTGCGGTGCTCCTGGCGGAGGTTACCCTGATCGCGCTTCTGTCCGGGGCGGGTGGGATTGTTCTGGGCTACGCGCTGGCCTCTGCCCTGTTACCGGACGTCGCCGGCACCCTGCGCAGCCTTTATGGGGCCGAGATCGAGGGAACATTGGCCTTTCGCCCGGTCTGGGCTGGAGTCGGGCTGGCGATTGCAGTGATTGGGGCCTGGTTGTCCTCCGCACAGTCGCTTTGGAAAGTTGCGCGCATGCCTCTTCTTGCCCCTTCACAGCCTCGGGCCTGGGCAATGGCGTCTTCACGGGCAATCCGCTTCCAGGCTGGCGCGTCGGCGTTGCTCTTCGTCGCAAGCCTCGGGCTGGCCTTGTGGGGGGATGGGTTGGCAGCCGGGTTCCTGTGCCTTGGCGCGTTGCTTCTGGGGGCGGCGCTGGCGCTTCCCGCCGCCTTGTCCTCGGGGATGACCGTTCTGTCCCGCGCCGTGAAGGATCCGATCGCGGAATGGGCGGTTGCCGATGCCCGCCAGCAATTGCCCGGTCTATCGCTGGCCCTGATGGCGCTGTTGCTGGCGCTGGCCGCAAATATCGGCGTGTCCACCATGGTCGGGTCTTTCCGGGAAACCTTCCTGGGATGGCTGAACCAGCGTCTTGTGTCAGAACTCTATGTCACAGCCCGCTCGAACGAAGAGGCGGACCAACACCGAGCCTTTCTTGCGCCCCTGGTCGATGCCTCCTTGCCGATTGCCTATGCCGAGGCCAGGAGCGGGGGCCTGCCGGCGCGTGTCTACGGGATCGTCGATCATGCGACATACCGGGACAATTGGGCTTTGTTAGAGACGATTCCCGGCGTTTGGTCCCGGTTGGCCGCAGGGGAAGTGGCCTTGGTCAATGAACAGCTGTCCCGCCGCGATGACCTTGGTCTTGGAGACTTGGTGGACCTCGCGCCAGGGCTGCGATTGCCTGTTGGAGCGATCTATTCCGACTATGGTAATCCCAATGGTCAGGCGATCCTGTCGCTTGATCTTCTGCGGGCGCGGTTCGACGGGGTGGTCAGCAACAGAACTGCCGTTCGCGTGACGCC
>NZ_CAXREX010000288.1:0-5401 GCF_964229645.1 Nioella sp. | reverse complement strand
GCCGTGGTATGCGCTGATGGCCTGCCTGCTGTTCGGCCTGCTCGATGCCACGGGCAGCCTGTTCCAGAACATCGAGGTTCTGGGGATCGAGGTGCCGGTGCAGTTCATGCAGGCCCTGCCCTACATCCTGACCGTGGTGATTCTGGCAGGCTTCGTTGGCCGCGCCATTCCGCCCCGCGCGGGTGGCGAACCTTATGTGAAAGAACGCTAAGCCCGACGCGGCGCGGGGAAGAATCTTCGACATCCTTTCCTCCCGCCCGTTTCCTACGAGGTGATCCTATGTCCGACCACGCCGCCCTTGTCGATCTGATCAAGTCCCGCGCGGGGCCTGAGCCGGTGGCGCTCGGGCTCATCCTGGGGTCTGGACTGGGGCACCTGGCCGACGCCGTCGACGGCGTCGCGATCGACTATGCCGATCTGCCCGGCTTCCCCCATGCGGGCGTGTCCGGCCACAACCCGAAACTGGTGATCGGGCAGCTGGAGGGCACACGGGTCGCGGTCTTCGGCGGGCGGGCGCATTACTACGAAAGCGGGCGCGGCGACGCGATGCGCCTGCCGCTGGAAGTGCTGAAGGCACTTGGGGGCGAGGCGTTGATCGCGACCAATGCGGCCGGGTCCATGTGCGCCGACATTCAACCCGGCGACCTGATGCTACTGAACGATCACATCAATTTCTCGGGTCTTAATCCGCTGATCGGCGAGCCTTCCGACGCCCGCTTCGTGCCGATGAAGGATGCCTATGACCCGGCCATGCGCGCGGCCCTGCTGGACGCGGCCAGGGCCGAGGGCCTCGCGCTCGCGCAGGGGGTCTATGCCTGGTATTCCGGACCGTCTTTCGAGACTCCGGCGGAAATCCGGGCGATCCGGATGCTGGGGGCCGATGCCGTGGGCATGTCGACCGTGCCCGAGGTGATCCTGGCCCGGTTCCTGGGGCTGAAGGCCGCTGCGATCTCGACCGTGACCAACATGGCCGCAGGCCTCAGCGACGAGGCGATCAGCCACGAACACACCAAGGCGATGGCCCCGCTCGGCGCGGCCAAGCTGGAAAAGATCCTGCGCCGCTACCTGCGCGAGCTTTGATGCGCCCGGCCTGTTCCGATCTGTCGCAGGGGACGGCAGGCCCATGCGGGTAGCAACCTCGTTCCGACAGGCGTAGGGACAAGACCTGCCCAACGGTAAATGGCCCCGCACATGCAGATCTATCTTCCCATTGCCGAAGTCAGCGTGAACGCTTTCCTTCTTCTGGGGATCGGCGGCATCGTGGGCGTGCTGTCGGGCATGTTCGGCGTGGGTGGCGGGTTCCTGATCACACCGCTCCTGTTCTTCGCGGGCATTCCCCCGGTCGTGGCGGTGGCCACCTCTGCCAACCAGATCGTCGCCTCGTCGATTTCCGGCGTCATCACCCATTTCCAGCGTCGCACGGTCGATCTCAGGATGGGGCTGGTCCTGCTGGCAGGCGGGCTGGTGGGGGCCGCGCTTGGCGTGCAGGTGTTCACGGCGTTGCAACGGATCGGGCAGGTCGATCTGCTGGTGCGGCTTTGCTACGTGCTGTTCCTGGGTGTCATCGGCGCGATGATGTTCGTGGAAAGCCTGAACGCGATCCGGGCCGCGAAACGCGCGGGCGGACGCCCGCCGGTCAAGCGGCGGCAGCATTACTGGGTGCATGGGCTGCCGCTGAAGATGCGGTTCCGGGTTTCGGGGCTCTATATCTCCGCTCTGCTGCCGCTGATGGTTGGGGCCTTGGTCGGCGTGCTGTCGGCCATCATGGGCGTCGGCGGCGGCTTCATCATGGTGCCGGCGATGATCTATCTCTTAGGCATGCCCACCAAGGTCGTGGTCGGCACATCGCTGTTCCAGATCATCTTCGTCACCGCCTTCACCACGCTGATGCATGCAACCAGCACCCACAGCGTCGACATGGTGCTGGCGCTTCTGCTGATCTTTGGCGGCGTCATTGGTGCGCAACTGGGTGCCAGGGTGGGCGTCTGGATGAAGGCCGAACAGCTGCGTATCCTCTTGGCGATCCTGGTGCTGGCTGTCTGTGCCAAGGTAGGGTTGGAGCTGGTCCTTCATCCGGGCGAGCTTTATTCCGTCGCGATCCCGCTTGGATGACTGGACGGCGGGCGCAAGCTGCTTCACTATGTCCTTAACGTGTGAACCAGGCCCCCCGTGCTGTTCCGATCTGTCGCAGGCCATTGCGCCGGCGCCCGACTGGAAAACCGTCTTTCGCGGCGCTATGGGTCATTCGAGTTCCGGAGGCTTCTGACCCGCCATGCAAATCTACCTGCCCATCGCAGAAGTGAGCGTCAACGCCTTCCTTCTGCTTGGGCTGGGCGGGCTCGTGGGTATCCTGTCAGGCATGTTCGGCGTGGGCGGAGGCTTTCTGCTGACCCCGATGCTGTTCTTCATCGGCATCCCGCCCGCCGTGGCGGTCGCGACCGAAGCCAACCAGATCGTCGCCTCGTCCTTTTCCGGCGTGCGTGCGCATTTCAAGCGAAAGACGGTGGACCTCAAGATGGGGGTCGTCCTTCTGATCGGCGGTCTCATAGGGGCCGCACTGGGCGTGCAGGTCTTCAACGCGCTGCGGGCCATGGGGCAGGTCGACCTGCTGGTGCGGCTTTGCTACGTGGTGTTCCTGGGCATCATCGGCGGGCTCATGTTCTTCGAGAGCCTGCGCGCGATCCGTCGCAGCAAGGCCAGCGCGGGCGCTCCGCCGCCGCGCCGCCACCATCGCGGCTGGATCCACGCGCTGCCCTTCAAGTTGCGCTTCCGCACCTCCGGTCTCTACCTGTCGGTCATCCCCCCGCTTCTGGTCGGGCTGGCCGTGGGTGTGCTGGCCGCGATCATGGGTGTGGGCGGCGGCTTCATCATGGTGCCCGCGATGATCTACATCCTCGGCATGCCGACCAAGGTCGTGGTCGGAACCTCGCTGTTCCAGATCATCTTCGTCACCGCCTTCTCCACCCTGCTGCACGCGACCACCAACTTCACCGTGGACATGGTGCTGGCGATCCTGCTGCTGGTGGGCGGTGTCGTGGGGGCGCAGGTGGGGGCGCGGATCGGCGTCTACCTCAAGGCCGAGCAGCTGCGCATCCTGCTGGCCCTGATGGTGCTGGGTGTCTGTGCGAAACTGGCGACCGAGCTTCTGTTCCAGCCTGATGAACTCTTCTCGCTCGGCGCGGCGGTGGGGCATTGATGAAGCGGCTTCTTCTCATACTGGCCCTCGTGCTGGCCCCGCTCTCGGCCCCCGCCGAAGAGGAAACCGTCGTCGCGGGACTGAGCCAGAACACGGTGTCGATCACCGCGAATTTCGTGGGCTCCGAGATCCTGATCTTCGGTGCCGTGCAGCGCTATGCCCCGGTGCCGGATGACGGGCCGCTTCAGGTGATCATCACCATCGAGGGCCCCGACCGCCCCGTGACCGTGCGCCGGATGGATCGCCGCTATGGCATCTGGATGAACACCGAGGCCGTCGATATCGACGCAGCCCCCACCTTCTACGCCGTGGCAACCACCGCGCCCTTTGGCGATGTCATCTCGGATACCGAGGATCTGCGCCACCGCATCTCGATCACGCGCGCGATCCGCGCCGTGGGCACCCATACCGAACGGCAGGCCGATTTCACCGAGGCGGTGATCCGCGTGCGCAGCAACGAGGGGCTGTACCAGCTTCTCGAAAACGCGGTGACCCTGCGCAATGAAACGCTCTTCGACACTTCGATCCGGCTGCCTGCGAACCTCGTCGAGGGCGATTACACAGCACGTATCTTCCTGGCCCGCGGACGCGAGGTCATCTCCTCCTACGAAACCGAGATCAGCGTGCGCAAGGTCGGGCTGGAACGGATGATCTACACGCTCGCCCATGAACGCCCGCTGATCTATGGCCTGCTGTCGCTGGCCATCGCCATCGCCGCGGGCTGGCTGGCCTCGGCCGTCTTCCGCTACATCCGGTCGGGCTGATCCCCGCAAGCCAAGGAGCCTCCCATGAAGATGCTCGACACGCCGGAGGCGCTTGAGGCGCTTTATGGCGATCCGGTCCCCGCTTCGCTGACCAAGGTGGCGACGCGGATGACACCGCTCTACCGCCAGTGGATCGAGGCCGCGCGCTTCGTGGTCCTGTCGACCGTGGGGCCCGAGGGCACCGATGGAAGCCCGCGCGGCGATGACGGCCCGGTGGTGCGCATCGTCGACGCGCAAACGCTGTGGATGCCCGACTGGCGCGGCAACAACCGCATCGATTCCCTGCGCAATATCCTGCGCGACGGGCGGGTCAGCCTGATGTTCATGGTGCCGGGCTCTGGCAACGTCGTGCGCGTGAACGGACGCGCCGTGCTGACCGCCGACCCGCAGGTGACAGGGTGTTTCGAGCAGCGCGGCCAGCACCCCAAGACCGTGATCGTGATCACGCTGGACGAGATGTATTTCCAATGCGCCAAGGCGATCATGCGCTCGGGCGTGTGGAGCCGGGGCGACGAGAGCGCCCAGGTGCCCACGGCAGGCCAATTCATAAAGGAACAGGACCGGGCATTTGACGGCGAAACCTACGACGCCACCTACCCCGAAAACGCCAAGACACGGATGTGGTGACAGGATTGCCACCCGCAGGGTGGCCCCTGTTCCCTAGCCCCGCCCGATGAAGGGCATCTTGTTGGCCATGACCGTCAGGCTCGGCACGTTGGCCTCGGGCGGCAGGTTCGCCATGTACCAGACCGCCTCGGCCACGTCGCCCGCATCCATCACCGCCTCGGGCTTGATGCTGCCATCGGCCTGACGCACGCCCTGCGCGATGCCCTTGGTCATCTCGGTCGCGGCATTGCCGATGTCGATCTGCCCGGCACAGATCCCCATGTCGCGCCCGTCGAGGTTCAACGTCTTGGTCAGCCCGCTGACCCCGTGCTTGGTGGTGGCATAGCAGACCGAGCCGGGCCGGGGCACATGCGCCGAGATGGAGCCATTGTTGATGATCCGCCCGCCAGCCGGATCCTGCCGCCGCATATGGGCAAAGGCCGCGCGGGCACATAGGAACATGCCCGTCAGGTTCACATCCAGAACCGCGCGCCAGTCGTCCAGGCTGATCTCGTCAATCGCGCCCGATGGCCCGAAGGTGCCTGCGTTGTTGAAGAGCACATCCAGCCGTCCGGCCCGCTCGGCGATCTCGGAAAAGGCATCGGCCACCGCCTCTTCGTCGGTCACGTCACAGGGCAGCGCGATGGCCCGCGCGTGCGCCTTGGCCAATGCCTCCAGCGGCTCCGCTCGCCGCGCCAGGGCGGCCACCGTCCAGCCGCGGGCCAGGAAAAGCTCCGCCACCGCGCGCCCGATCCCCGCGCTTGCCCCCGTTACCGCGATGACCTTGGTCATGCCTCTTCCTCCGCTTCCAGTGTCAGGGGTGCCACCGGCACCT
>NZ_CAXREX010000287.1:0-10527 GCF_964229645.1 Nioella sp. | reverse complement strand
TCGACGGCCCCCTTCTCGGCCAAGAGCCGGTCGAGGGTCATCGCCCCGAGCGTCTTGCGAAACGCAAGCTGCACGGCGCGGTGAAGCGCCTCGGCATGGTCCCGCACCATCGTCACGGCCTTGACCGCATCGACCACGCGGAAGACAGCGGTAAGGTTCACGCGGATTGAGACCCGGTCCTTGGTGAGGATCTCCTGGCCGGTGACCTCCTTGGTCTGCCAGCGCAAGTCGACCTGCTGGACCGTATGCCGACGCCCGAACATCCAGAACCAGTGGGTCCCGGGCTGAAGCACCTTGGCAAGCACACCATCGGTGAAGAGAAGGGACACGCGTCCTTCCTCGACCGTGGTGATGTTCACCTGAGCATCCAAGCGCGCCCGTTCAAGCCGACGGGCAAGCGCCGGATCAACGGTCACATCCTCGGCCATGTCGAAACGCTGCACCTGCCACGGGCCGGCATCGGACCAGAAGAGCACGTGCTGTTCCGGCCCGACAAGATCGGTGACGATCCCCTCGCGGAGGAGAACGGCCACCTCGTCGGGGCCCGTGCGAAGCTCGGTGAAATGAGCCTCGACAAGGTCGCGGCGGTCACGAAGCAATGGCGCCGCAAGGGCGGACACGAAGCGCGGAGCGGAAAGGTCAAACCGTTCGGTCTGAACGTCCTGCATGTCGATCCAGTGTTCACCAGGGACAAGGATCTTGTCGATCTGACCCTTGGAAAGCACAAGTGTGCGGGTGTTGGCGGGAACGAGCAATCGTCGCTGGTTCCGGAGGGCTTTCAAAATAGACATGTCAGGTCTCCTTCAATTGTCGTGTCTATCGTCGTCGCAAAGCGCGATCTCCTTGAGTTGGGTTGGGGTTGCGCAGTCCTTGGCCTGCGTCAGGTGTTGGCAACGGGCGGAATTGCCCGTTGCGGGAAATGGAGTGGGCCCCGAGGCTGGTCCTGCCTTGCCCGCGGGCGGAGAGCCTCGGAGCGGCAGAGCGCAGGAGCCGCGGGACCCGACCGATCCCGGCAGGGCCTGGCAACTCGCAGCAGGTCTGCATCACGACGCCCCCGGCCCACAGCCAGGACGCAGAACGTCCGTCCCTTCCGGCACGCCGCAAGAGATGGCCGCCCCACGCAGAGCGGCCCCGGAACCCTATGTTGCGAACCACTCACGTGGCTGGTTGTGCAAAAACCAGTGCCCTCTTGGGCGTTTCGGAGCGAAAAGCAGGAGTTGAACCTGCGCCACTCGGATTTACGATCCGATGCTCTGCCAACTGAGCTATTTTCGCGTGACGTTTGGATGTCACGAAGGCACCTGCCCCGGTTTCAGGCCCTGGCATACGGAAAACGGCAGTGCCGCCCGCACCGGCGGGGTGATCATCCCCAATCCGCTAGGGCCAGCCCGTCGGCTGGTGAGGACGGGTGATACGTCCGACGGGGGCCTCCGCTCAACATGTGATTTCGTGTAACAATTACACCGTTGCGGGAGCGCAACAATATTGCGCCCTCGCGCAACAAATGAAAAGGGCGCCCTTTGGGGACGCCCTTCATCGAAGCTCCAACCGGTGTCGGATATGCGGGATGTTTCAATCTGCCTCGGCCATGTCGAAACCGAGATGTTTCGCGACCGTGAAGATATCCTTGTCGCCCCGTCCGCACATGTTCATGCAGATGATGTGATCCTTCGGAAGCTCCGGCGCGATCTTGATCACATGGGCCAGCGCATGGGAGGGCTCCAGCGCCGGGATGATGCCCTCCTGCTGGCAGCACAGCTGGAACGCGGCCAGCGCTTCCTTGTCGGTCACGGAGACATAGTTTGCCCGGCCGATATCGTGCAGCCAGCTGTGCTCGGGGCCGATGCCGGGATAGTCGAGACCAGCCGAAATGGAGTAACCCTCCAGGATCTGGCCATCCTCGTCCTGCAGCAGATAGGTGCGGTTGCCATGCAGCACGCCGGGACGACCGCCGGTCAGCGAGGCACAATGCTCCATCTTCTCGTCGACGCCCTTGCCGCCCGCTTCCACACCGATGATGTTCACGGACTTGTCGTCGAGGAACGGGTAGAACAGCCCCATCGCGTTCGACCCGCCGCCGATGGCCGCGATGATCGTATCGGGCAGACGGCCCTCGCGTTCCATCATCTGTGCCTTGGCTTCCTTGCCGATGATCTGCTGGAAATCGCGGACCATCGCCGGGTAGGGATGCGGGCCAGCCACGGTGCCGATGCAGTAGAACGTGTCGCGCACGTTGGTCACCCAATCGCGCAGCGCGTCGTTCATCGCGTCTTTCAGAGTGCCCCGCCCCGAGGTTACCGGCACCACCTCTGCGCCCAGGAGGCGCATGCGGAAGACGTTGGGCTTCTGGCGCTCCACGTCATGAGCGCCCATGTAGACCACGCATTTCAGACCGAACTTGGCACAGACCGTAGCGGTGGCCACGCCGTGCTGCCCGGCCCCGGTTTCAGCGATGATCCGGGTCTTGCCCATGCGGCGGGCCAGGATGATCTGGCCGAGAACGTTGTTGATCTTGTGCGCGCCGGTATGGTTGAGCTCGTCGCGCTTCATGTAGATCTTGGCGCCGCCCAGATGGTCCGTCAGGCGGTCGGCAAGATAAAGCGGGCTCGGCCGGCCAACATAGTGCTTCCACAGGTCGTCCATCTCGGCCCAGAAGCTGTCATCGGTCTTGGCGTGCTCGTATTGCCGTTCCAGTTCAAGGATCAGCGGCATCAGCGTTTCCGACACGAAACGCCCGCCGAAATCGCCAAAACGGCCGTTCTCGTCGGGGCCGGTCATGAAGGAATTGATCAGGTCTTCGGCCATTGGTCCTCTCCGCGCCAAGTCTCCGTTTGACTACCTATTGCAGGGCGCGGGTCAGGACAAGGCAAAGGCGCGTCGACGCAGCGCCTGAAAACCCCGCCGTTTCACGTAGTGCCGCTAGAAGGCCCCAACGAGGTTATGAAACCAGGTCTCAGATGTGAGGCAATCGGGCAGTCGTGCCAAGCCGCGTCCTAGATGCCAGCCGCGTCTGCAAAGGCCCGCATGAGCGCCCCGTCCTTGATGCCCGGAGCACGTTCCACGCCCGAGGACACGTCGACCTGCCGAGCCCCTGTCAGGCGCACGGCCTCAGCGACGTTCTCGGGGGTCAGCCCCCCCGCCAGCATCCAGGGACCCGGCCAGTATTTCCGGTTTGCCAGAAGCTGCCAATCGAAGGCGAGCCCATTGCCGCCGGGCAGCTCCGCCCCCTTGGGGGGCTTAGCGTCGATCAGCAACTGGTCGGCCACGCGGCCATAAAGGTCGATCGCAGCCAGATCCGCGGCATTGGCCACGCCGATCGCCTTCATCACGGGCAGACCGTGGCGGGCCTTGAGCTCTGCCACCCTGTCGGGGCTTTCGCGGCCATGCAGTTGAAGCATGTCGATCGGTACCGAGGCGAGGATGGCGTCGAGCGTCGCGTCATCTGCATTCACAGTGAGCAGGACCTTGGCAACGCCCGGCGGCACATCGAGTGCCAGCCGTGCCATGTCGGCGGGCTCAAGGTGCCGGGGGGACTTGGCGAAATGCACGAAGCCAACGTAGCGCGCCCCGGCTTCTGCCGCTGCGGTCACGTCTTCCCTGCGGGTCAGCCCGCAGAATTTCACGGAAACGGACATCGGCAGGGCTCAGTCTTCCAGAAGGGCGAGCACCTCGTCACGCCCCCGGTTGGCATCCCCTTTCAACGCCTGCACCTCGCGCGCAAGCTGGTCACGTTCCTTGCGGTTAGCCTTCGCTTCAGCGCGCTGCTTGTGTTCGCGGAACCATTCCCAGACGAAACCGATCAGAAGGCCCGCGACGATCCCGCCGAGGAGCACGATGAACAACGGCAAGGTGATCGAGACATTCCAGTTCACCCATTCGGCCAGATCATGCGGCAGCACGGTCAGCGTGACCGGATCGCGATTGGCCAAGGCAAGCAGAACCAGCGCCAGGGCAATGGCCGCCAGGAACAGGTATTTGATGTATTTCACAGCTCAGGAACCTTCCAAACCGTTCAGCCTGTCGCGCAACAGCTTGCCGGCCTTGAAGAAGGGAACATGTTTCTCTTCGACATCGACGCTTTCACCGGTGCGCGGATTACGCCCAATCCTCGCATCCCGCTTCTTCACCGAAAACGCGCCGAAACCGCGCAGTTCCACCCGGTTGCCTTGCGCCAGGGCATCGATGATCTCTTCGAAGATGGCGCTGACGATCCGTTCCACATCCCGCTGATAGAGATGGGGATTTTCGTCAGCCAGTTTCTGGATCAGTTCCGAACGTATCATCCAAACCCCCTGGCCGCGGTTTTCCCTGACCCGGCAACTATAGGGGCAAAGGAACGATCTGGGAATTGGAAAGCCGTTGAAAATTGGGCGAAATCCGCCCTCTCCCGGGCCATTCGCGCAGCATATTGCCGATGAACCGCTGGCTTGGCCCGATCAGGCGCGGCTCTGCCCGATCCGCAACGCGGTCTGATTCGGGCATTTAGGGACGAAAAAAGGCCCCGCATCTCTGCGGGGCCTTTCCTGTTTCGGTCCGGGGTCGGATCAGTTGTCGCCGCCCTTGAGCGCGGCACCCAGGATATCGCCGAGCGATGCGCCGGAGTCGGAGGAACCGTACTGTTCCACGGCTTCCTTCTCTTCCGCGATTTCGCGGGCTTTGATCGACAGACCCAGGCGACGCGAGCGCGCATCGACATTGGTGACGCGCACGTCGATCTTGTCGCCGACCTGGAAGCGCTCGGGGCGCTGTTCGGCACGATCGCGCGACAGGTCCGAGCGGCGGATGAAGGACTTCATGCCTTCGTATTCCACCTCGATGCCGCCATCTTCGATCGCGGTGACTTCCACGGTGATGACCGAGCCACGCTTGACGCCGTCGATGGCTTCGGCGAACGGATCGCCTTCAACCGCCTTGATGGACAGCGAGATACGCTCCTTGTCGGTATCGACTTCGGACACCACGGCCTTGACGACATCGCCCTTGCGGTAGTTGCCGATCACGTCTTCGCCACGACCTTCCCAGGTCAGGTCGGAGAGGTGCACCATGCCGTCGATGTCGTTGTCGAGGCCGATGAACAGACCGAATTCGGTGATGTTCTTGACTTCGCCTTCCACGACGGTGCCGACCGGGTACTGCTCTTCGAACACTTCCCAGGGGTTGCGCATGGTCTGCTTGAGGCCGAGCGACACGCGGCGCTTGGCGGTATCGATCTCCAGCACCATGACTTCGACTTCCTGCGAGGTCGAAACGATCTTGCCGGGGTGCACGTTCTTCTTGGTCCAGGACATTTCGGACACGTGAACGAGGCCTTCGACGCCGGGTTCCAGCTCCACGAAGGCACCGTAGTCGGTGATGTTCGTGACGCGGCCGGTGTGAACTGATTCCAGCGGGTACTTGGTTTCCACGGAATCCCACGGGTCGGCCTGCAGCTGTTTCATGCCCAGGCTGATACGGTGGGTGTCCTTGTTGACCTTGATGACCTGCACCTTGACGGTTTCGCCAATGGTCAGAACCTCTTTGGGGTCGTTCACGCGGCGCCATGCCATGTCGGTGACGTGCAGCAGGCCGTCGACACCGCCGAGGTCCACGAAGGCACCGTATTCGGTGATGTTCTTGACCACACCGTCAACCACGTCGCCTTCGCTGAGCTTGCCGATGACCTCGGCGCGCTGCTCGGCGCGGGACTCTTCGAGGATCGCGCGGCGCGAGACAACGATGTTGCCACGGCGACGGTCCATCTTGAGGATCTGGAACGGCTGCTTGAGGTTCATCAGCGGGCCGGCGTCGCGCACGGGGCGCACGTCAACCTGCGAACCGGGCAGGAAGGCCACGGCGCCGCCGAGGTCGACGGTGAAGCCGCCCTTGACGCGACCGAAGATGGCGCCTTCGACGCGCTCTTCGTCTGCATAGGCCTTTTCGAGGCGATCCCAAGCGGCTTCGCGGCGGGCCATTTCACGGCTGATCACGGCTTCGCCGCGTGCGTTTTCGACCGAGCGCAGGAAGACCTCTACCTCATCGCCGACGGCGATTTCGGGGGCTTCACCGGGGTTCGCGAATTCTTTCAGATCAACGCGGCCTTCCATCTTGTAGCCGACGTCGATGATGGCCTGGCCTGCCTCGATGGCGATGACCTTGCCTTTGACAACAGACCCTTCATCGGGGGTGTCGATCTCGAAGCTTTCGTTAAGGAGGGCTTCGAATTCCTCCATGGATGCGTTAGCCATGTGGCGTCATTTTCCTTTAGCGGTGTTACTGGCCGAGCGGTTGTCTCCGCCGGTCTTTGGGTTGGTCTTACGGTCGATTCTCAAACGAATGAGGGCCGGGGGAAGACCCGACCCTGCTCGATTGAGGCGTTGACCGCCTGCTTGACGGGCGCTCTATAGCCGGGTGCGCCGTGAAGGGCAAGCCCGAAGCGCCAGTGAAACAAGGGCTGCGCTCAGCAATAACGCTCTGGCCCGATCCACTGGTCCTCGGAGTAGCGATCCCCCGCGCACCATCCGGGCGGAAGCGCTGCGTCGATGGCCGCCAGCCCATCGGCACCAAGCTCCAGGTTGGCCCCGTCCACGAGTTGTTGAAAATGCGCCAGTGACCGCGTGCCCGGAATCGCCAGCATGTGATCGCCCTGCGCCAGAACCCAGGCAATGGCCAGCGCGGCGGTGCTGGTGCCCATGTCGCGGGCCAGGGCCCGCAACCGGTCGGTCGTGGCGATGTTGGCGCGATAGTTTTCTTCCGAGAAGCGTGGGTTCGAGGCCAGGAATGGCAGGGTCTGCACCGCTTCCCAGCTCAGCGGATGATCAGTCAGGAAGGACCGCCCGATCGGGGAAAACGGCACGAAGGTCGCGCCGATGCGGGCACAGGCCTGGATCAGGCCCAGTTCCGGCGACCGGGTCGAGAGGGAATATTCCGACTGCACCGCCGCAACCGGATGAACCGCGTGGGCGCGCTCCAGCGTGACAGGGGCGATTTCGCTCAGCCCAATGGACTTGGCCTTTCCCTTCCTGACCAGGGTCGCCAGCGCCTCGACGCTTTCCTCGATTGGGCGCGCCTTGTCGCGACGATGCGCATAGAACAGGTCCACTGCCTCGACCCCAAGCCGCTTGAGGCTGGCATCCAGCTCGCTTTCGAGGTGGTCGAGGTCGTTGCGGAACACACGGTTGCCATCCCCGTCCCGGGCAATGGCGGCCTTGGTCGCGATGGTGAAGTGATCGCGCGCTTCGGGCCGGGCCCTGAGATATGCCCCGATCACCGATTCAGATCGCCCCACGCCATAGACATTGGCCGTGTCGATATGGGTGACTCCGGCGGCCATCGCCGCGTCGAGAATGGCAAAGGAGTTTTCATCCGTCGTCTTCCCGTAGAAATCCGAAAATGACATTGCCCCGATGCCAAGGGCCGAAACCTTGGGCCCGGATTGGCCAAGCGAGACTTGCTTCATGCGTCTGTTTCCTTCGCCTTGATCGCCGCGATTGCCGCCGCCAGCGCCTGCTCGATCGTCATATCTGACGTGTCGATCAGGACAGCATCCTCGGCAGGTTTCAGCGGGGCGGTTGCCCGCTCGCTGTCGCGCGCATCGCGTTCGCGCAGCTCCGCCAGCACCTCGTCAAAGCTGATCTCCCGCCCTCGGTCAATCAGCTCCTTGTGCCGCCGCGCCGCACGGGTTTCATCCGAGGCGGTGACATAGAGCTTCGCCTCCGCCTCGGGGCAGATCACTGTGCCGATATCGCGCCCGTCCAGCACCGCGCCACCCATGCGACGGGAAAAGGCGCGCTGGAAATCAAGCAGCGCTGCCCGCACCTCGGGGATCACGGCAACCTTGCTGGCCGCCTGTGCCGCTTCGGCCCCGCGCAGGTCGGGATGATCAAGGTCTGCGGCCCGCAGGGCCGCCGCTGCCTCCACCGGGTCTTCCCCGTCCAGCATCCTCTGCCCTACGGCGCGGTAGAGCAGCCCCGTATCGAGATAGGCAAAGCCGAAATGATCCGCCACCGCCCGCGCGATGGTTCCCTTGCCCGCCGCCGCGGGCCCGTCGATTGCAACCGTGAAAGCCATGGTCACAGGGCTAGCCCCGCCCGCCCGCAGGCGCAAGCGCGATCAACGGGGAACCTGCGTTGTCAGCGCCGGGTCATCGCCCTCGGCCTGGGGCAGACCGTCGGCAATCTGGTAGTAGTCGCCCTTGACCGCGCAGTAGATATGGCCCGCCAGTGTCAGGCCGCTTGCTCCTTCGATTGTGCCTGCGAAGATCGACAGATGCGAGCCCGGCCCGTCCCAGAAGAGGTTGCTGCCACAGGTGCCGCAAAACCCGCGCCGCGCCTGTGGCGAGGATTGGAACCACGTCACCTCCCCCGTGATCTTGACCCCGTCCCGCGCGGCAGATGTCGCCGCCACATGATGACCAGAGGTCTTGCGGCACTGGGTGCAGTGGCAGGCAATCACGGGGCGAAGCGGCCCCGAGACAGAATAGCGGACGTCACCGCACAGGCAGGATCCGGTCGTCATGGAACGATCTCCTCTCCGGTTTCCCAGTCGACATAACAGGGCGCGCCGTCATCACAGCGATAGTAGTCGCCCTTGTCCGCGTAGAAGATGTGCCGCTCCAGCCGCAGGCCTGTCGGCGCGGCCATCGACCCGGCCGAGACATAGACGATGCCGTCGAACTGCTCCCAGAACAGGTAGCTGCCGCAGGTGGCGCAAAATCCGCGCCGCGCCTTGCCGGGGGTGGAGTCGTACCAGCGGGGCGTGCCCTCGACGCTGATCGCATCCCAGGGAACGGGCGCGGCGGCACTGAAATGCCCCGTCACCTTGCGGCACTGGCCGCAATGGCAGCCAGAGACGCCCTCGCGGATCTCACCTTCGATCCGGTAGCGGATTTCCCCGCACAGGCAGCTTCCGGTAATCATATGCGTCCCCTCCGGCAGTTTCGGGGGCAGAAGACCACAGCCCCCATCCCCGGTCCTGCCGGAAAGCGACCTGTCAGGCGCCGGTCCGCTCCAGCGAGGCGCCAAGCGCGCCCATCAGCGGCTCGAATATCGGGAAACTCGTAACGATGGGGCTCGCGTCATCAACCCGCACCGGGTTTTGTGCCGCCATGCCAAGGCAGAGGAAGGACATGGCGATGCGGTGGTCGAGATGGCTCTCGGTCAGGCCGCCACCGGGTACGTTCCCCGCACCCTTGCCGGTCACGATCCACCAATCGGGGCCGTCCTCGACCGACACGCCATTGGCGCGCAGGCCTGTGGCCATCGCGTCGATCCGGTCGCTTTCCTTCACGCGCAGTTCCATCACCCCGCGCATGACGGTCTGCCCGGTCGCATTGGCCGCGACCACCGACAGGATCGGGTATTCGTCAATCATCGAGGCGGCGCGGGCGGGCGGCACCTCGATGCCCGTCATGTTGGGAGAGTATTTCGCACGCAGGTCGGCAACGGGTTCGCCCCCCTCATCGCGCATGTTCTCGAAGGTCAGGTCGGCACCCATCTCCTGCAAGGTGTAGAAGAGCCCCGCCCGGGTCGGGTTCAAGCCGATATTGGGCACAAGCACGTCCGAGCCCGGCACGATCAGCGCCGCGCAGACCGGGAAGGCCGCGGAAGACGGATCGCGCGGCACGGTGATGGTCTGCGGCTGCAACTCCGGCTGGCCAGTAAGCGTGATGACCCGGCCCTCATCGGTATCCTCCACCGTGATCTCGGCCCCGAAGCCCGCCAGCATCCGCTCGGTATGGTCGCGGGTGGCCTCTTTCTCGATCACCACGGTCTGGCCCGGTGCATTGAGCCCCGCCAGCAGCACGGCGGATTTCACCTGCGCGCTTGGCACCGGCACCGTGTAGCGCACCGGAACAGGCTCGGCCGCGCCCACCAGCGTCATCGGCAGCCGCCCGCCCGCACGTCCGACCGACTGGCAGCCGAAAAGCGCCAGAGGGTCCGTCACCCGCGCCATGGGGCGTTTGTTCAGGCTGGCATCCCCGGTGAAGGTTACGGTGATCGGGCTGGTCGCCATCGATCCCATGATCAGCCGCACCCCGGTGCCGGAATTGCCGCAATCGATGACATTGTCAGGCTCGGCGAAGCCGCCGACACCAACACCGTTGACCCGCCATTCGCCCTCGCCAAGACGTTCGACATCGGCACCGAAGGCCTTCATCGCCTTGGCTGTGTCCAGAACGTCCTGCCCTTCCAGCAGGCCACTGATCCGGGTCTCGCCCACGGCCATCGCCCCCAGGATCAGGCTCCGATGCGAAATCGACTTGTCGCCGGGAACATCGGCGGTGCCGGACAACGGCCCTGACGGGTGCGAGGTCATGGGAACGGGGGTGCCGTGGCCGGACATGGGCGCGTCTCCTGTCAAAGGTTCGGGCCGGGTGATAGCGCCTGACAGGGGGGGCGTAAACTCCCCTTCTGCCCATTGGGCCTCGACAGGGCCCATCCCGTGCCTCCCCGGATGATTGCCCGCACCGGTCACCTTCTTCTTGGCAAAAATACTCCGGGGGCGTCGCCGCCAGGCGACGGGGGCAGCGCCCCCCTCCGCGCGGGGCGC
>NZ_CAXREX010000286.1:0-20054 GCF_964229645.1 Nioella sp. | reverse complement strand
TTCGGCAGCATCGAAGATGCCGGGCTGGCGGCCTTCCTGCGGCTGACCATCCCGCTCTGAGACGACGCTCTTTCCTCGACTGTACCCCGGGGGAAGACAGGGCAATGGGCGCTCCGACCGGGGCGCCCATCGTCATTCAAGGGGGGAGCGTTCGCGGGCTCAGTGCACGCTGACGGGGGTCATGTCATTCTGACGCGCCACGACGAAGGCCAGCTTGCGGTCACGCACCAGCGCGAGTTGCTCTCCGTCCTCGTTCCCGATCAGGTACAACGCCTCGAGCCCCGCGTCGCTGGCTTCGGCCCGGACCTCCTCGGGCAGGTCTTCGACGCGCACCTTCCGGACATAGACGATCGGCCGCTTGCCCGGCGCCATCTTGTCACTGGGTTCATGCATCGCTGCGGCCTCCGGCCTTGATCTTGATGGTCTGCACAACGTTCTCGGGCACCGAGCGCTTGAGATCCACGTGCAAAAGCCCGTGTTCCATCGCCGCCCCCGTCACCTCGACCCCGTCGGCCAGCACGAAGCTGCGCTGGAACTGGCGCGCGGCAATGCCCCGATGCAGGAAGACGCGGCCATCGCTGTCATCGGCCTGGCGGCCCCGGATCACCAGCTGGCGGTCTTCCAGCGTGATCGACAGGTCATCCTCGGCAAAACCGGCCACGGCCAGCGTGATGCGGAAGGCGTTTTCGCCCTTCGCCTCGATATTGTAAGGGGGGTATCCGTCATTGCCGGATTTCGCCGTGCGTTCCACGAGGCGTTCCAGCTGGTCGAACCCGAGCAGGAACGGGTGCGAGCCAAGGGTCAGTTTCGTCATCGGGCACATCCTTCGAACAAGCGATCTGCGGGAAAGGGCCCCTGTTCGGCGACCCTCGACAACAATATGGGGGCGCTCCGCCCCCCTTGCAAGGCGCGCAACGCTTTGCCCGCGCGGGATAATCCGGTATCTTTGGGGCCCTGCCGCATGGCGACTCACCCACAGGTTCCCGACCCCATGAACGCCCCCAACGAGATGACCCACGAAGATGTGCTGCGCGTCAAGCTGGGGGTCCTGATGCGCGAGCACCGCGATCTGGACGAGGCGATTGGCGCGCTGGAGGAACGTCCCCTGCCCGATCAGCTCACGCTCAGACGGCTGAAGAAGCGCAAGCTGATGCTGAAAGACCAGATTCAGCGCATCGAGGACGAACTGACCCCGGACATCATTGCGTAACCTCGCGCCATGGCTATAGTGCGCGCTTCCTGAGGGACAGCAAGGATTTACACCATGGCAGGGGTCGAGGTCGGGATCATCATGGGCAGCCAGTCGGACTGGCCCACGATGAAAGAAGCAGCCGAAGTTCTGGACGAACTGGGCGTGCCCTTTGAGGCGCGCATCGTGTCGGCGCATCGCACCCCGGACCGGCTGTGGTCCTATGGCAAGGAGGCCGTGGGCCGCGGGCTGAAGGTGATCATCGCAGGCGCGGGTGGCGCGGCGCATCTGCCCGGCATGATGGCCTCGAAAACCCGCGTGCCGGTGATCGGCGTGCCGGTCCAGACCAAGGCGCTCTCGGGCGTCGACAGCCTTTATTCCATCCTCCAGATGCCGCGCGGCTATCCCGTTGCCACCATGGCGATCGGCGCGGCTGGCGCGAAGAACGCAGGTCTCATGGCGGCTGGCATCCTCGCGCTTGGCGACCCGGCCCTGGCCGAACGGCTCGACGCCTGGCGCGCGGCTCTCTCGGCCTCCATCCCAGAGGTGCCCGTCGATGAGTGACATGCTGCCCACGGGGTCTACCATCGGCATCCTGGGCGGCGGCCAGCTTGGGCGCATGCTCTCGGTCGCGGCCTCCCGCCTTGGCTACAAAACCCATATCTTTGAGCCCGGCGCGGCGCCCGCAGGCGATGTCGCGGCGAAGGTCACACAAGGATCCTACGACGATCTCGACGCGCTGGCAGCTTTCGCGGCTTCCGTCGATCTCATCACCTACGAGTTTGAAAACATCCCCGCCGATGCGCTGGATGTGCTCTCGGACACCACGCCCCTCTACCCTTCGCGCCGCGCGCTGGAGGTGAGCCAGGACCGCCTGACCGAGAAAACCTTCCTGACCGGGATCGGCCTGACGACCGCCCCCTTCGCGCCCGTGGACAGCGCCGAGGACCTGGCGAAGGCGATCGCCCAGATCGGCACGCCCGCGATCCTGAAAACCCGTCGCTTCGGCTATGACGGCAAGGGTCAGGCGCGGATCATGACGCCCGGCGATGCCGATCAGGCCCTGGCCGACATGGCCGGTGCCCCCGCCATTCTCGAAGGCTTCATCGACTTCAGCCGCGAGATCTCGGTCATCGCCGCGCGCGGCCGCGACGGGGCGATTGCCTGTTACGACCCGGGCGAGAACGTGCATGAGAACGGCATCCTCGCCACCACCACGGTGCCTGCCGCGATCCCTGCGGGTATGCGCAGCGACGCGGTTCTGCTGGCGGCCCGCATCCTCAACGCGCTCGACTACGTGGGCGTCATGGGGGTGGAGCTTTTCGTGACGCCACAGGGGCTGGTGGTCAACGAGATCGCGCCCCGTGTGCACAATTCGGGCCACTGGACGCAGGCAGGCTGCGCCGTCGACCAGTTCGAGCAGCATATCCGCGCCGTGACCGGCTGGCCGCTCGGCGACGGCAAACGCCATGCCAATGTGGTGATGGAAAACCTGATCGGGGCAGAGGTGGACAAGGCCCCGACCCTGGCGGGTGAACCGGGCGTCCAGGTCCATCTCTACGGCAAGGCCGATACCCGCCCGGGCCGCAAGATGGGGCACGTCAACCGCGTCACAGGCCCCGCGTCCTGACCGCGACTCTGACCCTTCATCGTTCCTGAAATATCCCCGCCGGAGGCTCCCGCCCCCGGCCACGGGCACCGACATCCGCGGCCCCTGCCCCGCCGGCTCACGGCTTCGCGTGGCAACTGCGGGCCGAGGAGTGCCCCCGCGCAAGCGGGGGTCGACGAGGCGCGCGCACGGGTCCCGTCAGGGAAGCAGGTTCTCCACCGCGCCACGCAGATCGAGCGTATGGTCGAAGGCGCCGCTTTCGAGGAAGGTCAGGGTCTGGGCGACCACGAGCGGGTTGTTCATCATGAAAGTGTGGCTGACCCGGAGGGCGATGAAATCGGCCATGCCCTCGACCATGGTCTCCTCGACAGACACCTTGCCATCGTCCGGCCCCTCGATCATCGCCGAGGTCACCGGGTTGATCGAGCCATAGCCCGCGATCACGCCCAGCTCGAAATCGACCGGAGGCAGGGCCAGGGGCACGCTGCCCGCCTCGGTGCCCAGTTCCTGGCCCGCGGGCCCGTTCACCCATTCGAAGGGGGCCAGATCGGCGAAGTAGTCCACCAGTTCCGCCCCCTGGTTGGGCGGGGCCAGCATCACCACGCGGCCAAGCGTGGGCAGCTCATGCTCCGACAGCCAGTGGCGCAGCAGGATCCCGCCCATGGAATGGGTCACCATATGGACCGTGCCGGGGGCGCAACTGGCCAGCGCGGGTTCGATCGCGCCTTCCGACAGAGCCTCGATCGAGGCCTCGGTCGAGGGGTAGCCGAGATTCACCACCTGGTAGCCCTCGGCCTCCAGCACTTCTTCCATCACCCAGAGCGAGGTCGCACTGCGTGCAAGCCCGTGCAGCAGCACCACGCACTCGGCCCGCGCGGGCAGCGGGGCGGTCATCATCAGGGCAAGGGCTGCGAAGATCGGTTTCATGGCCTATACTTAGGACATCCAGCCGCCATCCCAACCCCCCTTGCGGCCCGGCGCGATCCCGGGCAGCATCGCGCCCATGCCCACCCCCCGCCTGGCCGTGCGCGGCCTTCTTCTGCTCGATGACCGCCTGTTGCTGGTCAATGCCTGGCCCAAGCACCGGGGCGGGCTCTGGTGCGCGCCGGGGGGCGGCGTGGAACGGGGCAGTTCGCTGCCCGACAATCTCAAGCGCGAGTTTCACGAGGAAACCGGCCTGACGGTCGAGGTGGGCGCCCCCTGCCTTGTCAACGAGTTCCACGATCCGGGCGGCACCTTCCACCAGGTTGACGTCTATTTCCACTGCACCCTGATCGCCGGGCAGATCGACAACAGCTGGCGCGACCCCGAACGGGTGGTCTGCGAACGCAGGCTCTTTGCCCGCGACGAACTGGCCCGGATCAAGGTCAAACCCGACAGCCTGGCCGACGCGGCCTGGGGCGAGGGCATTCTTTACGACCCGTTGGAGCCGATCCTGCGCTGAGGCGCCAGCAGCCCGAAGGCAATGCCCCCCAGAACGATTGCTGCCGCCAGCACAAGCTGAAGCGAAAGCCCCTCTTGCAGGAACACGACCCCTCCCAGGATCGCGATGACCGGGGCGGACAGCTGCACCAGCCCCGCCACCGTCGCCTTGAGCCGCGGCAGAAGCGCGTACCAGAGCGCATAGCCCAGCCCCGAGGTTACCGCCCCCGAAAGCACGGCCAGCCAGATACCGGTGCCGGTCAGTGGCGGCGGTTCCATCTGAACGGGCAGGAACATGGGGATCACGAGACAGATGGGAGCAGCCAGAACGAAATTCGCCGCCGTTGCCGCCAACGGATCGTCTGCGTGACGCCCGGCCAGCGAATAGATGCCCCAGCCAAGCCCTGCGAGGGCCATGAACACGCTGCCCAGAAGTGGCACGGATAGCGCGCCCGAAGGCCAGACCAGCCAGCCAAGCCCCGCCATGGCCATCACGGCCCCGGCCCATCGTGCTGGCGGCACCGTCTCGCCCGACAGGACGCCGCCCGCGAACATGGTGATCTGCACCGATCCGAACAGGATCAGCGCCCCAAGCCCCGCATCGAGCCGCAGGTAGGCGATGGAAAAGCCCAGCAGGTAGAGGCAGAGCGACAGCGCCCCCACGATCCGGCGGGGCCGGAAAAGCGGCAGGCCCCGGCGTTGGACCAGGACCAGCAGCACCAGCATCGCCGCGCCGGACAGAACCCGGATAACGACGAAACCGAACGCGTCGATGTGATCACCTGCCAACGCCATGCGATTGAGGATGGAATTGGCCGCGAAGGCCAGCATGGTCACGGCTGTCAGAAGGGCAAGGCGCATGGGGCGGGTCCGGTTGTGCGAGGGGGCCAGAACACATCAGGACGGCGCCCTGCGCAAGCGAAAGCGCGGGGGCTTGCCTGCTGCGCGCAGCTCCGCTCTAGAGGAAACGCGCGGCCAGGGGTCCCGACAGATGGGCCACCTGCCCGCCCGCGAAGGTAGCCGCGATCCGGCGGGTGGCGTCCTCGACGATGACGAGGTCGGCGCGCGCGCCTGTCTCCAGCCTGCCCCGGTCGTTCCATCCCATGATCCCGGCCGGTCGCGCCGAGACCAGCGCCCAGGCGTCGGCCAGCCCCATGACACCCCGGTCAGCCAGCGCGAAGGCCGCCTGTCGCGGGGCCGGGTAGTGGTAGTCGGAAACAAGCGCGTCGCAGTGACCGGCGCGGATCACCTCCTCGGCGGCGACCTTCTTGTCATGCGAGCCGCCCCGCACCACGTTGGGGGCCCCCATCACGACCGGATCGCCATGGGCATGGGCATGGGCGGCGGCGGCCAGCGTTTCGGGAAACTCGGCCAGCCGGGCGCCGATGGCTCGGGCGCGGGCGCGGTCTTCGGGCGTGCTGTCGTCATGGCTGCCGATCAGCACACCGCGTGCGGACAGGGCGGCGGCCAGCCGCGCCAGGGCCGCGGGCACCTTCGGGCCATTGGCGTGGAGCGCCTTCAGAAGCGCGTGATGCGCCTCGGGGCTGCGGCCGCTCTTGATCGCCTGGCCGGTCCGGCGCGGCGGGGTGCGCCCCTCGGCCAGGTGCTTGTGCGGCAGATGATCGTTGAAGGTCACGAAGCCGATCCCGGCGCTATCGACCAGGGCGAGCGCCCGGTCATAGGCATCGAGCAGGTTCACCTCCAGCCTCAGTTGCAGGCGCAGGTCCGTCAGCGTGTCGGCCTGCCCGGCCGCATGGGCCACGCGCTCGGCGAAATCGGGGCTGCGCATGCCGCCTTCCCAGCTGAAGAACTGCGCCAGAACGGCGGTGGTGATGCCATTGGCGGCCAGTTCCCCGTCGAGCGCCTGCAATCCGTCGCGCAAATCGGTGACCGCGCCGCGACGCGGGGCCAGGTGACGCTCGAACCCATCCCCGTGCAGGTCGATGATCCCCGGCAGCACGCTATAGCCCGTGAGGTCAACCTGCCGGGCGCCGGTGTCGGCAATACGCCCCTCGTGGATCGCAAGCGGCGCGCCGGAAAACCCGTCAGGCCGCAGGACATTGGCATTGAGAAACGAGAGGCTGGGCAGGGTCATGGGGTTTGACTGCACGATAATGCCCCCCGGTAAAAGGGGGAAAAGGGTGGGGATCGCTCGGCCAGGTCAGAGCGGCTGCTCGGCAGTGGCCACTTAGCCCTTGAAGGAAACGGGATGATGACAGACGGCAGGCGTGCATCACCGCCCGCCCCTGAAAAGGAAAGGGGCCCGCCAGTGGCGAGCCCCGTCCCGGTCATCCAAAGGGATCGGCTGATTACATCATGCCGCCCATGCCGCCCATGCCGCCCATGTCGGGCATGCCGCCGCCGGCTCCGCCGTCTTTGGACGGCTTGTCGGCCACCATTGCTTCGGTGGTGATGAGCAGGCCGGCGATGGACGCGGCGTCCTGCAGTGCGGTGCGCACCACTTTGGCCGGGTCGATCACGCCGAACTTGAACATGTCGCCATATTCTTCGGTCTGAGCATTGAAGCCGAAGGACTTGTCCCCGCTTTCGCGGATCTTGCCAGCCACGACAGCGCCGTCGACGCCAGCGTTTTCGGCAATCTGGCGCAGCGGCGCTTCGAGAGCGCGGCGCACGATGGCGATGCCGGCGTTCTGGTCGGAGTTGCCGCCTTCCAGACCTTCCAGCGACTTGGCACCCTGAACCAGAGCAACCCCACCGCCCACGACGATGCCTTCCTGAACGGCCGCGCGGGTCGCGTTCAGCGCGTCATCGACGCGGTCCTTGCGCTCTTTCACTTCCACTTCGGTCATGCCGCCGACGCGGATGACGGCAACGCCGCCCGCCAGCTTGGCCACACGTTCCTGAAGCTTTTCGCGGTCGTAGTCAGAGGTGGTTTCCTCGATCTGCTGACGGATCTGGGCCACGCGGGCTTCGATTTCCGCCTTCTCGCCATGGCCGTCCACGATAGTGGTTTCGTCCTTGGTGATCTGGACCTTCTTGGCGGTGCCGAGCATGTCCATGGTCACGGATTCAAGCTTCATGCCCAGATCTTCCGAGATCACCTGGCCGCCGGTCAGGATCGCGATGTCCTGCAGCATGGCCTTGCGGCGGTCACCGAAGCCCGGTGCCTTGACGGCGGCAATCTTCAGGCCACCGCGCAGCTTGTTGACCACGAGGGTGGCCAGCGCTTCGCCTTCCACGTCTTCCGCGATGATCAGCAGCGGCTTTTGCGACTGGATCACGGACTCGAGCAGCGGAACCATCGGCTGCAGCGAAGACAGTTTCTTCTCGTGCAGCAGGATCATGCAGTCGTCGAGCTCTGCAATCATCTTGTCGGGGTTGGTCACGAAGTAGGGCGACAGGTAGCCGCGGTCGAACTGCATGCCTTCCACGACTTCGGTCTCGGTTTCGAGGCCCTTGTTTTCTTCGACGGTGATGACGCCGTCATTGCCCACTTTCTGCATCGCATCGGCAATCTGGCGGCCGATTTCGGCTTCGCCGTTGGCCGAGATGGTGCCGACCTGAGCGACTTCAGCAGAGTCGTTCACGGGGCGGGCCGAGGCCTTAATGGACTCGATCACGTTGGACACGGCCAGGTCGATGCCGCGCTTGAGGTCCATCGGGTTCAGGCCAGCAGCAACCTGCTTCATGCCTTCCTTGACGATGGCCTGGGCCAGCACGGTCGCGGTGGTGGTGCCATCACCGGCTTCGTCGTTGGTGCGGGAAGCGACTTCCTTCACCATCTGTGCGCCCATGTTCTCGAACTTGTCTTCCAGCTCGATTTCCTTCGCCACGGACACGCCGTCCTTGGTGATGCGCGGTGCGCCGAAGGATTTGTCGATCACGACGTTGCGGCCCTTGGGGCCGAGGGTCACCTTCACCGCGTCGGCGAGGATGTTGACGCCTTTGAGCATGCGGTTGCGGGCATCGGTGTTGAACTTGACGTCCTTAGCAGCCATCGGTGGCTCCTTCCTTGGAATGTCTTGGTTTCAGTTGAAAGAGGGACGGCTCAGGCGATGATGCCGAGGATGTCCGACTCTTTCATGATCAGCAGCTCTTCGCCTTCGACCGTCACTTCGGTGCCCGACCACTTGCCGAACAGAACACGGTCACCGGCCTTCACGGCCATTGCGATCAGCTCGCCCGAGTCCTTGCGCGTGCCTTCGCCGCAGGCGACGACTTCGCCTTCAGAGGGCTTTTCCTTGGCGCTGTCGGGGATGATCAGACCGCCCTTGGTCTTCTCGTCGCTTTCGATGCGGCGCACCAGCACGCGGTCATGCAGCGGTTTGAATGCCATCTCTCGAACACTCCTTAGGTTCGTATGTTTCTCCCTGTTAGCACTCTCCTTTGCAGAGTGCTAACGCAGCGTAGATAGAGAGCGCTCCGGGGCGAGTCAACAAACCGGGGGCAAAAAAATCGCGCGCCCGGCAGATCGCGGCAGAGGACGCTGGAAACCGTCGCCCTGTCAGGACTTTCTTCACTTTCCGCGCCTAGGCTTACTGGCAGCCAAGACCAGACAGAGAAGCGACCGCAGCCCGTGGCCAAGACCTCCGCCCCCGCCCCGCCCGACCGGTCAGAGGATGACCGGCTCTATGCCGCGCTGACCCTGCGCCACATCCTCGACGCGGTTCTGGTCACCAACCTGGCCAATGATATTGTCTGGGTAAATACAGGGTTCGAGCGCATGTTCGGGCACCGGCTGGAAAACATCCGGGGCCTGCCAGCACGCGGATTGCTCGACGGCCCCGAAACCTCGCCGGAAGCGCGCGACCGGGTTCTTCGCGCGATCGAGGGACGCGAGACGCTGACCGTCGACATCCTGCACTATACCGCCACCGGCGAGGGGATCTGGATCGACAAGACGCTGACACCCATCTTCGACGAGCACGGCAACCACACCCATCACATGTCGATCAACCGCGACATCTCCAAGCGGCGCGCGATGGAGGAAAAGACGCGCGAGGTGATGGCCAACGAAGAACAGCGCCAGCACGAACGCAAGCTGCTAAGCCAGGTCAGCGAATGGCTCTACTCGGCCAAGTCGCTGGAAGAACTGCTGATGGTGGTGCGCAAGTCCATGCACACGCTGATCCCTGAAAGCGAGGGGCAGCTCTACATCTATTCCAACTCGCGCGACACGCTGGACCTCGAAACCGCCTGGGGCGACCACCAGCCCCATCAGCATATAGATGCCGAGGATTGCTGGGCGCTGCGCCGGGGCCGGGCCTATTCCTACGGCACCCGCGCGATCGAATTTCCCTGCTCCCATGTCGAGGGCGAGGATACGCCCTATTTCTGCCTGCCGATCATTGCCCATGGCGAAACCATCGGCCTTCTGCACGTGGCCTTCTCGGCCTTCGACCGATCGCTCATGTCCCGCGAGATGATCGAAACCTTCCTGCGCCAGAGATGGGACCTTGGCTTGCTTTGCGCCGAACAGATCAGCCTTGCGGTGGCGAATGTGCAGCTCAGGCAGGAACTCATGGACCAGTCCGTGCGCGACCCGCTGACCAGCCTGTGGAATCGCCGCTGGTTCCTTGATGCCGCGCACAAGGAAATCGCCCGCGCCGAGCGGCAGGGAACGGCCCTGTCGCTGGTGTCGCTCGACGTGGATCACTTCAAGAAATTCAACGATCATCACGGTCATGACGCGGGCGATATCGTGCTGCGCGAGGTGGGCGCCCTGATGCGCGAGGTCTTCACGCCGCCGCTGGCCCCCTGCCGTCTTGGCGGCGAGGAATTCGTGGCCCTGTTGCCCGGTCTCGACCATGACGCCGCACTGGAAATAGCCGAGCGGTTCCGCCACGCGCTCAGCGAGCTTGACCTGGCTTATGGCGATGGGAAGTTGCCGCGCATCACCGCCTCTGCCGGGGTGACCAGCTTCCCCCAATGCGGCGGGCACGTGACCGACATGCTCAAACACGCCGACCTGGCCCTCTACCGCGCCAAGGACCAGGGCCGGAACCGCGTGGTCTCGGCCCTTGAGCCGGAGGGGCGGATCGCCGCGCAGTAGCGGCGAGATGGCCCCTTAACAACGCCTGTCCCCCTGCCTATAAGGCCCGCAAAATCGCATCAAACCAGATAGGCATTCGACATGACCACGCTTGTTTTCGGCCACAAGTCGCCCGACACCGACTCCACCGGCTCGCCCATCATCTGGGCCTGGTACCTGAACGAGGTGAAGGGCCAGACCGCCGAGGCCGTCCTGCTGGGCGAACCCAACACCGAGGCCGCCTTCGTGCTGCAAAAATGGGACCTGCCCAAGCCGCGCATCATCGACACCGTGGACGCCGGCGCGCCGGTCGTGATCGTCGACACCCACAACCCCGCCGAACGGCCCGACGCCATCAACGACGCCGATATCCCGGCGATCATCGACCACCACAAGCTGGTCGGCGGCATCGAGACCAAGGGCCCGATCGACATCACCATCCGCCCCGTGGCCTGCACCGCCACCATCATGCATGACCTGATGGGCGAAGATGCCGCCAAGATGCCGGAAGCGATCAAGGGCGCGATGCTCTCCTGTATCCTCTCCGACACGCTGGAATTCCGCAGCCCCACCACCACCGAGCGCGACCGCGAAGTGGTCGAGGCGCTGGCCGCTGACCTGGGCATCGACACCGGCGCTTATGCAGCCGAGATGTTCGCCGCCAAGTCCGACGTGTCGGCCTTCTCAGATGCGGAATTGCTGCGCATGGATTCGAAGGCATATGAGGTCGCGGGCACCAAGTTCCGCGTCTCGGTTCTCGAAACCACCTCGCCCGCCACGGTGCTGAACCGCAAGGACAGCCTGGTCGCTACCATGCCGCAGGTGGCCGAGGAAGACGGCGTCGACCAGGTGCTTCTGTTCGTGGTCGACATCCTGAACGAGGAATCCACCCTGCTGGTGCCCAACGACCTGGTGAAAACCGTGGCCGAGAAGAGCTTCGCCACCGTCGTGGGCGATGCCGATACCGTGGTGCTGCCCGGCGTTGTCAGCCGCAAGAAGCAGATCATTCCGAACCTGGCGCTCTGATCGCCGGATCGGCCAGTTTCGGCTGACGCGAGGGGCGGCCCGGTGCCGCCCCTTGTCGTGTCCGCCCCGCTTAGGGATGCTGGCGGCAACCAGGATCGCCCCCATGCTTCGCCTTCTCCTTCCCCTGCTTTCGTGTCTGCCGCTTGCCGCCAGCGCCGATGGCTACAGCTCTGCCCCCGGCGACCGGGTCACGCTCGGCCACGAGGGGCTGAGCCTCTCTGCCCCGGACGCCAGCGCCGGGGCGGCCCTGCCCTTCGGCAGCCCGTTTCACGCCAGCATGGCGGCGCTGACGACCGTGCTGGGGCATGAATTCTCGGTCTACCTGCCCGAAGAATGCCCCGCCGGCCCCGTGGTGGTCGCCAGCTTCCCCCGCACGCTCGACCTTATCTACCAGGAAGACCGGCTTGTGGGCTGGATGCTGCGGCCAGGCTCGGACCTGACAACCCAGGCAGGCGTGGGCATTGGCAGCCCGGTCGAGGCGCTTGGCGGGCTCGTGGGGCTTGAGGTCTTCGATTCCTCCCTCGGCTGGGAATTCCGGGCCGGCGGCCTGTCCGGCCTGCTCTCGGACGCGGCGGGCAGCGTGGACCATCTGTGGTCCGGGACCGTCTGCATTTTCCGCTGACCCCTTTCCTCTCGGCCCTGCGCGGCCTAATCAGGGCGCACCAGACCTGAAAGGCCCGCGCCCCCATGACCCAGATCATTCGCTCCCTGTCCGAGATTTCAGACCGCTACGACGTGCTCTACTGCGATCTCTGGGGCTGCCTGCATGATGGCTACACGCCCTTTGGCGAGGCGGTCGAGGCGCTGAGGGCCTTCAAGGCAAAGGGCGGCTTCGTGCTGCTGCTCACCAATTCGCCCCGCCCGCGCGCCAGCGTGGAACGTCAGCTGGAACGGATCGGCGTGCCCCGCGACTGCTGGGACACGATCGCCAGTTCCGGCGACAGCGCCCGCGCCGCCATGCTCAGGGGCATCGTCGGGCGCAAGGTCTGGTTCATCGGCCAACCCCATGACCAGGGCTTCTTCGCGCCGATGGAGGTGCTGGAGAACGCGGTCGAGATCGAACAGGTGCCGCTGGAAGAGGCCGAGGGCATCGTCTGCACCGGCCCCGTGGACCCTTCCGCCGACCCAGCCGAGATGCGTCCGCAATTCCTGTCCGCCAAGGTGCGGGGTCTGAAACTGCTCTGCGCCAACCCCGATATCGTGGTCGATCGGGGCGAGACGCGGGAATGGTGCGCCGGGGCGCTGGCGCAGCTATATAACGACATGGGTGGCGAAAGCCTGTATTTCGGCAAGCCCCACGCGCCGATCTACGAGCTGGCCCGGATGCGGCTGGCGCAGGCGGGTATCGACTGCCCGTCCGAAAGGATCCTGGCCGTGGGCGACGGGCTGAAGACGGATATCCTGGGTGCCCAGGGCGAGCCGATCGACTCGCTCTTCATTACCGGGGGCCTCTCGCGGGCCGAAACCGGCACGACCGACCAGCCCGACCCCGCCAAGCTGGCCCGCACCTTGGAACAAGCGCAGGTCGAGGCCACCTGGTCCATCGGCTTCTTGCGGTAATCGCAAAGCAACATAGTTGCGACATTTAGGGTGTATCACGGAATTTTCTTACTTCTGCATTGCAGCATTTCCGGATTTCAGCTATGAGATCGGGCAAGATGACTCGTGAGGTGCCCGATATGCTCGACAACTTCCCCCGTGGAACGATCTGCATCGAAGACATTGAAATCGGCATGAGCCGCCACCTGATGAAACAGGTCACGGATCGCGACATCGAGCTCTTCGCGGAAGTCTCCACGGACCGGAACCCGGTCCACCTCGACGACGACTACGCCCAGGACACGATCTTCGAAGGCCGCATCGCCCACGGCATGCTGACCGCGGGCCTGATTTCGGCGGTGATCGGAGAACAGCTGCCCGGGCACGGCACGGTCTACCTTGGGCAGACGCTGAAATTCCTTGCGCCTGTGCGGCCTGGCGACTGGGTCCGCGCCGAGGTCGAGGTGATGGACATGGACATCGCCAAGCGCCGCGTCACGCTGAAGACTCAATGCACGATCGAGGGCAAGCCGGTTCTGCGGGGTGAGGCCATCGTTCTGGCGCCCTCGCGAAAGTTCGACTGACCCTTTCTTCCTGGTCCAATCAATCACCGATCCAACGCCGATGTGACGGATGCTGCGTCGCGCGGGGTCCACGCGCGCCTGCCGCTTGCTCTCCTTCATCGGGGCGGCTAAGCCGAGAGCATGAGAATTCTGCGCGACTACCAATTTGCCCGTCCGGAACATCGCGGCGCTTCGGCTGCGATCGGCAATTTCGACGGCGTCCACCTGGGCCATCAGCACGTGATCGACCGGGCACGCGTCGATGGCTTGCCGCTTGGCATTCTTACCTTCGAGCCGCATCCGCGCCAGTTCTTCGCCCCCGACGCCCCGCCCTTCCGGCTGATGAATGCCGAGGCGCGCGCGCACCGGTTGCAGAAGCTCGGGGTCGATGTCCTTTATGAGCTCAGCTTCAACGCGGCGCTGTCGGGCCTGTCGGCCGAGGATTTCGCCCATGACGTGCTGGCCGAGGGACTGGGTCTCAAGCGCGTCATCGTCGGGGCCGAGTTCTGTTTCGGCAAGGGTCGTGCGGGCACGGTCGAGATGCTGGCCGAGTTCGGTAGCCGCTTTGGCTTCGAGGTCGATGTGGTACCCATCCTGCACGGGGAACTTGGCGCCATCAGCTCGACCAATATCCGCAACGCCCTGTCCGATGGCCGCCCGCGCGATGCGGCGGCGATGCTGGGCCACTGGCACCGGATCGAAGGGCCCGTGGTGCATGGCGAAAAGCGCGGCCGCCAACTGGGCTATCCCACGGCCAACATGAATCTCGACGGTCTGCACCTGCCACGCCTCGGGGTCTATGCCGTGCTGGTCGACGTGCTGGACGGGCCCAATGCCGGCCATTACCACGGCGTCGCCTCGCTCGGCATTCGGCCCATGTTCAATGGCGAGGTGCCCAACCTCGAAACCTTCCTGTTCGACTTCAAGGGCGATCTCTATGGCAGCGACCTGTCGGTCGCCCTGGTCGATTACCTGCGCCCGGAAATGACCTTTGACGGTCTCGACGCGCTCATCACCCAGATGAATGCCGACAGCGACAAGGCCCGCGCGATCCTGAAGGCCCTTGCATGAGCCGGGCAAGGTTGCGCCCCGAATTCTGGACCCTCCCGCTCAACCGGCTGACGCCGGCGGAATGGGAGGCGCTCTGCGACGGCTGCGGCAAGTGCTGCCTGAACAAGCTGGAAGACGCCGACACGGGCGAGGTCGCCCTGACGCGGCTCGCCTGCCGGCTTCTCGACGACGAAAGCTGCCGCTGCGGTCAATACGACATTCGAAAGACGCTGGTGCCCGAATGCATCCAGCTGACGCCTGCCACCATGGGCGACGTGGCCTATTTCATGCCCGCAACCTGCGCCTACCGCCTCCGGCACGAGGGCAAGCCCCTTTACCACTGGCACCCGCTGGTGTCTGGTGACCCCGAAACGGTCCACTCCGCCGGGGTCTCGGTGCGCGGCATCACCGTGCCCGAGTTCGAGGTGCCCGAGGAGGACTGGGAAGACTACATCATCGAGGAGCCCGGCACATGATCTTTGCCTCCGACAATACTGGCCCCGCCGCACCCGAAATCATGGACGCGGTGATGCGGGCGAATGCGGGCTATGCCATGCCCTATGGCAATGACGAGATCATGCCCGAGGTGACCCGGAAGATCCGCGCCCTCTTCGAAGCGCCAGAGGCCAGCGTGCACCTGGTGGCCACGGGCACCGCGGCCAATGCGCTGTCGCTGGCGACGCTGGCCAACCCCTGGGACGGGGTCTTTGTGCACCGCATCGCCCATGCCGAAGAGGATGAATGCGGCGCGCCCGAGTTCTACACCAACGGCGCCAAGCTGGTGCTGGTCGATGGGCCCGACGGCAAGATGGACCCGGCGCGGCTTGACGCGGCGATCCGCGCCACGGGCGACAAGGGCGTGCACGGCGTGCAGCGCGGCCCGGTTTCGATCACCAATATCACCGAGATCGGCACCGCCTATTCGCTCGATGAAATCCGGGCCGTGACCGATGTGGCCAAATCCTACGGGCTGAAAGTGCATCTCGATGGCGCGCGCTTTGCCAATGCCTGCGTGGCACTGGGCTGCACGCCCGCCGAGATGACCTGGAAAGCGGGCGTCGATGCGGTCAGTTTCGGCGGCACCAAGAACGGCTGCATGGGCGTCGAGGCGGTGGTCTTCTTCGACCCCGCGCAGGCCTGGGAACTGGAACTGCGCCGCAAGCGTGGCGCGCATCTCTTTTCCAAGCACCGGTTCCTGTCGGCCCAGATGGACGCCTACGTGACCGACGGGCTGTGGCTAAGGCTCGCCGGGCAGGCCAATGCCGCCGCCGCTGCCCTGGCCGAGGGAATTCGCGCGCTGCCTGGCGCGCGGTTGGAGGCAGAGCCCGCTGGCAACATGATCTTCGCCCATATCCCGCGCGGCGCGCACAAGCGCGCGATGGACGCCGGGGCGAAATACTACCTCTTCCCCTTCAACGCCTCGCTCGAAGGACCCGAGGACGAGCCGATCCGCTGCCGCTTCGTCTGCGACTGGTCCTGCGACAGCGCGACCGTGCAGCGTCTGCTGGGTCTCTTCCGGGGGTAGCGCCTGCGTCGACGCGGGCAGGAAACGCGGTTTCGCAGCTGCGGGCGGGCGCGCCTGATCGCCGCCCCTTCACCGCCTAGTCAGACCGATCGAGCAAGCCCCGGATGCCCGCAGCCACGGGGGCGGGATGGGTGATCGGGGCCATGTGGCCGGCACCCGGCACGCGCAGGCGCGTGGTCTGGGCAATCTCCGCCTCCATGCGGTCCAATATGGCCGCCGTAATGGGCAGGCAGTCTTCGCCCTCCACCAGCAGCGTCGGGGCCGTCACCTGCCCCAGTCGCGGCACCAGCCCCGCGCTGTCATGAAACAGCGCGGCGTCGGAGGCCTTGATGAAGTGGATGCGGTCGATCATGTAGCGCTGCTGCCCGGCGGGCATGTCATCGAGGCCCCCCCCTGCCCCCCACAGACCCAGGAATTCGCGCGTGGCCTCTGGCCGGTTATCGGTGGCCATAAGGCGATCATAGCCCGAGATCAGCTCTCGGTAGGGGCCGAATTCCCCGCTGCCCCTGGCGGCCGCGAACAGGACCGGCTCGATCAGGGTAAGGCTGCGGATGCGATCCGGCATCTCCTGCGCCAGGCGCAGTGCCAGCGTGGCGCCGAAACTGTGGCCCACGGCGTCAAAGCATCCTTCGGGCAGATGCGGAAGGATCGCCTCGTAGCACTGGTCATGCAGGTCCCGGGACAGGTCGATGTCAGCGGCCTTGCCATGCCCCGGGATATCAGGCGCGATCGCATGAATCCCGGGTCCGAGCGCGCGCACCACACCCTCCCACGCGCCGGAATGGGCCAGTGAGCAATGCAGGAACAGCGCGTTGCGGGGCCCCTCGCCCCAGTGGCGGGCGAAGCCGCTCACAATTTGCCCGCGAGATGCAGATCGAGGTCGTCGAGGCGGTCATGACCCCAGAAGGTCTCGGCGCCATCGACGATGTAGAAAGGGGAACCGAAGACATTGGCCGAAACCGCGTCTTCGAGGTTGCGGGCATATTCCTCGGCGGCTGTCAGCATGCCCTTGTCGGCAAGATCGGGATCAAAGCCGTTTGCTTCCAGCACCGCGCGGATCACGTCGCTTTCAGCGATGTTCTTTTCCTCGGCCCAAACCGCGGACAAGAGCCCATGAACCAGCCCGCCCAGGTTGCCGCCGCCTGCCTTCTGGGCGGTGATGATCGCGTAAGAGGACGGCGCGGGGTTGGTGGGAAAGAACATCGGGCGCTCGGTGATGGGCAGGCCCGTTTTCTTCGACCCACGGCGCAGCTCCTGCAAACGGTAGGCCAGCCGCGCGGGGTGGCGATCCGGCAGCGCGACACCGCCCGTCCGGGCAAAAAGCGTCATGATATCCATCGGCTTATAGGTCACGCGCGCCCCGTGGCGGGCGGCATTCTCCTCCAGCCGTGTGCCGGCCAGGTAGGTGAAGGGGGACAGTGTGGAGAAATAGTAGTCAATGTCAGCCATGTCGCGTTTCCTTTGGTCTTTCGCGATTGGTAGCTGGATGCTAGGGGGTGTCAACGCCCTGTTACAAACGCGACTCGAGGGACAGCTGCCATGCCCGCCACCGACCCCAAGCTGATTTCCGGCAATGCCAACCGCCCGCTGGCCGAAGCCATCGCCCGCCGCATGACCCTGCATCGCGGGATCAATGTCGGTCTGGTCGATGCCCGTGTCGAACGATTCAACGATGCCGAGATTTTCGTCGAGGTTTACGAGAACGTCCGCGGCGAGGACATGTTCATCATCCAGTCGACCTCGAACCCGGCCAATGACAACCTGATGGAACTGCTGATCATGGCCGATGCGCTGCGCCGCTCTTCGGCCAGCCGGATCACGGCGGTGATCCCCTATTTCGGCTATGCCCGCCAGGACCGCCGCACCAAGGCCCGCACGCCCATCACCGCCAAGCTGGTGGCCAACATGCTGGTGGGGGCCGGGATCGAGCGGATCCTGACGCTTGACCTGCACGCCACCCAGATCCAGGGCTTCTTCGACATCCCCGTCGACAACCTCTATGCCGCGCCGATCTTTGCGCTCGACATCATGCACCATTTCAAGGGGCAGATGGAGGACATCATGGTGATCTCGCCCGACGTGGGGGGCGTGGCCCGCGCCCGCGAACTGGCCAAGCGGATCAACGCGCCGCTCTCGATCGTGGACAAGCGCCGCGAGAAACCGGGTGAAGTGGCCGAGATGACGGTGATCGGCAATGTCGAAGGCAAGAAGTGCATCATCGTCGATGACATCTGCGACACGGCCGGAACGCTTTGCAAGGCGGCCGAGGTGCTGATGGAGCACGGGGCGAAGGAAGTGCATTCCTACATCACCCATGGCGTGCTGTCCGGCCCCGCGATCGAGCGCGTGACCGCCTCCGTCATGAAGTCGCTGGTGGTGACGGATTCGATCCAGCCGACCGAGGCAACCATGGCAGCCCCCAATATCCGCATCGTGCCGACCGCGCCCATGTTTGCCCAGGCGATCCTGAACACCTGGTCAGGCACATCGGTGTCGTCGCTCTTCCAGGACGAAACGCTGGCCCCGATCTACGAAGGCATGTATTCGCGCGGCTGAGGCCGGGGCGGGCTATGGAGAGCCCGCCAAAGCGCCTGCGTCGACGCAGGCGCCAAGGCCCCGCACGGGGCCTTTTTGCTGCGCTCAGTAGAGATCCCAGTCGTCTTCGTAAGGCAGTTCGCCAATCGCCATCCAGTCGGCCCGGATACGGGCAATCTTGGTATCCTCCCAGGTGGTGAACACCAGCTCGAACCCGTCGCGCCGGATATTGGCGGCACGGATGTCGGCGCGCTGGTTGGTCTTCGACGAGAGGTCCCACATGGTGATTGCAACCTGCACCGATGGCGGGGTCTTGAAGGGCTGCGCGAAGCGCACCGGATGCCAGACTTCGCGTTGGCCCGTGCCGGTCCACATCTCGCCACCGGTATCATAGTCCTCGAACAGCATCTCGCTGCCCTGGTCTATCCCCACGAGGTTGTTGCGGATCTTTTTCATCTGTTCGAATGCTCTTGGCGTGAAACGGTCTTGGGCAAGAATTGCGACATCATTAAGAAAACTATCGTGCATTCTGGGTAACGCAAAACGCCCCGCGGCGGCAACCACGGGGCGTTTCGAAGATCACCAGGCGGGGCCTGGTGTTACTCCATGTTTTCCATCAGCTGGACGAGGTCGGCGACGAATTTCTCGGCACCGTCCTTCTGGTCCGCCTCGGCCGAGGCCGCCTTGGCGCGGGCCTCTTCGAGGATGTCGGTCAGGTCGTCCTTGCGCACCTCGTCGCCCGCATGGGCGCGCTCGGCGATCACGGAAACGGAACTTGCAGTGACCTCGACGAAACCCGACGTCACGACATAGTCCTTTTCGCCATCGGCCGACTGCACCCGGACGACGCCCGGACGCAGGGTGGTGATGACGGGGCTGTGCCCCGGCATCGCCGTCAGGTCGCCGTCAGCGCCCGGGATCTGGACCGAGGACGCTTCGAAAGAGGCCAGCCTCTTTTCCGGCGACACCAGGTCGAACTGCATCATATCGGCCATCAGAGACCCTCCTTAGGCTGCTTCTGCGGCCAGGCGCTCGGCTTTGGCGATCACTTCGTCGATGCCGCCGACCATGTAGAAGGCCGCTTCGGGCAGGTGGTCGTATTCGCCGGCAACCACGGCCTTGAAGGACGAGATCGTGTCTTCCAGCGGAACCTGAACACCGTCGGAGCCGGTGAAGACCTTTGCCACGTCGAAGGGCTGCGAGAGGAAACGCTGGATCTTCCGGGCGCGGGCCACGGTCAGCTTGTCCTCTTCCGACAGTTCGTCCATGCCGAGGATGGCGATGATGTCTTGCAGCGACTTGTAACGCTGGAGGATACCCTGAACGTCGCGGGCCACCTGGTAGTGCTCTTCACCGACAACCTGCGGATCGAGGATCCGGCTGGAGCTGTCGAGCGGGTCCACGGCGGGGTAGATGCCGAGTTCCGAGATCGCACGCGACAGAACGGTGGTTGCGTCGAGGTGGGCGAAGGTCGTGGCCGGGGCCGGGTCGGTAAGGTCGTCCGCGGGAACGTAGACGGCCTGGATCGAGGTGATCGAGCCTGCCTTGGTCGAGGTAATGCGTTCCTGCATCGCGCCCATGTCGGTGGCTAGCGTCGGCTGGTA
>NZ_CAXREX010000285.1:0-18777 GCF_964229645.1 Nioella sp. | reverse complement strand
CATCCAGCACCGCCCCATCGGGGTTGGGCCCTTCGGGGCCGTGATCGAGGAAAATCTCGGGCTCGCCCACGGGCCAGCCATCCTTGTCAGACAGGCGCTGCCGCCAGACCTTGCCCGGTGCGGTATCCGCGAAATGGGCATAGCTTCCATCAGGTGCAAAACAGATCGCGTTGGAAATCGTGATCCCGTCAAAGAGCCTGCGCAACTCGCCCCGGTAATAGCGCCAGATCGACCCGGCCCCGGGCTCGGCCCGCTTGCCCATTGTGCCGATCCAGAACCCGCCCCAAGGGTCGGCGCGGCCATCGTTCGAGCGAGTCACCGGGTTGTCGGCCTCCAGCGGAGCGACACGCTCTTGCGCGCCTGTCTCGATATCGAGCCGCACTAGGTCCGCCTCCGTCGCCAGCAGCAGTCCATCCTGCCCGGCCCAACCCGCCGCCGATACATGGCGGTTGAAGATCCATTCCTGGCCCGGCGTCATTAGCCGCTTGCCCATGATGTCGAACCAGAAAAGCTGCCCCCTGCCCGGATGCCACAACGGGCCTTCCCCCAGTTCGCAGGGGCGACAATCGAAAACGGCGGTGCTCATGCGATGGCCTCGTCAAAGGCGGTAACAAGCGCGGCGGCGCGGGGGGTGATCTCGTCCACTGACAAGCCCGGCGTGTAAAGCGCGGTGCCAATGCCGAAGCCATCGACCCCTGCCGTCCACCATTGCGCGAAATTGCCGGGCCCGGCCCCGCCCACGGCATAGACCTGTGTACCCTTTGGCAGAACCGCCCGGATCGCCTTGACCCCATCGGGGCCGATCAGGCTGGCGGGAAAGATCTTCAGCCCGTCCGCCCCGGCCCTGAGCGCGGCGAAACATTCCGTGGGTGTCATGACGCCGGGAAAGCTTTGCAAGCCCAACCGCTTGGTTTCTGCGATCACATCCACGTCCATGTTCGGAGAGACCACCAGCTTGCCCCCCACATCCGCCACGCGCGCCGCGTCCTCGGGCGTCAGGACTGTGCCCGCGCCGATCAGGGCATCATTGCCGAAGGCACGAGCCATGCGGGCGATGGAGTCAAACGGATCGGGGGAATTGAGCGGCACCTCGATCCGGGTGATCCCGGCGGCGATCAGGGCGGCGGTGATGGGTTCGGCCTCGACCGGGGAGATGCCGCGCAGGATGGCGATCAGGGGACGGCTCATGATGCCTCCGTCAGTTTTGCGTGGACAAGGCGCAGCCCCGCAAGGGTCAGGGTTTCGGCGTCCCGGGTCTGGCAGAGCACGCCTTGCGATTGCAGAGCCCGCTCGTAGAGCGCCACCAGTGCCGGCGCGCCGCCGATCAGCACCTGCTGGCCGAGCCAATAGGGTTTGGCGGCGGCAAGCTCCGCCCCGATAAGAAGGCCCGAAAGACGCCCGCGGGCTGCGGCAGGGGACTGACCGTGAAGAAGCCCCTCGGCACGGATGTTGAACAGCGACTGCGCCAGCCGCTCGGGCCGCGACAGGGTCTCGGCCACTGCCGCATCGAAGGCGTCGCGGTCGAAATCCTCACCGGTGACGGAATGGCGCAGGACCGAGCTCTTCGACAGCAGCGCGAACAGTTCTCCGGTCATCGCAGTGCGGAAACTGACGATCTCTTCCGCCGAGATGTGGATCCACTTGGTATGCGTTCCGGGCAGGCAGAGAATGCCGTCGAACTGCGGATTTTCGTGAATGACTCCCGCGGTTTGCGTCTCTTCCCCCCGCATCACGTCGGCGGGGCTCCCCTGGCTGACGCCGGGCAGGATGTGGAGCTTGATCCGCCCGTCCCGCGTGGCGGGCATGATCGGCACGGCCTCTCCCGGTTTGCAGGGAACCGGGCAGTAGGGTGCTTCCACCCAACCCTGTTTCGCGCCGACCATGCCGCAGGCGATGACGGGGATGGACCCGTCCCCGAGCCACGGCTCGATGAGGCGCATAAGGGCAGGTTCGAATTCCGCCTGTGCAAGTGTGCCCATCCCGTCAGCCGACTGCGCCCTGTCCAGCACGGCACCGTCCGCGCCAATGGCAAAGGCGCGCAGGTGCGAAGTGCCCCAGTCGACCGCGATCCAATCCGTCTTGTTCATCCCGTCACCACGACCCCACCGTCGATGACAAGCACCTGGCCCGTCATCATTTTCGCGCTGTCGGAGGCCAGGAAAAGCGTGCCGCCGACGATGTCTTCGGGGGCCAGTGTATCCTTCAGGCATTGCCGGTCCAGATGGGCGGCGAGACCTTCCGGCGTGACCCAGAGATCCTTTTGTTTCTGGGTCAGGATCCAGCCCGGCGCGAGGGCATTGACGCGGATGCGCTCGGGGCCGAATTCGCGGGCAAGGCTGCGGGTCATGGCGGTGATGCCGCCATTGGCCGTGGTATAGGCGGGATAGCCTGAATTGCCCATCATGTAGGAGATGGACGAGAAGTTGATGATCGCGCCTTTCCCGTTTTCTTTCATATGCTTGGCGGCAGCCTGGCAGGCGAAGAAATAGGCCTTGAGATTGATCGACTGGGACCAGTCCCAGAAGTCCTCGGTCACCTCCTCGGTCGTGTGGCGCTTGTCGTTGGCGGCATTGTTCACCAGCACGTCAAGGTCCCCATGCGCTGCGACCGCCTGGGCAATCGCGCCTTGCAGGGCAGCGATATCGGTGATGTCGCAGGGCAGGAAAAGCGGGCGATTTCCGGTGCTTGCCTCCATTTCATCGACGAAAGGCGTCGCGTCGGAGCGCTGCACGAAGGCCACTTTCGCGCCTTGCCTCAGGAACCCTTCGGTCAGCGCCGCACCGATGCCGGAGCCGCCGCCGGTGATGAAGACGGAGGCGCCGTCGAGATCGGGATAGGTGGGATGCGTCATCGTCTTGTTCCTTCAAAATCGGGGGGGTGCCCCCCGTGCACCGGGCGTACACCCCCCGTACACCCCCCGTGCATATCAAACATGGTTTCGCCGCCTTCGGCGTCGACCCGGCGGGGGGCCAGCCCCCCCGCACCCCCCGGGGTATTTTTACAAAGAAGAAAGGGTGCGGTCAGTGGCTTTCGCGGGTGACGGGGCGGGTGTCCTTGCCAACGAGGAAATCCAGATCGGCGCCCTGGTCGGCCTGCAGGACGTGATCGACATACATCTTGGCGTAGCCGCGCGTGTAATGCGGCGGGTCGGGCGTCCAGGCGGCGCGGCGGCTGTCGAGCTCCTCGTCGGAAATGAGCAGGTCGAGCCGGCCCGAGGAGACCGAGAGGCGGATACGGTCGCCGGTGCGCACCAGGGCCAGCGCGCCGCCGGCCTGCGCCTCGGGCGCGACGTGCAGGACCACGGTGCCGAAGGCGGTGCCGGACATGCGGGCATCGGAGATGCGGACCATGTCCCGCACGCCCTGCCGGACCAGCTTGGCCGGGATCGGCATGTTGCCCACCTCGGGCATGCCCGGATAGCCCTTGGGCCCGCAGCCCTTGAGCACGAGGATCGTGTCGGGCGTGACCGGCAGATCGTCGCGGTCGATATTGGCCTTGAGCTCCTCGATCGACTCGAAGACGTAGGCCTCGGCCTCGTGTTCCAGCAGGGCATCGGTGGCCGCGGAGGGTTTGATGATCGCGCCTTGCGGGGCGAGACTGCCGCGCAGAACGTGAAGGCCGGAGGCCGGGCGCAGCGGATCGTCGAAGGGGCGGATCACGTCGCGGTTATAGCATTCGGCCCCGTCGGCATAAGCCGAGATGTCGCCGCCGAGCGCGGTTTTCGCGGGGCGTAGCCGGTCCCCCAACTCTTTCAGCACAACGGGCATGCCGCCCGCGTAGCAGAAATCTTCCATCAGGTACTTGCCTGAGGGCATGCAGTTGACCAGAAGCGGGATACCGGCCCCCAGCTCGAAATCCTTGAGCGTGAGGTCCACCCCGACCCGTCCCGCGATGGCCAACAGATGCACGACCGCGTTGGTTGATCCGCCGACGGCGGCATTGGCGAGGATGGCGTTCTCGAAGGCCGCGCGGGTCATGATATCGGAGGGCTTGAGATCCTCTTCGACCATTTCCACGATGCGCTTGCCGGTCAGATGGGCCAGCGCCATGCGGCGGGCATCGACTGCGGGCAGCGCCGCGTTGGTGGGCAGGCACATGCCCATCGCCTCGACCAGCGAGGCCATGGTGGAGGCGGTGCCCATGGTCATGCAGACGCCCTTGGATCGCGACATGCCCGATTCCGCGGCCATGAAATCCTGCAAGGTCATCTCGCCCGCGCGCACGGCTTCGGAGAATTTCCAAACATCGGTGCCCGAGCCGATATCCTTGCCCTTCCACTTGCCGTTGAGCATCGGGCCCGAGGACACGACGATGGTCGGCAGATCGACCGAGGCCGCGCCCATGAGCTGGCCCGGCGTGGTCTTGTCGCAGCCCCCGAGCAGGACCACCCCGTCGATGCCATAGGCCCGGATCGATTCCTCCACATCCATCGCCAGGAGGTTGCGAAACAGCATCGCCGTGGGCTTCATCTGGGTTTCGCCCAGGCTCATGACCGGGAATTCCACCGGGAAGCCGCCCGCCTCCCACACGCCGCGCTTGACCCCTTCGGCGAGGTCGCGAAGGCCCGAGTTGCAGGGGGTGAGCTCGGACCAGGTATTGCAGATGCCGATGACCGGACGCCCGTCGAAAGCGTGGTCGGGGAAGCCCTGGTTCTTCATCCAGCTGCGATGAATGAAGCCGTCCTTGTCGAGCTTGCCATACCAGGCGCGGTTGCGTCGTTCCTTGGTCATTCGTCTTCCGTCCGTTCAGGCTGCTTGTCTGACCCGCGCCCAGGCGGGCAGCCAGTCGCCATGGGCGGCCAGCAGATCGCCCACCAGCGACCGGATCTGGCGCAGGTCCAGTTCGGCGGCGGTGTGCGGGTCCATCATGGCCGCGTGGTAGATATGTTCGGGGTCCTCGTCCAGCAGGGCACGCACCGTCAGTTCCTGCACGTTCACCTGGCTGCGCATCAGCGCCACCAGCTGCGGCGGGATGTCGGTGACGACCGAAGGTTGTACGCCGTTCTGATCGACGAGGCACGGGGTTTCGACCGCAGCGCCCAGGGGCAATTGCGGAACCTGGCCCCGGTTGGGCAGGTTGCCATAGGCGGTGAAGGGGCGATCAGTGACGATGGCGTTCATCATCTCGGCGGCGAATTCGTGGCTTTTCGGGACGTCCATGCTGGCCTGCTGGGCAAGCTCGGCGGCCTGTGTCTTCCACTCGGCCACCTGCTCGATGCAGCGCTTGGGGTATTCGTCGAGGGGAATGCCGAACTCTTGTATAAGATCCTCGCGGCCGTCCTTGATGAACCATGGCACGTATTCTGCCAGGTGTTCGCTGCTTTCGGTGCAGAAATAGCCCAGGTGGTCCATCACCTCGTAACGCAGCTTGTTGGGGCAGCGCGGCATGAGGAGCGGCGCCTTGGGCAGGCGGCCCGCACGGTAGCCCTCGCGCAGGCGAGGGTATAGGGACGCGCCGCTGGCGTCTTCGAGGCGCAGGAAGAAGGCCACGTGGTTCACGCCCGCGACCTTGTAGCGGATATCCGATTCCGCCATGTCGAGATCGTGGGCCAGTTCCTGCACGGTGTTCTGCACCGAATGGCACAGGCCCACCTGGCGGATATGGGGGAAGCGTTCCGCCAGCGCCCAGGTGTTGATCGCCATCGGGTTTACGTATTGCATCAGCAGCGCGTCGGGGCAGACGGCGGCCATATCCTCGGCCACCTTCCACAGGTGCGGCACGGTGCGCAGGCCGCGCATGATGCCTCCCACCCCAAGCGTGTCAGCGATGGTCTGGCGCAGGCCGTAGGCCTTGGGGATCTCGAAATCGGTGATGGTGCAGGGGTCGTAGCCGCCGATCTGGAAGGCGGTCATAACGAAACCGGCCCCCTCCAGCGCGCGGCGCTGGTCGGTATGGGTGGTCACGCGCGCGCCGGTGCCCATGGTCGCGATCATGCGGCGGGCAACCTGTTCGGATTCGGCCAGGCGCTGCGGGTCGATGTCCATCAGCGCGATCTCGGCATCCCGAAGCGCCTCGAAGTGGAGCATGTCGCCCACGATGTTGCGCATGAAGATGGTGGACCCGGCCCCGATGAAGGTGAGTTTGGTCATTTGACGGCCCCTAGTGTCAGACCTGCGATGAAGTGACGTTGCATGGCGAAGAACATGGCCACAGGCGGGATGGCGGCGACGATGCTGCCCGCGCTCATGAGGTGATACTGCGCCACGTATTGCGAGTTGAACGACGTGATGCCCGCCGTGACCGGCTGCGCGTCGGGGCCTTGGGTCAGCACGATGGCCCAGAAGTAGTCGTTCCAGATGAAGGTGAAGATCAGCACAGAGAGCGCGGCGATGGCGGGGCGCATCAGCGGCAGGACGACGAACCAGAAGATGCGCCATTCGGCGACGCCCTCGACGCGGGCGGCCTCGATCAGCTCATAGGGCAGCGCCCGGATGAAGTTGCGCATGAAGAGCGTGCAGAACCCGGTTTGGAAGGCGATATGGAAGAGAACGAGCCCCACCTTGGTATCGTAAAGCCCCATGCCCACGGTCAGGTCGCGCACCGGCACCATCAGGATCTGGAAGGGCACGAAGTTGCCCGCGATGAACATGAAGAAGATCAGCAGGTTGCCCCGGAAGCGGTAGATGCCCAGTGCAAAGCCCGTCATGCAGGACAGCGCCACGGCACCGATCACGGTGGGCACGGTGATCATCAGCGAGTTCAGCAGATAGCGCGGCATGTCGCTTTCGAAGAACACGCGGCCGTAGTTCGTGAAGAGCTCGAAGGACGAGGGCATGCCCCAGTAATTGCCGTTGGTGAAATCGGACAGTGGACGCACGGAAAAGAGCATCACGGCCAGCAGCGGCAGGAGCCACATCAAAAGCGCCAGCGGCAGGATGGTCTGGTAGGTGATCTGCGCCGCGCGGCCGCGTTTCTGGATCGGGGTGGGAAACATGTTTCTAAACCTCCCTCAGCGCCGCGCTTCGCGCTCGTCGCGCCACATCTGCCACAGGAAGTAGCCGATGAAGACCAGCATGATCAGGAACAGCACCACCGCGATGGCAGAGCCATAGCCCATGCGGAACCCGTATTCGGACAGCGCCTTTTCGAACATCAGGTAACTCAGCACGCGGGTCGAGCCGAAGGGGCCGCCGCTGGTCATGATGGAAATCAGGTCGAAGCTGCGCAGCGCGCCGATGATCGTCACCACGAAGGCGATGAAGGTCGCGGGCTTGAGCTGCGGCAACACCACGTGCCAGAGCATCCGCCAGCCTTTCGCCCCATCAAGCCGCCCGGCCTCGATCTGTTCGGGGTCCACGGCGTTAAGGCCCGTGAGATAGAGGATCATGCAATAGGCCGTCTGCGGCCAGAGCCCGGCGGCAATGATGCCATAGGTGGCAAGACCCGGATCGCCCAGCACGTTGACGGGGCCAAGGCCGACCACACCCAGGACCGCGTTCAGAAGCCCCTCGCGCGGGAGGTAGAACCACGAGAAGACGAGGCCCACGACCACCTGGCTCAGCACGAAGGGGAAGAAGAAGAGCGACTTGTAAAGCCGGATACCCATGACCGTCTGATTGAGAAAAAGCGCGATGGCCAACCCCAACGGAATGGCCAGCAGGTAGAGCACCAGCCACTTGAGGTTGTTCCAAAGCGAGGTCTCGAAGGCGCGGTCGCCAACCAGTTCGCGGTAATTGTCGAGTCCGATATAGCGCGCCTCGCCCAGCCCGTCCCAACGGTAGAGCGAGATGTTGAAGCTCTGGAAGATGGGGCTGATCACGTAGACCACGAAGAACAGCACGCCGGGCAACAGGAACAGAAGCGGCGTGACCGTCATCTTGTTCCGCTGCATCCATGTCTGGTGGCTGGCCGTGCTCATGTCCTGTCCTCCGCCCGGGCGCGCATTCGGAAACCGCCCACCCCGGCGGGGCGGCTTGCGGATGCGATGAAAGGGAATGTTAAGCGGGATGCGCCCCACCCGGAAAGAGTGGGGCGCTACTAATCACCGTCGGGTCACTGGTAAATGCGCTGACGGGCTGCTTCGAGACGTTCGAGAATGTCGTCGAGGTTGTCGGGGAAGACCATGAATTCCTGCAGGCCTTCCATGCCGATCGACGCCATTTCCGCCGGCCAGTCACGGTCGAAGAACTGGGCGATACCGCCCTGCGCGTTGTTCGACAGCATGTCGAAGCCTTGCAGGATGAACTCGTCATCCGCCACGGCGGCGTTTGCGTTCACCGGCAGCTGGCCAAGCCCATCGGGCCCGTTGATCGCGGTCTGCACGTCAGGCGAGGTCACGAAGGCCAGGAAGGCGCGGGCAGCGTCGACGTTCTGGGCGCCCGAAGCGACGTGGAACGTGTCGGTCGGCGCGTCTTCGCCCTGCGGCAGGCCCTCGGTGATGATCGGGAACTGGTAGAAGTCGATCTGGTCATCCGACAGGCCCGCTTCACGCAGATGCGGCACCACGAAGTTGCCCATCAGGTAGGCCGCGGCTTCGCCGTTGACCATGAAGGGCAGCGCTTCCTGCCAGCTGTAGGTCTGGTGGTCTTCGATGAAGGCCCCCATGTCGATCAGCTGACGCCAGTTGGCGAAGGTGGCGCGCACGCGCTCGTCGGTCCAGGGAACCTCGCCGCGGGCAAGCTCCATGTGGAAGTCGAAGCCGTTGGTGCGCATGTTGAGGTAGTCGAACCAGCCGCCGGCGGTCCACAGGTAGCGGGTGCCGATGGTATAGCAGGCACGGCCCGAATCGACGATGGCCTGGCAGTTGGAGACTTCCTCTTCCCAGGTGGCAGGTTCGCTCAGCCCCAGTTCGTTGAAGATGTCTTCGCGGTAATACACGCCCCACTGGTAGTAGGTGTAGGGCACGCCATACTGGCGGTCGTCGATGGTCAGGGCGCCGCGCACGGATTCGAGGCCGGCATAGTCGCCCGCATCCCACCAGTCGGTGATATCCATGAAGAGCCCGGCATCCACGTAGGGGCCCATGCGGTTGGCCGCATACCAGTTCACGACGTCCGGCGGGTTGGCCGACAGCACGTTGCGGATCTGGGTCTTCCACGCTTCGCGGTCGACGACGGTAAGCTCGATGTTGAGGTTCGGGTGCATTTCACCGAACTGCTCGACCAGCCCTTCCATGATCGCGCGGGGCGCAGGGTTCGACATGTCCGAGAAGATTCGCAGGTCACCGCTGAGGCCGTGGCCATCGGCAAGTGCTGCACCGGAAAGCATGGTGGTTGCCGCCAGCACTGCCAGCGGAGTCTTCATGATGGAACGCATAGTGTCCTCCCTTTGGTTCCATTATTTGAAACTTAGTTTCTATAGTTGAAAACATGCAGGACGCCGGATAATGTGTCAACAGTTTCCGCATGGGAGGCGGAGACATCGGGAGGATTTCCATGAGCAAGGCAGGCGACGGCACGGTCGGGAAGGCATTGGATGTGCTGGATTCTGTCGCGCAGGCAGGCCATCCGGTAAAGTTTTCGGAACTGCTGGAAAGCAGCCCCCATCCGAAGGCGACGCTCTACCGGCTGCTGCAGACGCTCACGAATCAGGGGATGCTGTCGCATGACCCCGACACGGGCAGTTACACGCTGGGGCTGCGGCTGGTGAAGCTGGCGCATGCCGCCTGGAAACAGGCGACGCTGGCCACGGTGGCGCGGCCCTATATCGACGTCCTGGCGGCCAAGGTGGGGGAAACCATCCACCTGGCACAGATGGAATCGGGCCAGGTCCTGTTCGTCGACAAGCAGCGTATGAGCGACCGGTTCGAGACGCTGGCCCAGACCGGGCTGGTGGCGCCTGGCTACTGCACCGGGGTGGGCAAGGCGATCCTGGCCTTCATGACACCCGAACGGCTGGAGCGCGCCATGCGCCAGCAACTCTTCATGAAGAACACGCCCGCGACCCATACCTGCCCCGAGACGCTTATGAAGGAGCTGGAGCAGATCCGCGCGGAAGGCGTCGCCTTCGACCGGGAAGAGCACGAGACCGGCATCATCTCGATCGCGGCACCGATCATGACCAATGGCGGCCGGGTGATCGGGGCGATTTCCATCGCGACCTCGACCACCCGCCATTCACTCGACAGCATCCGGGCCTTCGAACCCGACCTGCTGCAAACCGTCCGAAAAGTCGGGGAAGAGGCCACGGCCTGGCAATTCCCCACCGTCAATTGACGAATAGTCCCTGAGGGAGGAGTTCCGACATGTCCGGCGTCACGCTGAACAAGGTGATCAAGAAATACGGCGAAACGCAGGTGATCCACGGGGTCGACCTGCAGATCGACGACGGGGAGTTCTGCGTCTTCGTCGGGCCTTCGGGCTGTGGCAAGTCCACGTTGCTGCGAATGATCGCGGGGCTGGAGGAAACCACCGACGGTCGGATCCAGATCGGCGCGCGGGACGTGACCCAGACCGACCCGGCAGAGCGCGGCGTGGCGATGGTGTTCCAGACCTATGCGCTCTATCCCCACATGACGGTCGAAGAGAACATGGGCTTCGGGCTGAAGATGAACGGCCACCCGAAGGCCGAGATCAAGGCCAAGGTGGACGAGGCCGCGCGGGTTCTGAAGCTGGGCGAATACCTCAAGCGCAAGCCCAAGGCCCTGTCGGGCGGCCAGCGCCAGCGCGTCGCCATCGGGCGCGCCATCGTGCGCGGTCCCGAGGTGTTCCTGTTCGACGAGCCGCTGTCCAACCTCGATGCGGAACTTCGTGTCGAGATGCGGGTCGAGATCGCGCGGCTGCATAACGAGATTGGCGCGACGATGATCTATGTCACCCATGACCAGGTCGAGGCGATGACGCTGGCCGACAAGATCGTGGTTCTGCGCGGCGGCAGGATCGAGCAGGTGGGCAGGCCGCTCGATCTCTACAACAACCCCGACAACCAGTTCGTGGCCGGCTTCATCGGAAGCCCCGCGATGAATTTCTTCTCCGGCTCCGCCGCGGGGGGCAAGGTGACGGTGCCGGGTCTCGGCGGGCTGGTCCTGGACGCGCCTGCCTCGGTCGGCGACGGGGCGGTCACGGTTGGGGTGCGCCCGCAGTCGCTGCGGCTGGCAGAGGGGGAGAGCCACAAGGTGGACCTGTCCGAGCAACTGGGCGGCGTGGCCTATCACTACCTCGTGGCAGGGGATGACACCCGGATCACCGTCGAAGCGCATGATCAGAGCGCCCCGGCCCCGGGCGCCAGGGTGGGGCTGAGCGTGGCCGAAGGCGCAGCGCTGTTCTTCGACGCCGGGAACGGCCAGCGGCTGCGCTAGGAAAGAGGGGGCGACCCCCATCCATCGCGATCACGGTCCGGAAATGAGGAACGCCACCCGACGGGTGGCGTTCCTTGCGTTTCGAGCGAGGGGCCGGGGCGGTCAGTCCTCGTCGGGGATGTTCAGCAGCGACTTGGCCCCCTGCCCCAGCTCGATCGAGGCAAAGGGTCCGCCATGGCACATCTGGCCCGGATCGGTCGGATCGTGAGGGCCAGACTCGGCGAGGATCCTGTCGGCGAACTGTTCGGCATTGTCCCGGGGCCGGTAGCCCAGGAAGGCCGCGCCGCTGTTGTCGACCGGGCAGCGGTCATTGGCAGAGACGCCGTAGATCACCGAAAAGCCCGTGACCGGCGTGTCGATGGCGCGTTCCACCAGGTGCACGAGGTCCCCGTCCGACAGCCAGCTGCCCAGCGCGCGGGCGTTGCCCACCGGGGCGCAGGACAGGATGCGCAGGCACACGGCCTCCAGCCCCCGCTTGTCCCAGAACATCCGGCCCAGGTCCTCGGCGAAGCACTTGGCCAGCCCGTAATAGGTGTCGGGCCGGTGCGGGGCATCAACGCCGATGGACTCGGTCTTGGGATGCATCCCCACCGCGTGAATCGACGAGGCATAGACCACCCGGGACAGGCCGTTCTGATGGGCGGCTTCCCAGACGTTGTAGGCCCCCACGATGTTGGACCTCAGGATGTCGTCGAAGGAGGCCTCGTCGCCGATTGCGCCGAAATGCACCACCATGTCGGCCCCTTTCAGAAGGTCCATCATCGCGGCCCGGTCCGACAGGTCGGCGCGCAGATAGGTCTCGTTCGGCAGAAGCTCCGCAATGCCATCGACGATGTCGGAACTGACCAGCGCGTCGCACATCTTCGATAGCGGCCCCCGCAGGATGGTTCCGAGCCGCCCGGCAGCCCCGGTCAGGACGAGTTTCTTCATCGGTGTCTCCTTGCTGCTCAGATGACGGCGCCTTCGACCATCGCCTCGCCCCGCGCTACGCGGTCGTAGCCGAAGGGGGAAAGGTCGAGGCTGCGGTATTCGCCATGGGTGATCCATTCGGCCAGGCCCCGGCCCATCGCGGGCGACTGTTGCAGGCCATGGCCGGAAAAGCCGTTCATGAAGAGGAAGTTGTCCACCTCGGGGTGGGGCCCCAGAACGGCGTTCTGATCGAGAATGTTGTAATCATATTGCCCGGCCCATTCGGTCACGACCCGGATCGCCTCGAACTGGGGCACACGGGTGGCCAGGATCGGCCAGACATGGTTTTCCCACAGGCCGTGATCCATCGCGAAATCGTCCGGGTCGGCCTCGGGGTCGGGGTCGCCCTTGCAGCCGCACAGGTAGGTCTGCGGCCCGTCGGTGCGCATGTGCACGCCCGAGGGGTCAATGGTCAGGGGCAGGTCTCGCCCAAGCGGGGTTTCAGCGGTGAAGACCCAGGTGTAGCGCTTGCGCGGCTCGATGGGCAGCGGCAGGCCCGCCATTGAGGCCACGCGCGCGCCCTTTGTGCCGGCCGCGTTGACCACATGGCCACAGGCAACCCTGCGCCCGTCGGCCAGGGTCACGCTTTCGATGCGGCCGCCGCTGCGGGTCAGCGCGGTGACTTCACCCGCCACGTATTCGATGCCGCGCGACTGGGCGGACCGGCGGAACCACTCGAACAGCGTGCCCCCGTCCCAATAGCCTTCATCCTTGGTGTTGATGCTGCCCAGCACGATGTCGTCGACATTGTAGAACGGGTATTCAGCGGCGATCTGATCGGCCGTCAACAGGCGGGTTTCGGCCCCGGCGGACAGCTGCAGGGCCTGGTTGGCGCGCAGGACATCGGCAAAGGCCTCGGTATCGGCGAGGTAGAGATACCCGAAATTGTGGACATGCAGGTTCGGCACCCGTTCATCGCCGCCCATATTGGCGCGCAGGTTGCGGCAGAAATCGGCGGTGAACTGGGAAATGCGGATGTTGAGCTCGGTCGAGAACTGCTGCCGGATCGACGAGTTGGAGAGCACCGACGCACATTTCAGGTAGCTCGGGTCGCGTTCCACGACCAGCACGGAGCCGTTGAAACCGGCCATTTCGGTCAGCCACCAGGCCAGCGAGGACCCCATGATCGCACCGCCGATGATGACCACGTCATAGCTGTCGCGCGCGGGGGTGGAGGTAAAGCCCTTGGGCGGCATCAGAAGGTGTCTCCGCGTTTGGCCCGGGCCAGCGTGTCGGCGATGGTGTCCGGGTCGAGATTGTAGTCCTGCGCCGCAGCCTCGGGCGAAATGAAGCCATGGGCAAGGTCCCGCAGGATGTCGGCGCGCTGACGCCTGGAGGGGTCGCCGTAGCCAGCCCCGCCGGGAAAGCCCATCTGCACCACGCGGCCATGAGGCACGAATTGCCTGCCCTTGCCCTTCATGGGCGTGCCGTCATCCTGCCCGATGCTGGTGGGACCGCCCGCCCTGCCGCCGCGGCGGCCGCGCGCGGGATGTTGGACCCGGTCGAACATGGCGGAGAAGTCGAACTCGTGCCCTTCGCGCGCGCCCACGTCCATCCATTGACCGAGCCCGCCGCGATACTGGCCTGCCCCGCCCGAATCCGGGCGCAGTTCCTTGCGCCAGATGATGGCGGGTCCCACCTGCTCGGTCGCCTCGACGGGCATGGTCATGACGCCCGAGGGGAAGGCGGTGGCGTTCATGCCATCAAGGCCGGGCCGCGCGCCGGAGCCGCCGGAATTGAAGATCAGCACCTCGGACCGGCGCGCCCTGGCAGGCGCGGGCGCGTCGCTGCGCGGGCGCAGGCTGAGCTGGAAGTTGCACAGGCAGCCTGCGCCCTCGGCGGGCACCGTGTCGGGCAAGAGCTTGTCGAGCGCGGCGTAGACCGTGTCGGGCACCATGTGGCCGATCACGTGGCGCAGCGCCACCGGGGCGGGATGCTGGGCGTTCACGATGCTGCCTTCGGGCGCGGTGATCTCGAAGGGCGCAAGGCTTGCCGCGTTGTTCGGGATCTCGGGCGCGATGGCGCATTTCAGCGCGTAGCAGGCATAGGCCTTGGTGTAGACCAGCGGCACGTTGATGCCCTTTCTGTCCACCCCGCTGGTGCCTGACCAGTCGCACAGGATGCGGTCCTTCTCGATCGAGAGGCTCACGCAGAGGTCGATGGGCTTCGCATAGCCGTCGATCCGCATGTGGCCCTCGGCCCTTCCCGGCGTCAGCGCATTGATCCGCTCAAACGTGGCCTGACGAGAATTGGTCAGGATGAACTCGGAGATGCCCGAGAGATCGGAGAGGGCAAATTCGGTCATCATGTCGGCCAGGCGCCGATGCCCGATCTCGTTGCAGGTGGCCAGCGCATAGACATCGCCCACCAGTTGATCGGGTTCCCGCACGTTGCCGCGAATGATGGCCAGCAGGGTCCGGTCGACCTCGCCCCGCGTGGCAAAGCGCATGATCGGGATGTAGAGCCCTTCCTCGTAGACGGAATTCGCATCCGCCCCGAAGCCGCGACCGCCGACATCCGTCACATGCGCGGTGCAGGCGAAGAAGCCGATAAGCCGCCCCTTGTGGAAGGAGGGCGTCACCACGGTGATGTCATGCAGGTGACCGGTGCCCTCCCAGGGATCGTTGGTGATGTAGACATCGCCCTCGGCCATGGTGTCCCGCCCGATGCGACGGATGAAATGGCCCACGGCGTCGGCCATGGCATTGACGTGGCCGGGCGTGCCGGTGACGGCCTGGGCCAGCATCTCACCCTTGTCGTTATAGACCCCGGCGGACAGGTCCCCTGCCTCACGGACGGAAGTGGAAAAGGCGGTGCGCACCAGCGCCTGCGCCTGCTCCTCGACGACGGAAATCAGCCGCGTCCACATGACCTGATAGGCGACCTTGCTCAGCTCAGTCATGGCGGGGCTCCTTCGTGCGGATGTCGATACACCCATCGGGCTGGGCGGTGGCGCGGCGGCTCGTGGGCAGGACGATGGTGGTTTCGTCCTCGGTGATGACGGCAGGCCCGTCGATGCTGGCCCCGGCGGGCAGATCGGCGCGTGGATGGATCGCGGCGCTGGTTCGCTGGCCGAGCGCCGGATCGAAGAGGTCGCGCCGGCCCTGCGGGGCGGGGGCGCTGGCTGCGCCAGCGGATCCCAAGGGCGCAACCGGGGGAAGCGGCGTGTAGGCGTTCACCGACCAGACGGTGATCTCGGCCTCCATCCCGTCAACGGAGCGGCCGAAGAGACGGGTATAATCCTCTTCGAAGCGCTTCAGGAAAGTGGCGGCGTCGGGCGCCGCGGCTTCCTCGGGGGTCAGGGGCACCGGGATTTCCCAGCCCTGGCCCGCGTAGCGCATGTAGACCTTGTACTCGGTGAGAATCTCGGCCCCCGCATCGCAGGAGCGCACGAACCGTCGCGCCTCCTCTTCCATGTCCGCGAACAGTGCCGCGACGCGGGCCGGGTCGAAGGCGGACATCTTGGTGAATACGGACCGGTTCGCCTCGAAGCTGAACGGAGCGCGCAGGAAGCCGATGGCCGAGCCCACGCCCGCCCCCACCGGCACGAGGAAGCGCGCGATCCCGAGCTTTTCGCACAGCCGCGCCGCATGCAGGGGGGCCGCGCCACCGAAGGCGATCATGGTGTAGGTGGACAGATCCTCGCCGTTCTCGACCGCGTGGACGCGGGCCAGCCCTGCGTCCAGCGCTTCGCGGGCCGTCAGGTCCCGACCGTCCGTGAGGCCACGGTCGGCACCGCGGAAGAGGTCGCCGAGGAGGGTGGCCGCCTCGGTGGCCCGGGCGGCGGCCTCGTCGGCCTCGGACCGGGCGGCCCGCTCGGACCGGAGCGCGCTCGTCAGCACGACGACGCCGACCACGAGCGCCGTCAGCACGGCCAGCGAGGCGGCGACGACGCCCCGGTTCCGCCGCGCGAAGCGGCCCACCAGGTAGGCGACCGAGTCGGGCCGGGCCTCGACGGGGCGGCCGTCGAGGTGGCGTGCGAGGTCGTCGGCGAGCGCGCCCGCCGAGGCGTAGCGCCGGGCCGGGGCCGGGTGGTGCGCCTTGCGGCCGATGACGGCGAGGTCGCCCCGGAGCGCCCGGCTGGTGGCCGAGGCCGCGGTGCCATCCGCGATCGCCTCCGTCACGATCCGCGAGGGCCGCGTCGGCTCGGTGGTCGGCGGGCCCGGGGTGCGGGCGTCGTCGTGGGGGCGCCGGCCCGTGAGGAGCTCGTAGAGGAGCGCCCCGAGCCCGTACACGTCGGCCGCCGTGGTGACGGTCGCCGCCGGCTCGTAGAGCTCCGGCGCCGCGTACGCCGGCGTCAAGAGCCGCACGCCGGTCCGCGTCAGCGGGAACGCCCCGCTCGCGGGGGCCTCGGCGTCGTCGAGGAGCTTCGCGATGCCGAAGTCGAGGACGACCGGGCGCGGCCCCCGGTCCGTCTCGGCGACGAGGACGTTCGACGGCTTGAGGTCGCGGTGGACGACGAGCCGGCGGTGGGCGTGGTCCACGGCCCGGGCCACCTCGGCGACGAGGCGGACGCGGTCGCGCACGCCCAGCCGGCGCGCGTGGGCCCACGTCGTGATCGGCGCGCCGTCGACGAACTCGGTGACGAGGTACGGCACGCCGTCGGCCGTCTCGCCGCCGTCGACGAGGCGGGCGATGCCGGGGTGGTCGAGCGTGGCGAGGAGGGCCCGCTCGTGCCGGAGCCGGGCGGCCACGTCGGCCCCGGCGAGCGCCAGCGACTGGCGGACGACCTTGAGGGCGACGGTCTGGTCGAAGGCGCCGTCGGCGCGGCGGGCGCGGTACACCCGCCCCATGCCCCCCTCGCCGACCAGCGCGTCGATCCGCCACGGCCCCACGCGCGTCCCCTCGACGACCGCCGCCTCGGGCTCGCCGCCGGCCAGCGGGGCGAGGACGACCCCCGGGCGATCGAGGACCGAATCCTCTCGGAGCGCGGCGGCGAGGAGCGGCACGAGGGCCTCGCGCACGTCGGGGGCGAGCGCGTCGAGGTAGGCGTCGCGGGCGCCGTCGTCGAGCCCGAGCGCCTCGCCGAGCGCCGCGTTGACCGCGGCCCAGGTTCCCGGTTCCACGGCGTCAGACGAGTTCGGCTCGGAGTTGAGCCTTGGCCTGGGCCCACCGCCGAGCCGCCGTCCGCGGCGAGACCCCCAGGACGTCGGCGACCTCGTCGACCTCGAGGCCGCCGAAGAACCGGAGCTCGACGAGCTGGCCGAGCTCCGCGTCGCGCTCCGTGAGCCGCTCGAGGGCCTCGTGGATCTCGAGGACCTGATCGGCCGAGGCATCGTCCACCGCGGCGTTCGCGTCGAGCGTCGCGTCGCGGGCGTCGCCGCCCCGCTTGAGCGCGCGCCGCGCGCGCGCCCGGTCGATGAGGACGTGGCGCATGGCGCCGGCCGCCACCCGCATAAAGTGCCGCCGGTCCTCCCACTCGCCCTCCGCCCCGACCATCTTGAGGTAGGCCTCGTGGACGAGGCCCGTCGCCGAGACCGTCGCGTCCGCCGACGCCCCGAGGCGGACGTAGGCCAGCCGCTTCAGCTCGGCGTAGACGTGACCGAACAGCGCGTTCCGCGCACCGTCGTCGCCCGAGCGGGCGACCGCGAGCAGAGCCGTCGTGTCGGTCGAGGAGCTGGGCATCGGGACCAGGGCGGGGAAGTCCTGAGAAAATCTAGCTGTCTCGAGGCGCTCGGGCCCGAGGGTGGGCGCGAGGCCAGAAGAAATCGGGCGGGCGTGGCAGCCGGGCGCGGGTTCGTCCGTCTCTCCCCTCGTCCCCACCCCCTCCTCCATGTCACGCCTCCTCCCGCCCCCTACTACGACCCGCGCGTTCGCAGCCGTCCTCCTCGCGGCCGCGGGGTGCGCGTCGCCGGAGTCCCAGCCCGCAGTGTCCACGCCCCCCACCGCCACGTGCGCGGACGGGGAAGCGGCCCTGCCCGCCTCGGGGCTGTGCCCCAGCGAGGCCGAGGCGCTGATCGTCGACACCAACGTGGGCTACGACCGCTCTGCGCTGACCGAGATGACGGACTGCGTCTGGTCGATAAACGAGACGCCGTTCCCGGGCGGGGACGTTCTCCTCTACCGGGCGGCGTCCTGCAGCGGCACCACCGCCCGGCTCGGCCTCGCGCCGGGAGCCCAGCGCAGCGACCTCTACGTCGAAACGGCGGCGGTCGGCGTGGCGGGCGAAGACGTCCTCGTCGGCTTCGTCCTCGGGTCCGACCCGGACGACCCCACGGGAAACATCCTCGCCACCGTCCGTCGGGACCTGGAGGCCGAGGGCGCCGCCCCCGCGTACGTCGCGAGCTGCGAGGTCCTCGCCGCGCCCGGCCGGCCCGACGCCTACGTCGTCGACGTGCGCGACGCGGCGCCCTCGCCCGACGGCCCGCGCGCCGACTGCGGCCGCTACGGCTACACCGACGACGGCGTCGCGTTCTGGCGGGAGGCCTACGGGTTCTCGTGGTTCCTCGACCTCGGCCAGGACGCGTACCACGAGGTCGACCCCGGCTCGCTGACGCTCGTCGCGCGCGGCGAGGACGGCACCTGGGGCACCGTCGGCCCGGTCGTCCCCGGCCCCGAGGACAACTACGGCG
>NZ_CAXREX010000284.1:0-5213 GCF_964229645.1 Nioella sp. | reverse complement strand
CGCGTGGGGATTTTCACCAGGTTTTCCTGCCCGATCCCGGCCAGCCGCACCGCCTTGTCGACGGAGCTATGGGTTTGCGCCGAGGCGTAGATGCGCAAGACCGGCTGGCCAGACAGCCCCTCGCTCAGCCCGTGCCAGTCGAGCGCCTGTTCGCGCATGGTCAGCACGGCCGAAAGCGTCGCCGTGGTCGCGGTGTCGTGGATCGTCCCGGAAAACCCCTCGGGAAGCCCCAGCCCCGCGCGCAGCCACTGGACCATCCGTTCCTCTATCTCGGTCGCGGCGGGCGAGGTCTGCCACAGCATGCATTGTGCAGAAATCGCGTTGGCCAGTTGCTCGGCCAGCATCGAGGCGGGCGAGGCATTGGAAGGGAAATAGGCAAAGAAACGCGGGTGCTGCCAATGGGTCATCGCGCCGGGCACGATCCGCTCGAAATCGGCAAAGATGTTCTCCATCGGCTCGGCGGTTTCCGGCGCGGCGGCGGGCAGAGCGGCGCGGACCGATCCGGGGGTAACGGCAGGGCGCACGGGCCTGTCGCGCAGGGTCGCGTGATAGTCGCGAACCCAGTCTGCGGCTTTCGCGGACCATTTCGGCAGGTCGTCGTGGTTCATGGCGCTGTCCTCCTGACCGCCAATGCTTATCATGTTAAGCAGTATCTGCAAGCACCGCGTGGCTGCGTTCCACCTCGATCAGGCGGCGCTTGCGCCAAAGCCCGCCGCCGTAACCCGTCAGGCTGCCATCGGCCCCGATCACCCGGTGACAGGGGATCAGGATGGCGATGCGATTTGCCCCGTTGGCGCGTGCAACGGCACGGGTCGCCTCTGGGCGGCCGATCTCTTGCGCCAAGTCCGAATAGCTGCACGTCTGCCCCGCCGGAATGCGCTGGAGCGCCTGCCAGACCCGGCGCTGAAACGGGGTTCCGCCGGGGGCAAGGGGGACGGTGAATACGCTTCTGTTCCCATCAAGGAACTCGGCCAGCTGCCGCGCGATCTCTTCGGTCGGGGCAGGGCGGCCAAGCCCCAGATCGCCTTTCGCATCGCGCCAGAGCGCCTTCAACTCCGCAGGCAACGCCTTGCGATCGGCAAACTCCAGAAGGTATAGCGCCCGTTCGTCGCTCACCGCGATCATGGGGCCGAGCCTCGTGTCGATCCAGTTGGCCTGCAAGCGGGCACCGGGTTTCAGTTGCCCCGGCGCGACCCCCATGAGCCGGGCGAAACTGTCGCGAAAGGCCGAGGGGCTTTCAAACCCTGCCTCAAGCTGTGCCTCGGTCACACTGCCTGTTTCAGAGAGTGCGCTGAATCCGTCGCGCAGCCTGCGCAGCCGCGCCATGTCGAGAAAACTCATCCCGAAATGTCGCTTGAAGGCGCGCCGCACGGTCGAGGGATCATGGCCCCGGGCCACGAGATCCGCCTCGCGCCAGCGGTAGGCGGGATTTCGGTCAAGCGCTGCCAGCAGATCGTCCACCAGCGGGTCGCCGCTCTGGTTTAGAGGGTGGCAGCGTTTGCAGGGGCGACAGCCCGCCTCTAGGCAGGCCCCGGCGCTGTCATAAAAGCTGCAATTCCGGCGCAGCGGTTTGCGTGCGGGGCAGGTGAAGCGGCAGAAGATACCTGTCGTGCGCACCGCAACAAATGCACGCCCGTCATAGGCGGGATCCTTCGCGCAGAGCGCGGCATAAAGCGTGTCGGGGTCGGGCAGGTCAAAAAGGCTCATTCCCCGAACTTACCCGATTCCCCTTTGCGATGACGCCGGAATTCGGGCGTCAATCTTGCGTGGCACCGGCCCGTTCGCGGGCAAAGTCCAGCAAGGTGGCCACCGCTGCACGCAGGCGGTCGTCGTCAACTGTCAAAGCCACGCGGATATGCCCTGCCGCCGCCTGACCGAAGCTTTCGCCGGGCATGACGGCGATCTGGTGTGCCTTTAGGAGCGCGAATGCAAAATCTTCGCCGCTCATCCCGGTGGCGCGGATATCCAACATGGCATACATCGCCCCCTGCGCCGGGATGGCGCGCACGACCTGCTGCGCTGCCACAAGGTCCATCACCAGCCCGCGCCGGCGGCGGAAGGGTTCCGCGATCCGCGCCTCGAACGCCTCCCCCAGTTCAAGTGCGAAGAGCCCCGCCGACTGCACGAAGCCCGCGACCCCGTAATTGGTGTTGGTGGCCAGCTGGATCAGGTTCTCGGTCACCGCCTCGGGCGCCACGATCCAACCGCAGCGCGACCCGGTCATCGCATGGCTCTTCGACAGCGACCCGATTTGCAGGGTGCGCTCGGCCATGCCGGGCAGGGTGCGCGGGCTGATATGCGGGCCTTCCCAGACCTGGGTGTCATAGACCTCGTCCGAGATGAGCCACAGATCATGATCCTGCACCACACGGGCGATGCCATCCATGGTCTCGGCGCCGTAAACCGCGCCCGTGGGGTTGTTGGGCGAGTTGATCAGCAGGGATTTCGCCCCGGAGGCCAGCTTGGCAATCTCTGCCGGATCGGGTTGGAAACCATGGGCCGAGCGCGCTTTGACGGGCACCGGAACGGCACCAACGGAGCGGATCGTGCCGGGATAGGTGGCGTAATAGGGGTCGATGAAGAGCGCCCGGTCGCCCTCGTCACAGGCCGCATGATGGGCCATGAACAGCGACGCTTGCCCGCCCGGCGTGATCATCACGTTGTCGCGCGTGGTTTTCAGGCCCGAGCGTTCCGTTACCCGTTCGGCCACCTTGTCGCGCAGCGCGTCGATGCCGGGGATCATGGCGTAGCCGGTGTTTCCGGCGCTGGCCGAGGCATGCATCGCCTCCAGGATCTGGGCATCGGTGCGGATGTCATGCTCGCCGATGGTCAGTTCGGTCACATCGACGCCGTTGCCGATCATCCGGCGGGCCTCGATGAACAGGCCCCAGCCATCGTCGCCATCTCCGTTCAATGTCGAAATACGCCGTGATTGCCGCATCGCCGCACCTGTCCGCCTGATCGTGATTCCAAGGCCCCGAGGGGCGCAGATCATTTTCCCCTTGTCAACGCCCGCCCCGGCAGTTTGCCGGAGGGGCTTGGCAGGGCGGCGGAAGCGGTCTAGGGTCGCGGCCATGAACGCAACCGTCTGCATTATCTGCTGCATTATCCGCTGACATCGTCAGGGCGGTCCGTTCGTTGCTTCCAAACCTTAGCAGAAGTTGATAGGCCCGCCCGCGAGCGCCCCTCGTGAGGACAAGGCCATGACCACGATCAAGCTTCACAACACCCGCACCCGGCAAAAGGAGGTTTTCGAGCCGCTGGATGCCGGCAATGTGCGCATGTATGTCTGTGGGCCCACGGTCTATGACCGCGCCCATATGGGCAATGCGCGCGCGGCGGTGGTCTTTGACGTGGCCTACAGGCTGCTGCGCCACGTCTACGGGGCCGAACATGTCACCTATGTGCGCAACTTCACCGACGTGGATGACAAGATCAACGCCAAGGCCGCCGAAACCGGGCGGCCGATTGGCGAGATCACGGCCGAAACGACCCAGTGGTATCTCGACGACATGGCCGCGCTTGGCGTGATGGAGCCCAACCAGATGCCGCGCGCGACACAGTATATCGGCCAGATGATCGCGATGATCGAAGGGCTGATCTCCAAGGGGCATGCCTATGCCGCCGATGGTCACGTGCTCTTCTCGGTCAAGAGCTACCCCGAATACGGGCAACTCTCGGGCCGCTCGGTGGATGACATGATTGCAGGGGCCCGCGTGGAAGTGGCCCCTTACAAGCGCGACGCGATGGATTTCGTCCTGTGGAAGCCGTCCTCCGACGATCTTCCGGGCTGGGACAGCCCCTGGGGGCGTGGGCGTCCGGGCTGGCATATCGAGTGTTCGGCCATGAGCTACGAATTGCTGGGGCCGAGCTTCGACATTCATGGTGGCGGCAACGACCTGATGTTCCCACATCATGAAAACGAAGTCGCCCAAAGCTGCTGCGCGCATCCCGAGGGCCAGTTCGCGCGCTATTGGCTTCATAACGAGATGTTGCAGGTCGAGGGCAAGAAGATGTCCAAGTCGCTTGGCAACTTCTTCACCGTTCACGACCTGCTGCACCAGGGCATTCCGGGGGAAGTGATCCGCTTCGTCTTCCTGCAGACCCATTACGGCAAGCCGATGGACTGGACCGCGAAAAAGGCCGAGGACGCGGAAAAAACGCTGCGAAAGTGGAGAGAGCTCGCCAATTCCACCAAAGGTGAAGGGGAAGTCGATCAGGAAGTTGTCGATGCTCTGGCTAATGACCTCAACACTTCGAAAGCGATCACCCGACTATATCAGCTCGCCAAAGCAATCCAGGACAGGCAACGTGCAGATGTGCCGCAAAGCAAAATTGATGACTTCGCTGCCTCCGCACGTCTTTTGGGACTGCTTGAGGACTCAGCTGTCATGGGGGCTTGGGTGTTTGATGGCGCCGTAAACGAGCTTGCGGCAAAATCTCAATTAGTAAATCTATCAGCTATCCTGAGCCTCGCACGCACAAAGGCATTGGAGTCCAAAGATTTTTCCGAAGTCGACCGCCTGAAAGCGGCGCTTGTCGCGGCGGGTGTCGAAGTGCGCATGTCCAAGGCGGGGGTGGAACTGATCCCGACGCCGGGCTTTGACGCCAGCAAGCTGGAGGACCTGGCATGAAGAATTTTCCGGAAAATTCTTCCGTGGGGGCGTTCGCATGACCAAGGCAAGGCTTTACATCTACGACACCACCCTGCGCGACGGCCAGCAGACCCAGGGTGTGCAGTTCTCCACCTCTGAGAAGCAGACCATTGCCACGATGCTCGACCAGCTCGGCGTCGACTACATCGAGGGCGGCTGGCCCGGGGCGAACCCGACCGACAGCGCGTTCTTCGAGGCAGCACCGCAGACCCGCGCCACGATGACCGCCTTCGGCATGACCAAGCGGGCGGGTCGGTCAGCGGAAAACGACGAGGTTCTGGCCGGTGTTCTGAACGCGGGCACGGGCGCGGTCTGCCTTGTTGGCAAGACCCATGATTTCCACGTGGAGACCGCGCTCGGGATAACCCTTCCCGAAAATGTCGAGAATATCGCCAAATCGGTGGCCCACCTGGTGGCGCAGGGACGCGAGGCGCTGTTCGATGCCGAGCATTTCTTCGATGGCTACAAGGCGAATGCCGCCTATGCGCTGGACTGCCTCAAGGCAGCACTTGAGGCGGGCGCGCGCTGGATCGTGCTTTGCGACACCAATGGCGGCAC
>NZ_CAXREX010000283.1:0-2991 GCF_964229645.1 Nioella sp. | reverse complement strand
CCCCAAGCGGTGTGACACCTGAGGCAATCCGTTCGAGCGCAGCGTCGATGCTGACAAGCCCCTTGCGCGCGATCGCACTATCGCAGCCGCAGCCATGGTTTTCGATCGGCAAGGCAATCGTCATGCGGACGTCTCCTGCAGGAAATGGCCGGGACCGATGGTGCAGTCGAGATTGCGAAGCCGTCCGTCTTTCAGCCCGTAGATCAGCCCGTGCACGCGCACCGAAACGTGGCGGGTCCAGGCGCGCTGAAGGATGGGCGTTTCCGCCACCCGGCGCACGCCTTCGATCACGTTCAGTTCGGCCAGCCGGTCGCGCCGGATTTCAAGGTCGGGGGCCTGTGCGAGGTCCACCGCGTAGGCGCGCGCCAGCCTGCGGATGGGCTCCAGCCAGTGATCGGCCAGACCGTGCGGGAAATCCTCGGTCGCGGCCTTCACCCCGCCACAGCCATAGTGGCCGCAAACGATGATTTCGCCGATTTCCAGCGCTTCGACGGCAAACTCCAGCGCGCTGAGCAGGTTCATGTCCGAGGAGTGGACCACATTGGCCACGTTGCGGTGCACGAACACCTCGCCAGGATCGAGCCCGGCCACGACGTTGGCGGGAACGCGGCTGTCCGAACAGCCGATCCAGAAGAACTCGGGCCGCTGCTGTCCGGCGAGCCGGGAGAAATAATCGCTCTCCTTCGCCTGCCGTTCGGCAGACCAGGCGGCGTTGCGGTCGAGGAGATCGTTCAGCATGTGACGGTGTCCATATCGAGCATGATGCCCCGCCGCGCAGCCATCCTGAGGGCAAGGCTGCGCAGGTCAGAAAGGGTCAGGCGGGCCCGCGCCAACGGCAGGATGATCGCGTTTTCCACGATGAGGTGACGACGGGCGTGGCGGGCGAAGCGGGCCAGTTCCACGCCTTCCCCCGGCAAGGCCATCCGCCCGACGGCAAGCAATAGGCGCAGCAGAGCTGCAATCCTGGCTGCATCCGTAGCCGCGTGACCGTGATCTTCCCGAAGACGCGCGATCACCCTGTCGATGTCATCTTCTCGCGTGCAGCGGCGGCGCATCAGGGGAAACAGGTCTTCTTCTTCGTCGGAAAGGTGCAGGGGCAGTTCGCAGGCGACGAAGGCAAGGGCATCTTCCAGCTCGGGCTTGGAACAGGGCAACAGCGCGGCTGCCCGGTCGAGCACTCCGCAGATCTCTCGTTCGCGGTAATGATCCTGCTGGATGAAGTCGAGCGGACGGGCCAGAAGGGCCGGATCGGTCGGTGCATGCCCATCCATGGGGCGATAAGGCGACATGACCGGATCCTCCCTGCCCTAGATCACCGTGAAATCCGCGCCGGCAATGTCGGCCTCGGCCATCAGGCCCTCGGCGAAGGCGCGCGCCGCACGGGCCCAGTTGCGCTTTTCGATCGCCTCCGACAGGCGCGGGGCCACGGCCTCGAAGGGCAAGACTCGCCCCTCGGCAACCGCATCGAGCCGGATGATGTGCCAGCCGTGCCGCGACAGGATCGGCTGCTCGGTGATGTCGCCCTCAGACAGGCCGCGCAGGGCCATTTCGAATTCGGGCAATGTATCACCCGGCCCCAACTGACCTAGCGCCCCGCCATTCCCGGCCGAACCGCAGGCGCTGTCGCGCCGGGCCACGCGGGCAAAGCTTTTGGGGTTTGCGATGACTTCGGATGCCAGGGCACGAGCCCGTTCCTCGGCACCCTCACCGGCGCACAGGATGTGCGAGACTTCCCACAGGGGCGGGGCGCGAAAGCGCGAAGGGTCGCGCTCGTAGATGGCGCGGATTTCGGCCTTGGAGGGGGTCTCCACCTCGACAGCCTGGTCGAGAAGGCCCCGCACAAGGGCCTCCTCATCCGTTTCCATGCGCCCCTGCCCGACCTGCTGAGGCTGCGGATCGACCCCCCGGCGGCGCGCCTCCTGCAACAGCAGGGTGCGCATTGCCACCGCGTTTGCGGCCTTGCGCCAGGCAATGCCCGGCTTGCCCTTGGGCGCGTCGTGATGCTGCGCCTCGGCGGCAATAGCCGCCTGGGGCACGTGTTCGCCATTCACGACCAGATCGGGGAAGAGCGCGCGGGTCATGGCTTACTCCGCTGGATTGCCGCCCGGCGGCGCGTGCGCACCACCTGGTATCCCGTCCGGGTAAAGAGGAACCGGAACGGCGCCGCGATGCCCGACACGATGTGGACAAGTCGCGTGAACGGGAAGACAAGGAAGATCGTCAGGCCCAGGACAAGGTGCAGCTTGAAGATGAAGGCCACCTCTGCGATATGCGCGGCTGCCCCCGCCTGGAAGGTGAAGATCCCCTGCGCCCAGGCCATGAACAGCGTCATCTCATGTCCGTCGAGATGCTGGAGCGACACGAAGATCGTGCCCAGTCCAAGCACCAGCTGTGCCAGCAGAAGCGCCAGAATGGCGTTGTCGGCAAAGCTGGACGTCGCCTTGATGCGCGGGTCGGTCCAGCGGCGATGGAACAGCATGCCACCGCCCGCCAGCGCCATGACGCCCGCAATCCCGCCCGCCACCACGGCCAGCGTCTGCTTGGCCCCGTGGCTGATGCCCATGGCGTCGAAGATCCAGATCGGCGTGAGCAGGCCCACGAGGTGCCCGAGGAAGATCACCAGGACACCCACATGGAACAGGACCGATCCGATCACCAATTGCTTGCGCCGCAGCAACTGCGAGGACGAGCTTTTCCAGGTGAAAGGGTCGCGTTCATAGCGCGCGATGGAGCCCAGGATCATCACCGCCAGCGCGATATAGGGATATATCCCGAAGAAGAAGTTGTGCATCTGGGGCCTCCTTTACTCGGCCGCCACGCCCGGGGGCGGGGTGATGGGTTGATCCATGCGGGCAAGCATGTCGCGCACCTGCGGACAGCCTGCATTTGGGTCGGGGCCGAACAGCACTTCGCTTTCCTCCCAGACCTTGTCGAGCGCTTCCAGATCCTCGGGGTCCACGTCGGGCTGCTCCAGCAGCTCGGCCACGGCCT
>NZ_CAXREX010000282.1:0-2160 GCF_964229645.1 Nioella sp. | reverse complement strand
GTTGTAGCCATCGTCGCGGCAGGTGTCGCAGGGTTCCTCGGCATGGGTGTGGATGTCGATGGCGACGATTTCGTCCATGTTCACGGGCATTCGGGAGCCTCTTCGAAATTGAGTTTGTTAAGAAGCGCCAGCAGAGTGGCCATCTCGGCGTCGCTGAGACCGACGCGCTCGGCTTTGTGGACCGCGAGAAAACGCTCGCGGTAACGGTTCAGATAGTCGCGCCCCGATGCGGTCAGGTGCAGCCGGATCGAGCGGCGATCCTCGGGCGGGACGCGCCGTTCGACATAACCCGCCTTCACCAGCCGCTGGACCAGCTTCGTCATATGCGCGGGCTTGATGTTCAGCGTGCGGCCTACATTGCCCTGTTTCAACCCCGGATTCAGGTCCAGAACCCACAGCAGGGTGATCACGCCGGGCGTGACATCCGTCGACAGGAACTCCTGGAAGAACTGGTCGTAGGCGCGGGTCTGGCACATCCGCAGCATGAACCCCACCGACCCGGTCAGCGCGCCGAGTTCGACGGGCTCTTCCGTTTTGGTATCGGTGGGGAAAGGAGCGTTCACGCCGGGCGCCCTGTCACGCGTTGGGGTTGCTGACCTTGCCCACGCGCTTTTCGAGGAACGCGTTGAGCCGCGCCTCGGCCTCGGGGCTGGTTTGGGTGAAGGACGCGATCAGGCTTTCGACCCACAGGCCGTCATCGGTCGCCATGTCGTTGATGCGCGGCAGGGCGTGGATGATTGCGTAGTTCGACAATTCGGCATTGGTGGCGGCCTTCGCGGCCATCTTCACCGCCTCTTCCAGCGCGGTGCCCGCGTCGACGACGTAGTTGACGGTGCCCCAGCGTTCGGCCGTGTCGGCGTCGATCGAGCGGCCGGTCATCATCAGGTCCATCATCCGCGACACACCCATCAGCCGCGCCGTGCGGGCCGAGGCGCCGCCGCCGACAAAGATGCCGCGCTGGCCTTCGGGCAGGGCGAAGAACGCCGTCTTGTCGGCCACGCGCACATGCACCGACGAAGCCAGTTCAAGCCCGCCGCCCACGACCGCGCCGTGCAGCGCCGCGAACCACGGCAATTTGCCGCGCTGGATCCGGGCGAAGACCTGATGCCAGCGGCGCGAGCCCTGGACGCCTTCGAAGGGCGTTTTCTTGACATGCTCGGCAAGGTCCAGGCCGGCGCAGAAATGCGGACCGTGGCCGTGGATCACGCCGGCTTTGGCCTTGGCTTCGACCTGGGTGATGACGTCGTCGAATTCCTCGATGAACGCATCCGAGATCGCATTGCGCTTCGACGGACGATTGAGGCCGACGATGCCGACATCACCGGAAAATTCGAGTGTAAGGTAGTCCATAGATGACCCTGCCGCTGATAGAGAGCGAACCGCCCCTCCCGGCCGATTCAGGCGGAAGTATCCATAGAAAAAGTATCCGTGTAAACAAAAATTCTCTATCCGAGGAAAAAGTATCTATGTAAACAATCGGACAGAGGAGGACGTCATGACAGAATCACCGTTGCGCAAGGTCAAACTCTGGCAGCCGGATATCGACTGGGAGCGCCGCAAGGATGGCACCATCCTGGTCTGGCAGAACGGCACCCTCAATGATTACCCCGAAAAGCTTTCCGTCAAGATCCATGAATGGGCGAAGAAGACGCCCGACACCACATGGATGGCCGAACGCGGGCCCGATGGCGACTGGCAGCGCGTCAGCTTCGCGCAGATGCTGGCGCATATCCGCGCGATCGGGCAGGCGCTTCTGGACCTGAACCTGTCGGTCGAGCGACCGCTGGTCATCCTGTCAGCCAATTCGGTCGGCCACGCGCTGATGGCGCTTGGCGCGCAGTATGTGGGCGTCCCCTCGGCCGCCATCGCGCCGGCCTATGCGCTGGCCTCGGGCGAATACGGCAAGCTCGTTTCGGTGCGCGACCAGATCACGCCAGGCGCGGTCTATGCCGAGGATACCACCCCCTTCGCCCCCGCCATCGCCGAGGTCTTCGCGGGCCTGCCGGTGCTGGGCAAGGCGGGCGAGGGGCGCGCGATGGACTGGGAGACGCTGCTGGCGACCCCGGTCACCGACGCCGTGGACCAGGCCAATGCCGCGGTCGGGCTCGACACGATTGCCAAGTTCCTCTTCACCTCGGGCACCACGGGCAGCCCCAAGGC
>NZ_CAXREX010000281.1:0-2916 GCF_964229645.1 Nioella sp. | reverse complement strand
TTGTCGGCCTCGGAATAGACGGCCACCGTCTTGATGCCCATCTTCTTCGCCGTCTTGATGACCCGGCAGGCGATCTCGCCCCGGTTCGCGATCAGGATCTTGTCGAACATCCTCGTCCCTTTCCTACGTATTCCTCAGGCCCTGCCCCGTCCCGGGCGCGGCCACGAAAAAAGCCACCGGAGCGCGCGGCTCCGATGGCTTCGATGTTGTGCTGGCCGCCGCGCGGGGCGCGGCGGAGATCAGGCGATCAGTTGCAGTATTGCGGGGTGACGTCGTCGCAGACGACGCCTGCGGTCGCGCCCACGGCTGCGCCGACGGTGCCGTCGCCGCCCACGGCGCGGTCGAGGTGATAGCCGCTGCCGGCCTCGATGCCCGCGCGGCCAAGATCAGAGGTCTCGCAGGCTGCGACGGTGAGAAGGCCAAGAATGGCGGCGGTGCGAACGGCGAATTTTGCCATGGGTCGAATTCCCTTAGTTCCTGTTGCGTTGTCTGGTGATCAACGCCACAGATCTGAACAGGGTTCCAGCCAAATTTAACGATCTTGCCACGACCGGCGCCGGTCTGCCGAGCGGCGGCGGAATGCCGCGGGTCGCTGGAGAGCGTCGCAACAAGAGAGGCGGACGACGGGCCAGGGGATGTGCCGCGCCGCCCGCAAGGGGAAGGGTAACGGTGAATGCCCGGACCTCTGCGGTGGTGCCGGACAACTCGCAACATTGGTAGTGTTGCAGAGTCGCCAGCACACGCATAGCGGTATTGCGCGCCCGACCCGATGTCGGCGCCGCTCCGCTCAGCGCGGCCCGGAACAGGCAGGATCACGCCCAATCTTCGTTCTCCTCGAAGGCCTCGGGGAAGGACGCGCGAGCCGCCTGTTCGTCGATCACGAGCAGCGACTCATAGCTGGCGGGGTCGAAGGGGTCGTCATAGGGCAGCACTTCGCGGCCAAAGAGCCAGCTCAGGCGTCCGGCATCGAGATTGCCGCGCTCGAACGGCTCGGTGCCGAAATGCGCCCAGAGCGAGGCCATGAAGGCCAGGTCGGCGCGCTTGTCCGCCGATTTGCGATCGCGGAAGCGCTCGCGCCGCGTCAGCGGCGTGACCCCGCGCGGATTGGCGCGCCGAATGACGAACTGGTAGTCGGTGCCGGGAAGACGGCCGGGAAAGCCGCGGTGTTTCAGCATGGTGCCCTCTCAAGACGGAGCGGGCGCCGCTGCGCCTGAACCGCGGTCAGATCCCGGCCGGCAAGGTCTCTCGGGCCGCCAAGGGGCGGCCCGGCAAGATCAACCGTTCTGGTTCTGGGTCCGGGTTTCGGTGTCGCTCCGGTTCTGGTTCTGATTTTCGTTCTGGTTCTCGTTGCGGTTCTGGTTGCCGCTGCCGCTATCGTCGTCGGGCACGTCCGTGGGATCGGCGCCGGGATCGGTCGGATCCCCGGCCGTGCTGCCGGGATCCATGCTCCCGCCGTCCATACCGCCAGCGCCGGCGACACCCGCAGATGCGCCCTCGGCTGCCGGCACAACGCAGAAATCGTCGTAGAGCACGTAACCCACCGGACACTCGGCATTGCCGAACTTGTCATAGAGCGGCTGCACCGGCAGCGGCTCTGGCTCGGTTTGCGCGCAGGCAGCAAGGCCCAGCGCCACAGCGCCGACCGCGAAGACTGTGATTTTCGGTGACATTCTCGTCCTCCCCTTTGCTCACAGGATGCCGGGAATACGGCAGCCCGTTGCGTCGGATAATAGCAATAGGGGGAACGGCGGCCATGATCTTGGTCAATATGACCGCGACCGGGCGAAGTCGGAGGGAGGGCGGGCCTGGCGGCCCGCCCAAGGGTCTTACTTGTACTTACCGGTGTAGACCGGCTCGGTCGTGATCGGCTCGGGATCGACGACAACGAACTCTTCTTCCTGCTGGCCGCACGCGGCGAGACCGAACAGACCCAGCATTGCAAGCACTTTGATGCTCTTGGACATCTTATTCTCCTGTCACATTCGACGGAACCGACTAGAGCCTCTTGCCCTGTCCGTCCTCGTTCCGAGGTTTCGATTGCTTGGGTGCAATCAATCTCCAACATAGCCCAAAGTTTTGCGGGACAATATCGAACATGCGCGCATAGGTCGATTTGTGGCTCGAAAGCCTCATAGATGAGCGGATCTAAGCTTCTTCCTGCAAGATGTTGTGGGAGCATCAGAAAGCCTCCCAGATGCAGCGGCCGTCGCTCACCGAGTAGGCCTCGAAATATTGGATCACGTCGGGACTCGCCACGCCGAATTCGACCGGGCTCTCCATCAGCGAGATCATCACCCGAGACGGCTGCGGGCCGATCGACGACAGCCGCGGCAGCGCGAACACCTGGCACAGCTCGTCCATGTCGCCCGACACTTCGGCAAAATCACGCGGGGCATCGCCGCCGATTTCCGGCGCGACGAAGCGGAAGCGATAGATCAGCCCCGCCCCGACCGGCTCGTCCCAGATCATGTCGTGAAAGCTCACCTCCATGCCCGAGGGCACGGCGACGGCCTCGCCCAGCGCCGGAAGCGACGAGGCGGAGAACAGCAGGAGCGCAGGCCATAAACTCATCGCGCCCACCTCAGCCAGCGGGCGCGGTTGCGCGGATCCTCGAGCACCGCCACGAGCCGCGCCTCGGCCTGCGCGCGCGGGGCGGCGCCATCCAGCTGACCGCCGGCGCGGAGCAGCGTCGCGCCAGCCTCTTCGGTGACGGACACGCAGGGCGAGAAGCCACGCAGGGATTGCAGCGCGCGCCAGAGATCCTGGCGCACCTGGTGCGCCAGACGGGCCTTGCGGCCAACCGGCGGCAGCCGCGTCTCGACGCTCAGGTCGAAACGCGCTGGCCAGCGGCGGGCGAGGATCAGCTCACCCTGCAACTCTTGCGTATGCCAGCCCCTGCGGCGCATGGCTCCCTCC
>NZ_CAXREX010000280.1:0-4103 GCF_964229645.1 Nioella sp. | reverse complement strand
CGTGGAGACAGGCGAGATCACCGAGATCCCCTGCAAGGGCGTCTTCGTGGCGATCGGCCATGCGCCTGCCAATGAACTGGTCAAGGACGTGCTGGACCTGCACAACGGCGGCTATGTGAAGGTCGAGCCGGGCAGCACCCGAACCTCGATCCCCGGTATCTTCGCGGCAGGCGACCTGACCGACCACAAGTATCGCCAGGCCGTGACCAGCGCCGGGATGGGCTGCATGGCCGCGCTCGACGCCGAACACTGGCTGGCCGAGCAGGACGGATAAGACGCGCAGGCCAGTTCTACGGAATAGACGGACCAAGACGCCCCGCCCATCCGGCGGGGCGTTTCGCGTTTTGTCGTTTGCGCAGTTTTTTTATCCTTTTCGGAACTTTCCTCTTTGCTGCACCTGCGAAATGTGACATATGTTCATTCGTGAACAAACTCAGAGTCGCGTGCCATGAGTGCCCCTCGCCCCGCCACAGCCCTGCCGGAAGATGACCTGCTCTTCCGCCTTCTGCGCCAGCTCGACGCGGCGCCGGAGGTGTCTCAGCGGGTCATGGCAGAAGCCGTGGGCGTTTCGCTTGGGCGGCTCAACGCGGTTCTCAAGGCGGTGACCGAGGCGGGCTTCGTCGAGATCACCGATCGGAACAGCCCCGACCGGCGGCAGCGCTACGGCTATGCGCTGACCCCGCGCGGGGCGGCGGAAAAGGCTCGTCTGACCGACCGGTTCCTGGCCCGCAAACTTGCCGAGTACGACGCCCTGCATGCCGAACTGACCGGCAGCACCAGCGGCCTTCTTTCCCTCAAGACTAGGACACAAGTGATGCAGAACCACCTTGCCCCCATTCAGGAGCTGTTCGTTTCCCCCGACAGCGCGCAGAAACTCAAGCGCGACGCGGGCGACATGATTTCCTGGGACCTGACCCCGCGCCAGATCTGCGATCTGGAACTGCTGATGAATGGCGGCTTCAGCCCGCTGAAGGGATTCATGAGCGAGGAGGACTACAACGGCGTCGTGGACAACATGCGCCTGGCGGATGGCTCGCTCTGGCCGATGCCGGTGACGCTCGACGTGTCCGAGGACTTTGCCGCCAAGGTCGAACCCGGCCAGGACATCGCGCTGCGCGACCAGGAAGGCGTGATCCTGGCGATCCTGTCGATCAGCGACAAATGGGTGCCCAACAAGGCGCGCGAAGCGGAAAAGGTGTTCGGGGCAGATGACGTGGCGCATCCGGCGGTGAACTACCTCCATCACGTGGCAGGCCCCGTCTACCTTGGCGGCCCGGTAACCGGCATCCAGCCGCCGATGCATTACGATTTCCGCGCCCGCCGCGACACGCCCAACGAACTGCGCGCCTATTTCCGCAAACTGGGCTGGCGCAAGATCGTGGCCTTCCAGACCCGCAACCCGCTGCACCGCGCGCATCAGGAACTGACTTTCCGCGCCGCCAAGGAAGCGCAGGCCAACCTGCTGATCCACCCGGTCGTGGGCATGACCAAGCCGGGCGACGTGGACCATTTCACCCGCGTGCGCTGCTACGAGGCGGTGCTGGACAAGTATCCGGGCTCGACGACTACGATGTCGCTCTGGCCGCTGGCCATGCGCATGGCGGGCCCGCGCGAAGCCGTGTGGCACGGTCTTATCCGCAAGAACTACGGCTGCACCCATTTCATCGTTGGACGTGACCATGCCGGACCCGGCAAGAACTCTGCCGGCGAGGATTTCTACGGCCCCTATGACGCGCAGGACCTGTTCCGCGCCCATCAGGAGGAAATGGGAATCGAGATGGTGGACTTCAAACACATGGTCTACGTGCAGGAACGCGCCCAGTACGAACCTGCGGATGAAATCCACGACCGCGACAGCGTGACGATCCTGAACATTTCTGGCACCGAGCTGCGCCGCCGCCTGCGCGAGGGGCTGGAAATCCCCGAATGGTTCAGCTTCCCCGAGGTGGTGAACGAGTTGCGCCGCACCTCGCCGCCGCGCTCCAAGCAGGGCTTCACCGTGTTCTTCACCGGCCTGTCCGGTTCGGGCAAGTCGACCATCGCAAACGCCATCATGGTCAAGCTGATGGAAATGGGCGGGCGCCCGGTGACGCTGCTCGATGGCGACGTGGTGCGTAAACACCTGTCGTCGGAACTGGGCTTCTCGAAGGAACATCGCGACATCAACATCCGCCGCATCGGCTATGTCGCGAGCGAGATCACCAAGAATGGCGGCATCGCCATCTGCGCCCCGATCGCACCCTATACCGCCACCCGCCGCGCCGTGCGCGAGATGATCGAGGCCTATGGCGCTTTCGTCGAGGTGCATGTGGCAACCTCGCTTGAAGAATGCGAACGGCGCGATCGCAAGGGGCTCTATGCCCTGGCGCGGGAAGGCAAGATCAAGGAGTTCACCGGGATTTCGGACCCATACGAGGCCCCGACCCATGCCGAGCTGGTGGTCGACACCGAGGGCATGGACGTGGACTTCTGCGCGCAGCAGGTGCTGCTGAAGCTGGAATCGATGGGCCTGATCGCCGCCTGATCCGCCCTTTCGCCACAAATGATGCAAGGCCTCGCCTCCCTTGGCGGGGCCTTGTTTCTTGGGGCTCCTCCTTAACCTTTAGGCAAGAATTGCAGCGAAACTGCCGCAATTCGCCCCGGGAATGCCCGGCTTTGGCCCTCAGCGTTTCACGCTGCTCCGGTAGGTGTCAGTGCATCCCCCCGTGGGCATTGGCCCCGGGGCAATGCAGGAGCGCGTGACACGATGCCCAGTTACGATATGCAGGCCTGGTCCCTTGCCGATTTCGGATCCCCCGCCTCGTTCAACGTGGGCGACAGTTTCACCGTGGGTGCCGGGGCATCGGCCGATATCGTGACCGTCACCGATGGTGGCACCGACGACACGCCCGATGACTTCAACCCGGTCGACAGCGACCAGCTGGTCAGCGGCACGGTGGACGGCACCACCTACACGAACGCGCTGCACCAATACGAAATCGGCTACCAGGTGACCGATGGCACAAATACCTTCGTGCTGATCTGGGTAAACACCGGTGCCAACCAGCAAGGCAGCAACCAGAACGTCACCAGTGACGGCTATTTCGTGGTGATGGAGGACCCGTCCAACCCCGGCCAGGGGGGCATTGTTCCGGGCACGACCTACACGATCGTCGACAAGGACATCTCGGTCAATTACTCGAACGGCAACGGTTTCGACACCGATCCGCTCTATTCCGATTTCTTCGTCTGCTTTGCCCGCGGCACCCGCATCGATACCGCGGACGGAGAACGCCCCATCGAGACGATCCGCGAAGGGGACTTCGTGCGGACCCGCGACGAAGGCTTGCAGCCGGTTCGCTGGATCGGGCACCGCAGGGTCTCTGGAAGGGGATCGCTGGCGCCGATTTCGATTTCGAAAGGGGCCCTGGGGAATACGCGGGCCCTGCTGGTTTCGCCCCAGCACCGGATTCTGATCCGAGGCTGGCGGGCCGAGCTTTTCTTCGGGCAACCCGAAGTGCTGGTCGCGGCCAAGCACCTCGCGGACGGAGACCGGATCTGCGCCCACCCCTGCCGCGACGTGGAATACTGGCACATGCTGTTCGACCGCCATCAGATCGTTCTGGCAGAGGGGATCGAAACCGAGAGCTTCTATCCCGGCGACGGCAGCCTTTTGGCCCTCGACCGGGCCGCACAAGAAGAGCTTTTCGCGATATTTCCCGAACTGCGCAGGGGTGTGATGGGCTATGGTCCTATCGCGCGCGCCTGTGTAACGGGTGCAGAGGCAAAAACCCTCGTTTCCTAAAGTCCTGATTAACAATCATTAGTTGACGCAAGGTCACTTAATCGCAACACCCCGAACCGGAATCTGCAGCCTCTATTGAGGGAATCGGCCCGCGGGCGGACCCTTATCCATGTTTCGTGATAGGGGGATCATTGCGATGAGAAGACTAATCACAGCTTTGGCAGGGGCGGCACTGTCGCTCGTCATGGCCACTGGCGCCTTCGCCCAGAGCTTTCCTTTCAGCTTCAGCGGACCAAGCAGCCTGCTCGGCGCACCGGACCGTCTGACCTTCGGACTGACGCGGTCGATCTGTAGCGACTGCCGCGCCATCGCAGGCAGC
>NZ_CAXREX010000279.1:0-8322 GCF_964229645.1 Nioella sp. | reverse complement strand
ACCGAGGCCGCGGGCCGCTACGACCCCGCCGCGCAGCGCGCGCTCTTGCGCGACATCCGGCCCGAGGGTGTCTCGATCGCGCTGACCGAGATGCTGGCCGATGGCGACCGCAAGGCCGCGCGCGCCTGCTATCACGCGCTGACCGAGGCCGGTACAGAAGTGCAGCATATCCTTTACGATGCCGATCAGCTTGACCTTCTGGCGCGCGAACAGGCGGCGGGGACGATCCCTCCGGGCGATCTGCAGATGCTCTTCGTTCTGGGGCGCTATACCGAGGGTCAGCACTCGGAGCCCGCGATGCTGGACCCGTTTCTCGACCGCCTGTCCGCGCTGGGCGTGACCGGCGACTGGGCTCTCTGCGCCTTCGGGCCGACCGAAACCGCCTGTCTGGCCGAGGCCCTGCGCCGGGGCGGTTGTGCCCGCGTGGGATTCGAGAACAACCTGTGGATGGCCGATGGCAGCCTTGCCGCCGACAACGCCGCCCGCGTGGCCGAGATCGCTGCGTAGCTCTGACCCGAAGCCTTCGCTAGCCGCCGGTCACGATCGCCGCGCAGACGGGCAAATGTTGATCCAGGAAGCCCGGCGCCGAGCCGAGCAGTCAATCGAGCCTTGATCGCTCACCTATCTGAACCGTCACCAGCGGCCGCTTTCGGGAACGCAGCGACGCCCTCGCCGCAGTCGGTCCTGCCGGGCCAGCGCGAGATCCGTATCGCGGGACTGCCCAAAAGCTATGTTCTGAGCCCGGGCGATTTTCTGGGCGCGATCTATGGCAACAACCCGGCGCGCTACGGCCTGCACAAGCCGAGGATCGGGGCGATAGCAACAGAGGTGGGTGTAACACTGGAGGTCAATGTCACACCGCGATTGCGGCCGGGTGTTGCCGCAGGGGTGCAGGTGTCGCTGCTGTCGTCTTGGCTTGGCTATGATACAAGAACGAGTCCTGACCCTAACCATATGGAACGAAGACCCCTACGCTCTTTGGTAACTACTAGCCGTGCCAGTACGTTAACAGAACCTCTTGCGTTCACTTGGCATATGCTCGGACTGTGTCATTTCCGGTTCAACGATTACCCTCGATCAAGAAAATGGGGCCAGACCCACAACACAGCATCCGTTGTCGGCCACATCCCCCGCGGTTCTCTTCTTCCTGCGTTGGCCGAGGCGACTGCCCTGGTCAGCTCGCGCCGCGCGGCAGACGCGGGGAGGGACGAGCGGTTCATTCCCCGCGCCTTCGCAGTTTCATCAATGGCGTGCAACAGCCCGCGCTCCAGCGTGATAATGACCCGCTGCACCGCCGTGTCGGCAGGGATATAGGGCACCGCCAAATGCTACGCGCCCGCCCGCAAGGCTTCGGCGACCTCGGGCTGCGCGCGGGCCTCGGACAGCGAAGCGGGCGCGGCCGAGCGCATATTCTCGAACCACAAATCCAGCGCCTCGTTTTCTGCGGCCGGGATCGTATCCCAGTCATCGGCCGAGGCAAAGCCTCCGGTCAGATCCGGGAAGGTGAGGCCGAAAGCGCTGTCGCCTTCCTGATGAACAATAGCCGTATAGTAGCGCATCCCGATCTCCTTGACGTCGATGCGCGAGTCGATGGAGGGCCGGGCCAAAGAAGCTCGGTGTGCTGGACCAAGTCTGTCACGAGGCCCATGGACCGGACCCAAACCATTCTGCGCATAAAAATACAGGCCCTCGCGCGGGTACTGACTGACGCCGCTTCTTCTGATCCTGGCCGAACGCGGTTGCCTCTGGGGCGCCGTCGCGTGGCACGACGCTCGACTCGAGGCGCTGACGGCCGAGATCTGCGACGCGATGGCGCGGCATTCCGAGGCGGCGAAGGATGCGGTCGAACGCGCCGCCTGGCGGCTATACATCGCCACCCGCGCCGCCGGGGACCAGCTCGCCGCTGCCGGCACCGAAGCCGAGCTCTTTTCCGCAGCGCGGCACACAAGCATTCTGCTATATCGAGGAGAACCCCCATGCGCTTGATAGTTGCACTGTCAGACCTGATCTGTACCGCGTCAAGCTGGTGGACTGCTGCGAAGGGCAAAATGCCAGGAAATTGGCGTTAGGTTTTCAGGCCCAGCATTTTATGCAGCAGCGCGACAAGCTGACGGGCCTCGTCGGGGGCGAGGTTCCGGGAGAGACGGGCCTGGTAGGCCGGGGTCAACGCCGCCGCGCGGGCCACCATCGCGCGCCCGTCGTCCGTCAGGTATAGCCCGAAGGCGCGCCGGTCATCGCGCGACCGGATGCGTTGCAACAACCCCTTGCGCTCGCTGCGCTTGGCGAGGTCGCTGAAGGTATTGGCGTCAAAGCCGACGGCCTCGGCCAGTTCAGTCTGGCTCGACCCCGGCTTTCGGTTAATCGTGAACAGTAGCGCCAGTTGTCGAGAGGTGACCTCGATCCCGTCATAGGCGGCGGGAAACTCGGCCTCGGCGGCGAAATGCGCCCGTCGCAGCAGATGCGACAGCAATTCGTGCACTTCGAAAGCCACGGGGACGCGGTCGTTGCGCGGGGTTGGGGCACTGGTCGACAAGCCGCTTTCGGATTTCGGATCGGGTGCGGTCATGGCTGGGCTGTCCTTCGTCGCGCGGGTCTTGCCGGGATAGGCGACATCAACGCCCGGAACAATGCGCGGTCGCCGTCGGCCAGTTCAAGCACCGCGTCGAAGTGATCGCGTCCCGCCAGTTCCAGCACGCCTACCGGTTGCCCCGCTGCCGCCCAGGCTTGGTGAAACGCGCGCGACTGGCGGCCGAAACCGGTAGGCTCGGTGTCGTCCCAAGCGACCATGGCGCGGTACCCCGGTGCGGGCAGGTGCGAAAGGGGGCTGAGCGCCGCGACATCCCGGGCACTCAGACCGTTCCACTCTTGCACGAATCTGCGCGCGATGGGGGACAGGTCGAACCGTCCGCTGACGGGCAGCCCGCCAGCGACGGCATCGTCGGGCAGGCCGAACCCGGCCCGCCAGCCAGCCACCATCAGCATCGCCGCCAGGTGGCCGCCCGCCGACCCGCCTGTGACAACGATCCGGCGGCGGTCGATTGCCAGGGTTTCGGCATTGTGCCACATATCGGCGAGGGTCGCTCGGCACTGGCGCGTCATCTCCGATATCGAGACTTCGGCGGCCAGCGCGTGATCCAGCGTCGCGAGGCTGCCTCCGGCTGGGACCAGCCCCGTCGCGGCAAAACGCGACTCAACCCGCGACGGCGCGCGCCAGTAGCCCCCGTGGATGAACACCACAAGGGGCGTGACAGGCCCGCCCGAACCGGCAGCGTCGCCATCGCGTGGTCCGAGGCGCGGCGATAGGCCGCTATCCGGTCGGCGAAGACCGATGCGCCGACCTGCGCAACGGGGTTATAGGCCGCGTTCAGCGCGTCGCCGTGCAGATCATTATCAATATCGGGCAGGGTGTTCATGCAAAGCCGAGCCCGGGCTGCACGACATGCGCCGCGCGCAGCATCGAGCCAACTTGCGCCGCCAGCATCTCGGTGCCCGATACGCCAACCACCGGCTGCACCTTGCACGATTCATGCACCGACCCGTCGTGACCCACGGCGCGAACCTCGGCGATGGCGACATTCAGGGCGGGGTCGGCGATCAGCACCGCGCGGCAGCGGTCCAGGCCGACGGTGGCCAACGCGCAGGTCGTCATGGTGTTAACGTTGCGAGGGAAACGCCCGGCGATACCCCGCACCGACCCGTCATAGATCACAGTTTCGCCCGTGATCGTGGTCGGGTCAATGTCGGTATCGGCAAAGTCGATATTCGCCGGGTTCTTGCGAAAGGTTATGGTCACGTCCTGCCACATGTCGCGCATTTCGACGAGATTATCGAGCCCGATCAGCGCCCCGTGCGGGATGATGATGCGGCGGCCCTGTGCCTTGGCCAGCGCCACCAGCCGCGCCTCGGTCGCCGGATCGGCAAAGGCGTTGACCGACAGCGGCAGATAGTCGGCTGCATTCAGGATGGCCGCGCCATGCTCGACGGTGACAGCGGGATGGGCGCATTCGATAACAAGGTCGGGCCGCCGCATGGCCAGTTGATCGAGGTCAGCCAGCGGCAAGTCTTCGGGCAGGTCATCGAGCTTGCGCGGGTCGCGATTCCAGACGAAAGCCAGTTCGAGGTTCCAGGCGGGTGTTTCGCGGATCAGGCGGCACAGTTCGCGCCCGATATACCCGTACCCGGCCACGCCGATGCGGGTTTTTGGCGAGGGAGTCATTTTCGGTTCCTTATGATTGCGGGGCGGGCCTAGAGACCGGCACCCGAGACCTTGCGGCCGATCAGCACCGGCCAGCCAATGGTGAGCAGCACGAACACGCCCGTCACCAGTTTCAGATCGGATGGGTGCAGGCCAAGGGCCAGCGCCAACGAGGCGAGTTGGTAATAGACCACCGCCCCAACCACGGGTGCCGCGATCTGGCGCAGCAGCGTGCGTCTCCCGGTTATCGCCTCGCCGATGATGACCGCCGCCAGACCGTTGACCAGCATACCGACGCCCATCCCGACATCGGCATAGCCTTGCGATTGCGCCATGAGCGCCCCGGCCAGACCGCTGATCCCCGATGCCAGCCCCAGCCCACCGGCGGTATAGAGCACAAGGTTGACCCCCAGCGCAGGGGTTAGCTGCGGGTTGGCCCCGATGCCGCGCAGGGCCAGCCCCATGTCGGTTTGCAGCACCCACCACAGCGCCAGCACCAGGACCGCGGCCAGTAGCGCGGCGGCGGCGATCTGCAACGACAGGCTGGTCAGGATGGCGGGACTGATCCAGTCATAGAGCGTCTCGATCCCGAAGATCGGCGCATTCGGGCTGCCCAGAATACGCAGGTTGATGCTCCACAGCATGGTCACGGTCAGGATCCCGGCCAGCAGCGAGTGCACCTTGAACTTCAGGTGGATCATCGCGGTCGCCGCCCCGGCGAGGAACCCTGCCGCGACCGCACTGGCGGTCGCGACCAGAGGGTGCGCACCGGCACCCAGCAGGGCGGCGGCGACGGCGGCGCCGAAGGGAAAAACCCCTTCGGACGACAGATCTGGCACGGAAAGAATGCGAAACGGGATCATGATCGCCATTGCGATCAGCGCATAGGTCAGGCCCTGCACCAGCGTGACGGGAAACAGGTTCCAGAACAGGTTCAGAATCTCCATGGCCGTCTCCTTACGCGCGCAACAGCTGATCGTCGCTGGCGCCGAACCGCTGGACCAGCGCATCCACGGTCAAGCCAGCTTTTGCCTGGGCGTCCAGATCCAGGCGCACCTGTCCGGCGTTCAGCGCCAGCAGGCGGTTTCCGGTATCGATGGCGTGTTGCATGTTGTGGGTGATCATCAGCGTCGTCAGTCCACCTTCGCCGACAATGCGGCGCGTGGCCTGCATCACCAGTTCGGCGGTTCCTGGGTCGAGCGCCGCAGTATGTTCGTCCAGCAACAACAACCGTGGCCGTTGCATCGCCGCCATGAGCAGCGCCAGAACCTGCCGCTGCCCGCCAGACAGTTTGCCGGCCATCACGCCCAGGCGCGTTTCCAGCCCCAGTCCGAAAGGCGCAAGAAGATCTGCGAAGCGCTGGCGGTTGCCGCGCCGCAGCGCCATTCCAAGTCCACGCCGCTGGCCGCGCCGTTGCGCCAGTGCCAGGTTTTCCTCGATCGACAGGGCAGGGGCGGTACCCAGCATCGGATCCTGAAACACCCGCCCGATATAAGCGGCCCGCCGGTGCACCGCCAGCGCGGTCACGTCCTTGCCGTCGAACACGACGCGCCCGCTATCGGGCGGCAACGCGCCGGCGATAACGTTGAGCAAGGTGCTTTTCCCCGCGCCGTTCGAGCCGATGACGACCGCGAAGTCACCTTCGTCCATCTGCAGGCTCAGCCCGTCCAGCGCGACCCTTTCATCCGGAGAGCCCGGATGGAAGGTCAGGCGCAGGGATTCGAGCGTCAGCGCGTGCTGCGGATCACTCGACGACACAGTCGCACCCGTCCAGCGATGCCGGCAAAGTCAGACCCAGCGCCGTCATCTGCCGCTGACTGATGCGAATCATGTGATCCTCCGGGGCGGGGACGGCGATGGCGATGGTTTCGGGGGCTTCGCCGCTCAGGATGCGCACCGCGATTTCACCTGCCCGCTCGCCGATCCGATAGAAATCGACGGCAAAGGCAGCGAGTGCCAACGCATCGCCGACTGATTGCGTGTTCGAGCTGAACACAGGCATCGAGATCCGCGCCGCGGCCGAGGCGATCGCCGGGCTTGCAGGTTGCAGCAGGCTGGATGCAGGGACGAACAATGCATCGGCGCGCCCCCGTGCCGAGGTCACGCGCTGGGGGATATCATTGGCGTTATCGACACCGATCAACAATACCTCGACGCCGAGCTCCGGTGCGACGGTCTGCAGGCGGTTGGCAAAGGCCGTGTCGCTGTCGTCGCCGGGATTGTAGAGGATGCCCAGTCGGATCATGCCCGGCACCAGCGTCTTCATGAAGTCGATGGTGGCGGCCAGATCGGGGATATTGGACACGCCCGTCAACAAGGGGGCGCCCGCGTCCCAGGTGTCGACCAGCCCGGCCTGAACCGGATCGGTGACCGGCGCAAAGACGATCGGAAAATCGCGGTTGCTCAGGATTTGGCGCGCAGATTGTGCCATGGGTGTGGTGATCGTCAGCATCAGGTCCGGGTCACCGGCAGCGAGACGATTCAGGAACTGCGGCACCAGTGACCGGTCGAAATTGACGTTCCCTTCGTCATAGGTCGGGGTGAATCCCGCTGCTTCGAGCGCGGTCTTGAAACCGTCGGAGACCTGCTGCAATGACGGGTGCGGCCCGAACAGGGCGATGGCAATACGCGGGTTTGTCGTTTGGGCTGTGGCCGGAACGACCAGAGCGGCCCCGATGGCCAGACCGGCCAGCAATGTGCGAAGTCTATCGATCATGACTTTCTCCCTGCGATCTGCAATTTCTGATATTTACTACGTATTCGTAGTACGTGCGAAGCCGCAGCCCTCTGTCAATAAGAACTTCAACCCGGGCCAGGGGCTTTTGCGGATGATCGTGGTGGTTATGGCGAGGACGCCGAAGCCCGGCATAGCCGGCGAATGATTTAGGGTTTGCTCTTTAGGTCACAGAAGGTGTTGATGCCGATCTTCGCTGTACAGACCAAGAGCAAAGCCGCCTCGGATATGCGTTTTTGCGCGTATTCCCTCGTTTTGCGCCGGGTCCTGCCCCCTCCTAAAGGGCTGCGTTTGCGCGGATGTCGGGCGCGTGACGGGCTCGGGGCAGGCGCTGCTTGATCCGTGTTCCTTGGGTAACTGCCGGGACGGTCTGCACGATGCAGGATGAAGGCATCGAAAGACAAACCCTGACCCCATCCGAAAAGGAACCGACCCATGATCCGCAACGCCCTGTTCACCCTCGCCGCCCTCGCTACCACTGCCGCGACCTTCGCCCCGTCTGCTGCCGAAGCGCGCACGATGACCCTGCGGCAGGACGCGATGATCTACCTCACCGCCGACTATCAGCACCCGATGCAACCGCTGCCGGCCTGCATGCAGGTCGAGATGATCGGCGAAGTCGGCAACTTCGCCGTGATCCAGGCCCCGCTTGGCGTGTTCTTTCTGGAGCGCCGCGCGATGACGCCGCATGCCCGCGTCGTCTGCGGGCGCGGCTGACCGACCCCCTGAACCCCGCCGGATCTTCGCCCGGCGTCTCGGTTATCAGCACAGTTTAGTGGCTGCACCGGCCAAAGGTTCTGAAGAGGATCCCGTCCCGTGGCATCGGGCGGGATGTCGGCGCGTGGAAGGGGGAGAGACCGAGGCAGGTCTGGCGATCGCCGCGTGATCGGCTTCCGGAGTCTCCGGACAGGAGGGTCAGATGCTTTCCGCGCGTTCCTTTTGACGTAAATACGGAAACCCGGCGCCCCACCATTCAGGTCGCTGTTCGTGCAGACGAATTATTCTGGAGATTGGAGCGGGTAGCGGGAATCGAACCCGCGCGTTCAGCTTGGGAAGCTGACAGGCTACCATTACATCATACCCGCGCAGGCAGCGATGTATCGGGGTCACCCTCAACCGTCAAGAGGGCAGCGCGCGGGTCTTGGTGGCGGGACGGCTCGGACACGGAAACCGCGATAAGAAAGCCCGGCGCAGGGGGCTGCGCCGGGCGGAATTCCAACGATCACGCGGGATCAGAACGGGATCTCGTCAACCATGTCGGACGCGCCGCCGCCGAAGCCCCCGCGCGAGCCGCCGCCCGAGGAACCGCCGCCATAGCCGCCCGATCCACCGCGCGAGCCGCCACCCGACCCGCCGCCATAGCCCGGATCGTCATAGCCGCCGCCAGAGCCGC
>NZ_CAXREX010000278.1:0-6035 GCF_964229645.1 Nioella sp. | reverse complement strand
AGCGTGAGCGAAGCGGTTTCCGCCGGTTTCAGCACCACCGAATTGCCCGCGGCCAGCGCAGGCGCCAGCTTCCACGCGCCGATCATCAGTGGGAAGTTCCACGGCACGATCGCGCCCACAACACCCACGGGCTCCCGGTGCACCAGACCAAGCACGTTTTCCGCCGTCGGGGCGATCTCGCCATATTGCTTGTCGATGGCCTCGGCATAATAGCGGATCGTGGCCGCAGCCGACCCGGCCTCGGCCTTGTAGGCCATGTTAATCTCGGTCCCGTTCTCGCGCACGCCCATCACCGCCAGCGCCAGAGCCTCGGCCTCGATCAACTCGGCCCATTTCAGCATGACCTTCTTGCGCGCGGCAGGGGGCTGGCGCGACCAGCGCCCGTCCTCGAACGCCGCCCGCGCCGCGTCAACCGCGCGCGCCACGTCCTCGCCCGTGCCTCGTGCCAGCGTCGTCAGCACGCTGCCGTCGATGGGGGACAGCGTCTCCATCACGGCCCCGTGCGAGGCGGGCACCACCTGCCCCCCGATCAGGTGCCCTTGCGCGGGGACCGGCTGCGCGCGCAGCGTGTCGATGCTGGCCTGATCCATGGCTTACCTCGTATGTGCGTCGTGAATGTCGTGGTCGGGCTCGTCCATCCGCGCCCGGTGCTCCTTGACCAGCGTGCGGATATGCAGCCCGATGACCAGCAGGATCGCGCAGAAAAGCAGGAAGGCAATCGGCCTGTCGATCATGTCCCAGGGCGTGCGCACCCGCGCCATGGCGCTGCGCAGCTTCACCTCCATGATCCCGCCCAGGACCATGCCCAGGATGATCGGCACCACCGGCAGGTTGAGCCGCTTCAGGATCAGCCCCAGCACCCCGAAGGCGCTGGCAATCGCGCAGTCGGTGAAGGAATTGCGAAGGGAATAGACTCCCACGAAGCTCAGCGTCAGGATCACCACGCCCAGGAACCGCGTCGGCACCTGGATGATCCTGGTCAGCCAGTTGGTCGAGAACATCAGCAAGCCAAGCACGATGACGTTGAGAAGCAGCATCACGATATAAAGCGCCACCACGAAATCCATGTCGTTCTGGAAAAGCCCCGGCCCCGGCACCACGTTATGCACGTAAAAGACCGACAGCATCATCGCGGTCAGCGCCTCGCCCGGGATGCCAAGCGCCAGGAGCGGGATCATCGCGGCCCCCGGCACCGCGTTATTGGCCGCTTCCGAGGCAATCAGCCCCTCGGGACTGCCCTTGCCGAACTCCTCTGGCGTTTTCGACGTGCGCCGCGCGTAGGTGTAGCTCAGGAACTGGGCAGTGAACTCGCCCACGCCGGGGATCATTCCCATCAGCACCCCGAAACCGGACGACACCGTCGCCACCCGCTTGAAGCGGAATAGCTCTTTCAGGCCGGAAAAGAGGCTTCCTTCCACCCGCTGCGCCTTGGGCGCATCGTCCTTGTCGACCAGCAGCAGGAAGGCCTGTGAAATGGCGAAAAGGCCAAGCACCACCACGATCAGGTCGACACCCGAGGCCAGCCAGCTCTGATCGAAGGCATAGCGGCGCGAATAGCGCACCGGCTCCAGCCCCACGGAATTGAGGAAGATGCCGAAACTGGCCAGCATGCCCGCGGCAAAGACCTGCCCCCGATGCGCGAGCACGACGAGGATGATACCGAGAAGCGCGGCGAGGAAAATCTCTCGGCTGCCGAACATGGGGGCGACCCAGGCCAGCACGGGCGACAGGAAGATAAGGCACAGGATCGACAGGATGCCCCCGAAGAAAGAGGCCGAATAGGCCAGCGACAGTGCCCGCCGCGCCTGCCCCTTCTGCGTCATCGGGTAGCCGTCATATGTGGTCAGCGCGTTCACGGCCGTTCCCGGCGTGTTGATCAGGATCGCCGGGATCGCGCCGCCATACATGGACGAGCCATAGATGCCCAGAAGCACGGTCAGCCCCACGATGGGATCGAAGCTGAAGGTCGCGGGCAGCAGGATGGCAATGGCCACCGCCGCGCCGACGCCGGGAATCGCGCCGATGATGACACCGCCGATCGAGCCCACCAGAAGGGCCAGAAGCACGTCGAGCCGGGCAAGCGTGTCGAGGCTGGAAAGGAAAAGGTCCATCGCCGGGGCCTCAGAAATAGGTCAGCATGAAGGTGGACAGGCCATCGGGCAGGTGATGATAGAGCTGCCCGCCCGGCAGCCGCACCTGGAGGAAAGTCCGGAACAGCAGCACGATCCCAAGCCCCGTCACCAGCGCGGCCCCGATCATGCGCCCGTCACGATACCCCATGCGCAGCGTCAGCGCGCCCATGAAGAGAAGTGTCGCCAGCAGGTAGCCCGCCTGCGGCACCAGCCAGACATAGGCCAGGAACCAGCCCACGAATTCCAGCGCCCTGACCCAGCTTAGCACCTCGGGCCAGCGGCCGGGGATGCGGTCCGAGGCCAGCGACCCCAGGAAATGCAGCGCCCCGAAGATCACCATTCCGAAGACACCCACTGCGGGCCAGAACCGGGGTTGTGCAAAGAGGTGCTGGCCGTTGGCCCAGACGGTCTGGGTCTGCAACTGGCTGGCAAGCCACATGGCGAAGAGCAGGAAGAGCGTGGCAAAGACCAGGTCCCCCGGACGCCGGTATCGCTTGAACATCTGCTGGAGAGTTTCGAACCGCCCCATCCGCGCGCGCCCCAATTTTATGTGGAAAAAATTGCGGATCGGCCCGCCAGGGCCGACCCGTCCTTGATCCGTTCAGGCTCAGTCGAGCATGCCCGAGATGGTGCCGAGCGTCTCGATATCGGCCTGGATCTGCGCCGTCGACGCGTCTGCGTCCTGCCAGTAGACCAGCGCGCCGGTTTCAGCCGCCAACGCCTGCGCGCGCTCGCTCATCACCGTGGCCTGGGCCACTTCCGCGATCCGGTCCCGCACCTCCTGCGGCGTGTCGCGATGCACGAAGAGCCCGTTCCACAGCGCCACATTGAGCGACGGGTCAAGCTCTGCCACCGTGGGCGCGTCCGGCGTCAAGCTGATGCGCTCCGCCCCGATCGAGGCCAGCACGTTGACGCTGTCGAGGCATGGCAGAATCAACTGAAGCGTGGTGTTGATCACATCCGCATCGCCCGAGGCCAGCGTGTTGCAATCGAGCGCATCGAATGCCGCGTCCGAGGCAAAGCCGAAGCCCTGGCTTTCCGCCAGCGCCATCGTCACCCGCGTCGGCACCAGCGGCGCGCCGAAATGGCCAAGTGTCACGTCATTGTCCTGCGCGTAGGTCGCCAGCTCTTCCATGCTGGAATAGGGCGCGTCCGCGCTTGCGGCGATGACGAAGGGATAGGTCAGGAAGATGCCAATGGGCTCGAACGGGTCGGGGCTAAGCTCGGGGATGCCGAGGTTTGGACCCACGGTCGGGATCGCGATGATGAAGGAGCCGATGGTGTATCCATCCGCCGGAGCCGTCGCCACCGAGATTGCGCCGGGGAAGGGGCCGCCGCCGCCGCCCGGACGGTTCACCACCGCAGCCGGCACGCCGTAGGCCTCCTGGAAGTCCTCCGCGATCATCCGCGTCAGCACGTCCTCCAGGTCGCCCGGCGGCCATGGCACAACGAATTCCACCGGGCGTTCGGGGTAATCGGCCGCCGCCAGCCCGCCAAGGGCCACCGTCGCCAGGGCCGCCGCGCAGACGGTCTTGAGCATTCTGTTCATGTTGCACTCCCTGCTGAGTTGGTTCATTATTTAAACCGATGGTTCAAAAACAGCTTGCATTGTGAACCAATCCCCGTCAATCCTTTTTGCACGACGCGGCTCCGTCCGCGCGACAGGAGGCCCCATGTCCACGATCGCAAAGGCGATGGAATTGCTGGATTTTTTCTCGCTCGACCGGCCCGAGATCGGTCTGAGCGACTTTCACCGACTCGCCCGCCGCGACAAGGCCACCACCTTCCGCCACCTCTCGGCGCTCGAATCGGTGGGTCTGCTGGAACAGAACCCGGCCACCCGCGCCTACCGCATCGGACCCGCCGTCCTGCGCCTGGCGCATATGCGCGAAGTCACCCTGCCCCGCCGCGCGGGCCTGCGCGTGGCCCTGCCCCGGCTGGCCGAGGCCACGGGCGAAACCGCGCATGCATCGCTGCTCGATGCCACCGGGCTGACAACGCTCGCCCATCACGAGGCCCCGCAGCATTCCGCGCGCGTGGTGCTTCATGAATCGCGCCTGCCCCTGCATGCCACCGCCTCGGGCATCGCCGCGCTCGCCTTCGGCGGCGAAGAGCTCATGAAGCGCGCGCTTGCCGCCATGCCCGCCTATACCGAGACCACCGCCCGCAGCCCCGAAGACCTTGCCGCCGCCGTGGCCCGCGCCCGCGCCAGCGGGATCGCCATCTCGAACCAGACCTTCGAGACCGGCGTCACCGGCTTTGCCGCCCCGCTCTTCGACAGTTCCGGCATCGCCGGGGCCGTGGCCGTGGCGGCGGTGTCCTCGCGCGTCACGCCCGGGCTTCAGACCCTCATCCTCACCGAACTCATCCAGGCCGCCGAAACCATCAGCGCGAACTGGGGCGGCTCCATCCCGCCCGCGCTTGCCGCCGCATGGGCCGCCGCCGCCGCACCGGAGACCGCGACATGAAAGACTCGAACTTCCTCAAGGAAATGAACGCCCGCCGCATGTGGCACCCGATGGCGCACCCCGCCGACAGCATGGCCCACCCGCCGCGCATCATCACCGGGGCCGAGGGCGTGCGCATCCGCGATATCGACGGGCACGAAACCATCGACGCCGTGGGCGGGCTGTGGAACGTGAACCTGGGCTTTTCCTGCCAGCCGGTGAAAGACGCCATCGCCCGGCAATTGGACGTGCTGCCCTATTATTCCACCTTCCGGGGCACCTCGAACGACGCGGCGATCGAGCTGTCCGTGATGCTGGCCGATTTCTTCGCCCCCGACGGGCTGACGCGCGCCTTCTACACCTCGGGCGGGTCCGACAGCGTCGAAACCGCGCTGCGCCTTGCGCGCCAGTATCACAAGGTGCGCGGCGAACCGGGTCGCACCAAGTTCCTGAGCCTCAAGAAAGGCTATCACGGCACCCATTTCGGCGGCGCCTCGGTCAATGGCAACGCCAATTTCCGCACCCAGTATGAACCGCTCCTGCCCGGCTGTTTCCACATCCCGGCCCCCTACCCCTATCGCAATCCGTTCAATGAAACCGACCCCGCGCGTCTCGCCGGCCTCTGTGCCGCCGCGCTCGAAGACGAGATCGCCTTCCAGGGCGCGGGCACCATCGCCGCCTTCATCATGGAACCGATCCTGGGCGCGGGCGGCGTCATCGTCCCGCACGAAAGCTTCATGCCCCAGGTGCGCGAGATCTGCGACCGCAACGGCATCCTGCTCATCGCAGATGAGGTCATCACGGCGTTTGGGCGCACCGGCGACTGGTCCGGCAGCCGCCACTGGGGCGTGCAGCCCGACATGATGTGCACCGCCAAGGCCATCACCAACGGCTATTTCCCGTTCGGCGCGGTGATGCTGTCCGACAAGGTCGTCGAGGTCTTCGAAAGCGATGAAACCGGCGCCGCCGCCATCGGCCACGGCTACACCTATTCAGGCCATCCCGTCGGCGCGGCGGCCGCCATCGCCTGCCTTGACGAAACGATCCGCCTCAATGTCCCCGAAAACGCCGCCGCCCGGGGCGCGCAGCTCTTCGAGGGCGTGCAAAAGCTCAAGGGCCGCTACGACGTGATCGGCGACGTGCGCGGCGGGCACGGGCTCATGACCGCGATCGAAGTGGTCTCGGACCGCGCCACCAAGGCCCCTGACAAAGCCATGCCCGCCAGGGTGCAAGAGGTCGCCTACGACCACGGTGCCATGGTGCGCGTCTCCGGCCCCAACATCATCATGTCGCCCCCGCTCATTCTGACCGAGGCGGATGTCGACGCCATCCTCGCCGCGCTCGACGCGGGCTTCCGGGCCCTCTGACCCCCGTCATTGTTCTCAAAATATCCCGGGGGCGTCGCCGCAAGGCGACGGGGGCAGCGCCCCCGAAGGCGGGCCGACGATCCCTGCCG
>NZ_CAXREX010000277.1:0-2409 GCF_964229645.1 Nioella sp. | reverse complement strand
TTCGAGGCGCAATACGTGCCGAGCTATCACAACGTCGACGAATTCGCGACGGCCCTGCGCGCCGTGGGCGAACCGATGCGCGGCAAGCCGGTGAGCGAGCTTTCGGTCGGCCAGATGCTCGACGGGCTGTTCGCGATCACGCGCGATTTCGACATGCAGACGCAGCCGCACCTGCTGCTGCTGCAAAAGACGATGGTCATGGTCGAAGGCATCGCGACGCAGCTCGACCCCTCGATCAACTTGTGGGACACCGCCGCGCCCTATGTACGCGAATGGATCCGCGACGAACTGGGGCCCGAAGCGGCGATTGCCGACCGTATCCGCACCGATACCGAAACGCTGCTGCGCATCCCCGACCTGATCCGCCGGATCGAGGACCGCTTCCCGCCCAAGGGCGGCGCACCCGAACCGCCGCCGCTGACCGACATCGAACTGATCTGGGAACGAAAGGAGCGGCAGCCGGGCAGCGAATCCATCCTGCCTTACCTGCTTTCCGCCTTCCTCGGTGCGGGCGCCGTCTATGGCGCGATGCTGGCAGGCCTTCTGGGATAGAGCGGTCTTGCTGGGGGGCATTTCGTTACTGGAAGACAGCCCGCTGCGCCGCCTGCAGCGCATGGCGGCTGTCGTGGTGGCAGTCGTGCTTCTCGCGCTTACGGTCTTTTCTGCCATTCCGGCGCAGCCCCAAGGCTCCGCACCTCCCGCCTCTGCCGACAATCGGGGCATCGGGGACGATGCGCTATACCGCCTGATCGCGGGGCGAGTGGCGTCGGGTGAAGGCTATTACGAAGCGGTCGTTGCCGAACACCGTGCCAACAACTATCCGCTCAAGCCCTTCTTCACCGTGCGTCAGCCCGCGCTGGCCTGGGCCTTTGCGCTGGTGGGCGAGAAGGGGTTGAAGATCATCCTTCTCGCGCTCTTCATCGGCTGCGCCGTCATGCTGCCCAAGGCCCTGGCGCGCACTTCGGGCGAGGGCATTGGAATATTGGCGATGGTGCTGGCCGTCGCGGTCGTCGCGGCGGGGCCGGGGGTGATGTTCCATGACTTGTGGGCAGGCGTGCTGCTGACGCTGGCACTGGCCTTGCGCAAGCCCGACCGGATCTGGCTCTCGCTGCTTTGCGCGCTGGCGGCCTTGTTGATCCGCGAGACGGCGCTGCCGGCCGTGCTGCTCTGGGCAGCGCTTGCGCTGCTCATGCGGCGCTGGCGCGAACTGGCGGGCGTGGTCGCGGTGCTGGCGGTTTTCGCGGTGGCCCTGACGCTTCACGCCAATGCGGTCATGGCAGTGACCACGGCGGCCGATCCGGCCTCGCAAGGGTGGTCGGGCTTTGCAGGGCCGGCGCTGTTCGTGGCCGGTATTCGCCAGTCCACCGCACTCTATTTCCTGCCGCTCTGGCTGGCGGGGCCGGTGGTCGTGCTGGCGCTTTTCGGGTTTCTGGCGCGGGGGCAGGCGGCGGCGGCCTATGCGCTGCTCTGGCTGATCGGGCTGGCCGCGATGATCGCGCTCTTCGCGCGGCCCGAGAACTGGTACTGGGCGACGCTGGGCTTGCCGCTGACACTGGCGGGGCTTGCCTTCGTGCCGCGCGGGCTGGGCGATCTGGTCTTGGCCTTGCGGGGGCGGGACGAAACGTCCATGGAATCGGCCTGATGGCCAAGAAAATACTCCTCATCGTTGGCGGCGGCATCGCAGCCTACAAAGCCTGCGAACTCGTGCGCCTGATCCGCAAGGACGGGGGCGAGGTGACTTGCGTGCTGACAGAGGGGGGCGCGAAGTTCGTGACCGCCATGACGCTCGCGGCATTGAGCGAGAACCCCGTTCACACCACGCTATGGGACCTCAAGAACGAGGCCGAGATGGGCCATATCCAGCTCAGCCGTGAGGCCGATCTCGTGGTGGTCTGCCCGGCAACGGCGGACCTCTTGGCGCGCATGGCGCAAGGCGTGGCCGACGACATGGCAACGACGCTTCTGCTCGCCACTGACAAGCCGGTCATGGCGGTCCCTGCGATGAACGTGAAGATGTGGGAGCATCCCGCCACCGGCCGCAACGTCGCGCGCCTGCGCGACGACGGCGTGACGGTGATGGAGCCCGACGAAGGCGCGATGGCCTGCGGCGAATACGGCCCGGGCCGCTTGCCGGAGCCCGAGGCGATCATGGCCGCGATCCGCAGTTTCGGCAGCACCGATCCGCTTGCAGGCCAGCCTGACTTCGCCGGCGAGACGCACCGCGACCTTTACGGCAAGCACGTCCTCGTCACCGCCGGCCCGACGCATGAGCCGATCGATCCGGTCCGCTACATCGCCAACCGGTCCAGCGGGAAGCAGGGGTTTGCCATTGCCGCCGCCGCCGCCGCCGCAGGGGCACGGGTGACGCTGGTGGCGGGGCCGGTGAACCTGGAAACGCCGCAGGGGGTG
>NZ_CAXREX010000276.1:0-2171 GCF_964229645.1 Nioella sp. | reverse complement strand
GGCGGCAAAGGTTCGGGTCAGCTGTGTCATACCCACAGGCTGGCCCGATTCTTTTATTAACGCAAATGTTAATTAACGCATGCGCGCATTATTGCGCCGCGAGGAAGGCCGGTTAACCGGCCGAGGAGCCGACGAACTCGGCCTTCGCATAACCCTGCAGATACAGCAGCGCGCTCAGATCGCCGTGGTTCACCCGGATCTCGCATTGCGCGGCCACCGTCGGCTTGGCGTGCAGCGCCACACCGGCCCCGGCGCGGGTCAGCATGCCCAGATCATTGGCCCCGTCCCCCACGGCGATCACCTCGCCTTCGGTGATCCCCAGGCGCGCAGTGATCTCTTCCAGGGCCTGTACCTTGGCCTCGCGCCCCAGGATCGGGCGGCCGACCTCTCCGGTCAGGGTGCCGCCTTCGGCGATCAGCGTGTTGGCGCGGTTTTCGTCAAAGCCAAGCGTTTCGGCGATCCTGGCGGTAAAGGCGGTGAACCCGCCCGAGACCAGCGCGCAATAGGCCCCGTTGGCCTTCATGGTCGCCAAAAGCTCGGGCCCGCCGGGCATCAGGGTGATGCGGGTGTCGATGACCTGCTGGATCACGGTCTCGGGCAGGCCCTTCAGCAGGCCGACCCGTTCGGTCAGCGCGCCTTCGAAATCCAGCTCTCCGTTCATGGCGCGGGCAGTGATGTCCTTGACGCGCTCGCCCACGCCGGCCTCTTCGGCCAGTTCATCGATGCATTCCTGCTGGATCATGGTGCTGTCCATATCGGCCAGCAGCATCTTCTTCTTCCGGCCCTCGGCGGGCTGGATGTTCAGATCAATGGCCAGTGCCTGAAGATCGGACCAGATGTCGCGAAAATTGCCAGGCACTTCGGACAGGGGAAATTCGGCCGCGTGATCCGGGGCCAGCCAGGTGACCGTGCCGCCCCCCCAGGCGTTGCGCAGCGCCTCGACGGCGGCGGGATCCAGGGTTTTGGCAATCAGTGTGGCGATATACATGGGCGGCCCCTTTCGATGTCGGGGCCATTAAGCACGGGACAGCCGAAAGGGCCAGCCCGTGCCTTGGTCGTGTGTATCAGAGGGGCCGATCAAGCCCCTTCGATCATGTCCACGCGGGTGGCATGGCGGCCGCCTTCGAATTCGGTGGCCAGGAAGGCCTCGACGATCTCAAGCGCCAGGCTGTCGCCGACGACGCGCGCGCCGATCGACAGGATCTGCGCATTGTTGTGGGCGCGGATCATCTTGGCCGAGAAGGTGTCGGAACAGACGCCGCAGCGGATGCCCTCGACCTTGTTGGCGGCCATCATGATGCCCTGCCCGGTGCCGCACAGGATGATCCCCAGCGCGCAATCGCCCGAGGCGACGCGCTCGGCGGCGGCCTGTCCGTGCAGGGGGTAATGGGTGCTTTCCGGGCTGGTCGGGCCGATATCGACCGCCTCGTATCCCAGCACGGTGACGTGGCGGGCGATGGTCTGGCGCAGCTCGATGGCGGCGTGGTCGCTGGAAAGAACGATGCGCTTGGTCATGGCAGGATCCGTGGCTGGGAGGCGAGTCGCGCATCCCTTAGCCTGTTTGCGCGGGGCGTGCCACTCAGCCTTTGCGCGCGCGGGGATGGGCGGCGTTATAGGCTTCCATCAGGCGCGCGGTATCGACGCCGGTATAGATCTGCGTGGTGGACAGGTTGGCGTGGCCCAGAAGCTCCTGAATCGCGCGCAGATCGCCGCCCCGGCTGAGCAGATGCGTGGCGAAGGAATGGCGCAGGGCATGGGGCGTCGCGCTGGCGGGCAGCCCCAGCCGCAGGCGCACGCCCTCCATCGCGCGGGTGATGAGGCGCGGGTTCAGCGGCCCGCCGCGCAGCCCGCGAAAGAGCGGCGCGTCGGGGTCAAGCGGGTAGGGGCAGAGCCCTGTATAGCGTGCCACGGCCTGCGCGGCTGCGGGGATCACCGGCACCAGCCGCTCTTTGCCGCCCTTGCCCAGGATGCGCAGGCTGGTGCCCGGCGTCTCGGCTATGACGGCATCGCGCCCGGTGAGACCCAGCGCTTCGGAGATCCGCAGGCCGCAACCATAGAGCAGGGTGGCGACGGCGGTGTCGCGGGCGCGGATCCAGGCCTCGGCCTTGTCGTCGCTGATCGATTGGGTCACGGCGCGGGCGGCGTCTTCGTCCAGCGGGCGGGGCAGGGGC
>NZ_CAXREX010000275.1:0-14944 GCF_964229645.1 Nioella sp. | reverse complement strand
GCGCGGCTTTGATGATGTCGAATGTGTCGGCACCCTCGACGAGGCAATCACCTCGGTTGAAAGCTGGGGCAATTTCGACATGGTTCTTCTGGACCTCGACATGCCGGGCATGAACGGGCTGGACGGTCTGCGCCGCATGGTTGCCATTTGCGGCGACACGCCGGTGGCCATCATCTCGGGCACCAACAAGTTCGACATCGTGCAATCCGCTATCGACGCAGGCGCGCGTGGATTCATCCCCAAGACCATGCCTGCCAAGTCGATCTCGGCAGCCATCGGCTTCATGATCGCGGGCGAGGTTTTCGCCCCCTACCACATTCTTCAGAAGGCTCCCGAAAGCAACGAAGCCTTCGACCTCAAACCGCGCGAGAAGCAGGTGCTGAGCGGTCTCAGCGAAGGGCTCTCCAACAAGGAGATCGCGCTCAAGCTCGAGTTACACGAGGTGACCGTGAAGCTTCACGTCAAGACGCTGAGCCGCAAGCTGAACGCGCGCAACCGCACCCATGCAGCCATGATCGCCCGCGATCACGGCCTCGTCTGATCAAGTTTACCTAGAACTTATCTCTTTTCGTCTCGGGCGCAGAGCGCGTCCGGGCATCAGGGTATTGATGTCAAAGCTTCGTCCCGCCTTTTCAGAGCTGAGCCCGCCCCCCGCGCGTGACCCGCGCGAGGGGGTTGGCCTCTTGGTGGTGGCGCTGGCGGCGGCAACGCTGTTTCACGGCGGGCTTTTGCCCTTCACCCACGGCAATACCTATGACGCTTTCATTCACATGTTCTTCGGCGACAGCTATGCGCGCAGCTGGTTCGATACTTGGGACCCGCGCTGGTACACCGGCTTCCTGACGATTTCCTATCCCCCGGGCACACATATGGCCATCGGCGCGCTGTCGATGCTGATCCCCCTGCGCGCAGCCTTCGTTGTGGTGCAGCTGGCCGCGCTGCTGTTACTGACGGTTGGCGTCTACCGCTTTGCGCTGCTTTGGGTGCCCGCGCGCGCGGCGGGTTATGCCTCGATCTTCCTGGTGCTGGCCTCGTCGATTGCCGAAACGGTCCATATCTTCGGCCAGCTGCCCACGACCTTTTCGCTCGCGATATTTCTCAACGGCATGCCGTATGTCTATCGCTGGATCGCGGGCGGCAGGTTGTCGAACTTCTTCGCGGCGGTTCTCTTTGGCTGCGCCACCACAGCGGGCCATCACGTCACCACCCTGTTCGGTGCGGTGCTCTTCATCGTGCCCATCGGCCTGCACGCGCTGACCGCCACCGCCGAGCTGCACCCCCTGCCCCCACGCGAGGGTAGTCGCCTGCGCCATGCCCTGCGCGGCATCCGCCGCTTCCTGCCCCCGCTCGGGCGCGGGATCGTTCTGGCCGTGGCGCTGGTGGGCGCAATCGTTCTGACGATCCTGCCCTATTGGATCTGGTCAGTGACCGACCCGATCACCCAGGTTCCGATCCCCCATGGCTCCCGCGAGAACTTCCTCGAACGCAGGGACCTGGGCTTCATCTTCTTCCTGCTGCCCTGGGGGGTTGCGATCCTGTTCCTGCCCTATGCGCTGTTCAAATCGCTCACCTCGCGGCTCTGGCCGCTTGGCGGCTCGCTCTTTCTTTGCTTCATCCTGGGCACCGGCGGCACCACGCCGCTGTCGCGCGCGATGCTTGGCGGGGCCTTCGACATCCTGACGCTCGACCGCTTCACCTTCTGGGGGTCGATCCTGATCCTGCCCTTCCTTGGCCTCATGGCCAGCGGTCTGATGCATGGCCGCTCGGGCGAGCTGATCGCCTCTGCCTTTGGGCGCACCGTTCGGGGCCTGCTGACGGGCGGGATCTTTCTGGCCTTCGTGATGATCGCGGCCTTCACTGCCGCACTGCCCCTCGTGCGCCCGATGCAGCCCGATTTCGTCGATCCCACACCGATCGTCGACTTCATGCAATCCGACGAACACGACCGCTGGCGCTATCTCACACTCGGCTTCGGCGACCAGTTCGCCTATCTCTCGGCGCAGATGGAGGCGCAATCTGTCGACGGCAACTACCACTCGGTGCGCCGCCTGCCGGACATGACCCGCTTTTCCGTCGAGCGTCTCGAGAACTCCAAATACATGGGCGTGCCAGGCCTGGGGTCGCTGACCCAATTCCTGGTCAATGCCGATGACTACCATCTGAAATACGTATTTTCGAACGACGAGTTCTACGACCCGTTGTTGCAGTTCGCCGGCTGGACCCGGCTGTTGCGCCTGCAAAACGGCATTGTCGTCTGGGAACGCCCTGACGTCAGCCCGCTGCCGCGACTGCAACAGCGCCGCGACATTGGCCGGATGCAAAGCCTGATGTGGGGTCTCATTCCGCCGACCGCGCTCATCCTCGCCGCCATCGCCTTCACCGGTGCGGTCCTGCGCCGTGGCATCACCCTGCCCACGCAGGAATACCGCCCTGTGCCCGAGCCCAAGCACGATTTCACCAGCCCCGCGACGGTGCGCCGGATCGTCCTGGCGCTGATGATCGTTTGCGCCCTGGCAGCGGCTTATGGCGGCCTGCGCATCGTGGAACGGCTCAATCGTCCCGACACGGCCGAAGAGGTCATCACCGCCTATTTCACCGATCTCGATTTCCGCCGCTTTTCTGCAGCGCACCAGCGCCTCGACCCCGAGACGCGCCCGACGCTGGAGGATCAGCTCTTTGCATGGCGCTGGCGCGGAGGGCTCATCGCCTCCTACGGCAAGCTTCTGGGGATCGAGATCGAGCTTGTCGAGAACCACGGCGAGATTGCCGACTGGCGCATCACGCTGGACTGGCTGACCGCCATCGACCAGCGTGAAGAGGTGCTGGAGATTCGCACCGTGCGCCGTGACGGCCAGTGGTATGTCGCGCCGCTTGGCCTGCGGCAGGTGCAGACGCCGACACGGCTCGACCGCCAGCCCGAGATCGGCTGGACCGCGCCGGGCCGACGCCAGCCGACGCCCGAGGCCGACCTGCACCGCGACCGCCTGGACCGCCCTCGCATCGCCGTGCCCGATGCCCGGCTCGTGCGCCAGGATGGGCGTTTGGTCATGGTGGGCGCGGTCGCCAATCTCGACATGGACCCGGCCGCCGTGACCCTGATCGGGGATCTTCTGGATGACATCGGGAACCGGCTTCTGCGCCAGGGTGCCGGGATGACTGGCGGTCAGCGCCTTCTTCCGGGTGAAGTGTCGGGCTTCGCCATCGGCTTCGAGGCAGTCCTGTCGCTGGAAGACGCCATCGCGACCCAGGGCTACGACCCCGAGCAATATCTGCCCCCGGTTCTTGACGCCCCTGCCGCCGATGGCGGGCTGGAAGCGCGCGCGCTTGTGGCCATCGACGGGCTCTATCGCGGTGTTTCGCTCAATGGCATCGAGGCCGAGGAAACGCCCGAGGGCCTGCGCCTCTCTGCGCTGGCCGTGAACGCAGGCACCGAAACCGCCTCGGTCAGTCGCGTGACCGCGCTGTTTTACGATGCCGAAGGGCGCGTGCTCTGGGCTGCGCCGGGCTTCGTCGACACCAATATCTATCCCGGCCAAAGCACCCCCTTCGCGATGACCGTGCCGCATGCCGACACGATCGAGGTGCTGGCCGAGATCGAGCCCGAAACCATGCTGGTCAACAACACCTCGGTCACGCTCGGTAACACAGACATGCCGCCTGCCCTTGTTGGCACCATCCCGCTCGATGGGCTTGGGGGCTATGCAGCGATGCGCCTGACCATCACCAGCATGACCCATGATCCTGGGTTCTGATGCCATGAAGCCGCTTTTGCCCCTGTCCTTCGCATTCGCCCTTCTGGGAAGCAGCCCCGCCCTGGGTCAGGGCGCCCTTGTCAGCGACGCGTTCGGCCTGTTCGATCCGGCAGACGCCCCGGCGCGAATGGCGTGGTCCGATCATCACCAGGTGATTTCGGGCCTTGGCGTCAGCGAGGCAGGCGCCAGCCCGGCGGGTCGCCCCGAAGCCCTGCTTGTTCATTTTGGCGACAAGAGCCTGACCGCCGGAGGAAGCTCTGCCGAGCACATGGCACTGATCCTCGATGCGGCGGGCAACCTCGTGGCCGACAGGACGGCAGTGCAGCTTGGCGCGGCAGACGGGATCGTCACCGTCCCCACGCAGGACGGGCGCGCGACACGCGCCGTGGACCCGCTCGACACGGTCGGAACCTTTTCTGCATGGGCCCAAACCGGCATCAGCGGCGCACTGCGCCAGTCCGAGCGCCTGACCTACCGCGTGAACGCCGCCCTGAATGAATTGGCCCCGGGTCTTGTGGCAGCCGTCGCCCCCCTGCCGGGGGAGGCGAATGTCAGCCTGCCAACGGCAGAACTGACCGATCTGTCCGGAAACGTCCCGCCCGACGGTGTGTCCGCCAGCCTGATCCTGAGCCATGCCAACGGACAGGTCACGTTCGTCCCGGCCGTGCTGGTCGGGGGGGAACTGCGCGCGCCTTTCCTGACCCGTGACCTTTCGGGCAGCGCAGAGGCACGCCTGCATATGGCCTATGCCTCATCTCCGGTCGAAGCGGTCGAGATCGCTGCCCTTGAGGCCGCCGAACCACCGCGCATCCTGGCCGAGCATTTGCCCGGGCTGAACGCGAGCCGCATTCTGATCGGCCCCTTCACCACGGTTGACGGCTTTCACCTGTTCGACGGCTCGACGGTCGATATCGAGGTGGAAACCGCAGCGGGGCGCCGCCTGTCCGAAAGCACCTGGCTCGTCGATGGGCTGGCCGACGTGGCCCTGCCGATCCGGGGGGCGGAATACCCGCTGTCGGTCACGGTCCAGTCGCCGCTCGGCACCGTTACCCTTTCTGTCGACCGCGCCTTGCCCCGCGGCAGCTTGCCGGAGGATGACCGATGATCACCCCCCTGCTCAGACAATCGCCCCGTCCGCAGGCGAAACGCGCCAAGTGGGCGCTGCGCTATGCGGCGGCCCTGCTTGGGGTGCTGGTCATTGGCGTATCCCTCATCCTTGAGGTCTCTGCCGCGCTCAGCCGTGCGACGGAACGGGACGTGACCTATCGCTATATCGACGAAGCCCTGCCCGCCCTGGACTCGGCCCCCTCGATCAACCAGTGGCAGATGCCATTGGCACCGCTCAACCGCCCGCTCGGGCAAGGTGACCTTGCGCGTGTGGATCAGACCCTGACCGACGCCTGGCGCGCCCATGCCGGGGCCATGTCCAGCGGGCGGGGCGATGTGCTGGCGGACTACTTTTCCGGCGTGGCACTGGAGCGTGCGACGCAGGCCACGACCGTCACCGGGGCACATATGGTTGTTCTGTCGCAAGACCTGCGGCCCATCTATTTCCACAGCGATGCCTCTGTCCTGCAACTGACGGGCACCGCGCTGACGGTGCGCTTTCGGTTGACCGAGGCAGGCGATCTCGACCTCTTTCAGATCGCGCAGGACGGCAACCTCACCACGTTGCTGAACGAAACCGATGGCTGGCGCATCTTCAGCCACGAACGCCGCAGCTCGTCGGCCCTGCCGCCGCGCGCGCCCGTGGCGGTGCCCGAGCGTCTGGCCGGCATCAACTACTATCCCGCCGAAACCCCGTGGAGCGCCTTCTGGCCGGCTTTCGACCTGGACCTCATCCGCAGCGACTTCGACCTGATAAGTGACCTTGAGGCCAATGCCGTGCGCATCTTCCTGCCCCGGGCCACTTTCCTTGACGACGAGACGGCCAGCACCGCCCTTTCGGATCTTGCCGCGCTGCTGGACGAGGCCGAGTCCCGCGGGCTTGCCGTCATTCCCACGCTGTTCGACATGCGCGGGGATTATGGCGTCGCGACCTGGGCAAATGATGCGACCTATCTGAGCCGAGTCCTGCCGGTGCTCGCGGCCTCGTCCGCCGTGGCCTATGTGGACCTCAAGAACGAACCCGATCTCGATTTCGCAGGTCAGGGTCACGGTCTGGTAGAGGCCTGGGCCCGCAGCATGCTGGCCGTTGCCCACCAGATCGCGCCGGAGCTGGCCTATACGATCGGCTGGTCGGCAAGCGAAGCTGCGACCCTTCTGGCCGATCGGCTCGATGTCGTGTCCTACCATGACTATGCCGATCCCGAGGACAGCGCCGCGCGTCTCGCTGCCGTGCAGGCATCAGCCGACGGGCGTCCCGTGCACATCACGGAAATCGGGGAAACCGCCTATACGCTTGCGCTAGGCTTCCCGGCATCTCCGCAAGCGCAGGCCGACCGTCTGTCGGCGCGTCTTTCGGTGCTTTCCGACGCAGAAGGGGTCTTCGTCTGGACCCTGCATGATTTCCCCGCGCCCGACAGTTCCGCCATCGGCCATTCGCCCTGGGTGCGCCGGTTGCAGGCCCAATTCGGCCTTTTCGCCCCCGACGGCGCCCTCAAACCCGCAGCCCGCGCCGTGCAATCCGCTTTTCTTGAACATCTGACCTCCCATGAAGGAGCCTCGCAATGACCGCTTCCCTCCGCCTTGCCTTCGTGTCCGCTTTTCCGCCGGGCCAACGCACCCTCAACGAATATGGCCTACACATGGTCCGCGCCTTTGCCGAACGCGATGACGTGGCCGAGATCGTCGTGCTCGCCGATCTCCTGGAGACGCCCCTGGCGGAACTTGACCTGGGCCCCAAGGTGCGCGTGTCCCGCGTGTGGGGGTTCAACTCGCCCCGCGTGCCCGTCCAGCTCCTCCGCGCCCTGCGGCGCGAGTGCCCCGACGCGGTGATCTACAACCTGCAAACAGCCAGCTTCGGCGACCGCGAAGTGCCCGCGGCCCTCGGCCTGCTGACCCCTGCCCTGAGCCGCCTCATGGGCTGGAAGAGCGGAATCATCGCCCACAACATCATCGCGGGCATGGACCTGGAAACCACCATCCTGAAGGGCCAGCGCCTGCGGCAGGCAGTTGTCAGAACTGCAGGCGCGATCGTGACACGCGCCATGGCAATGGCCAACTACATGACCGTGACCCTCGGCAGTTACCTCGACATCCTGCGCCAGTCCGTGCCGCGTGCAGATATTTCACTGGTGCCGCATGGCACCTTCGAGACGGGCCGCCCCTGGATCGGCCATGAAAACCGCCCGATGCGCATCGTCACCATGGGCAAGTTCGGAACGTATAAGAAGCTTGGCACCCTGCTGGCCGCCTTCGACATCCTGCGCGAAGATCCTGACATGGCCGGGGTCGAGCTGGTCATCGGCGGCACCGACCATCCCAACACCCCCGGCTATGTCGCGGGCTGTGCCGCCGACCGTGCCGGTGACCCCGGCGTGGTCTTTCACGGCTATGTTGCCGAAGAAGGCGTGGCCGAGTTCTTCGAAACCGCCCGGCTGGCCGTCTTCGACTACGAGGCGACGACGGGTTCGTCCGGCGTGATGCACCAGGCCGCAAGCCACGGCACCGTGCCGGTCTTTCCGCGCATCGGCGATTTCGTCGACCTTGTCGAGGACGAGGGCCTGACCGGGGCCAACTTCGCGCCCGGAAATGCGGCCGAAATGGCCGCCGCAATGGCCGAGATGCTGCGCAATACGACCAAGGCCGAAACGATTGCCCGGCAGAATCAGCTGGCCGTCGATTCCCTTCCGATCTCGGAAGTCGCGGCCTGGCATATTGCCAAACTGACAGGGCGCGGATCCAAGCTGGTAAGCAGCCATTGACCAAAAGGATAGCGGCGGTTCCGCTTGGGACACCGCCGCTTCCATTCGCCCCCGGCGGGACCAATTGCACCCCCGGCCCACCCATCCGTTTCAGCGACAGACACCAAGGAAATCAGCACAAAGGCATCAACTTCTTTCGGAGACGCCAAGATGACGATTCCCTTCCGCCCTGCAACCGCCCGCGCCAACGCCACCCCGGTCACCAGCCTGACCCTGGTCGTTCCCTGCTATAACGAGGAACTGCGCCTGCGTGCCGACAGCTTCTTGGCCTTCGTCGATGAAACCCCCCGGGTCCACGTTCTGTTCGTCAATGACGGCAGCCGCGACGGGACCCTGACCCGCCTGCAGCAACTGGCCGAGGCCCGCCCCGCCCAGATCTCCGTTCTCGATTTGCCCCGGAACGGAGGCAAGGCCGAAGCTGTTCGGGCGGGTCTGAAACACGCGCTCGATCAAGGTGCCCAGATGGTCGCATATTGGGACGCCGATCTTGCAACCCCGCTGGAGCTGGTCGAGGATTTCCTGCGCGTGGCCGATCGCAACCCGATGCTGGAAGTGGTCTTCGGATCGCGCCGCCGGATGCTCGGTCACCAGGTGGTCCGCACCCTGCCCCGCCGTGCCGTATCCCGCATCTGCGCCATGCTGGCGCGTATGGCGATCGGTCTGCCCGTGGCCGATACCCAGTGTGGCGCCAAGCTGCTGCGCTCGACCCCTGCCGTGCAAGCCGCCGTGGCCCAACCCTTTACCGCTGGCTGGCTGTTCGACGTGGAGCTGTTCGCGCGCATCGCACGTCTCGGCGGCAAGGCAAACACCCGCTTTTATGAACTGCCCCTGTCCGAGTGGCACGAGATCCCCGGTTCCAAGGTTTCGGCATCGGCCATTGCGAAAAGTGGCCTGCGCATGCTGCGCCTTATCGCCGAACTGCGCCTGACGCGTGCGGCCCCCGTTCTGTCGACCAACGTAACCGACTTCCGCAAGGCCGCCTGATCCATGTCCAGTCTCGTTCGCCGGGCTCCGGCAGCAGCCCGCCTGCTGCCGGCAGGGGCCCTGATCGCCTCGCCCGCCGTTGCGATCTTTCTTGCCACCAATCTCGCCAATGCCGGGAACCTTCTGTTCAACATGGTCTTTAGCCGGGTTCTGAACCCGGCCGAGTTCCATGACCTGACAGTCGTCCTGACAATCAAGCTGGCGATCCTGTCGGTCTTCGGCGCGGTTCAGATGGCCAGCGCCCAGATGGTTGCGCGCGGCCCCGAGCAGGAGCCGAGCCTGTCGGCAATGGCTCGCCTGCATCGCAAGGCGTTCCTGATCCTCTTCGTCGCGGCCCCTGTCGTTCTGTCCTTCGCCATGGCCGACATGGTGACCGATGCGCTTGGACTGGGGTCTTCGCGCCTGTTGCCGATCCTTGCGCTGGCCCTGCCAGTGACCGCCCCGCTCTGCATCGCGCGTGGCGCGGCCCAGGGGCGGATCTCGGTTCGCGCCATGGTGCTGTCGGCCAATCTCGAAATGATCGTGCGACTGGCCGGGGCCTATGCGGCCTGGGCGGCAGGTCTCGGCCTGGAGGGTATCGTGGGCGCGATTGCTCTGTCGCTGGTTGCTGGCTGGCTACCCGTCCGCGACGACGCCACCCGCCAGATCGCGGCCCACCCCGCAGCAGAATCAACCCTAGCGCTGCGGCTTGCCGTGCTGGCATGGCCCTTCGCCGTTCTCCAGGTCGCGCAGGTCTTCCACCTCGATGCCGATCTTCTGATGTCGGCGGCTGTTCTGTCGTCGCATGACGCGGATTTGATCGCCGCGCTGTCGCTGATCCAGAGGGTGCAGTTCTATGCCTGCTTCGGGCTGGCGGGCGTCCTGTTGCCCACGATTATCACCGCTGTCCAGCAGGGCCGCCCGGTCCTGCCCGCCGCAACCCCGATCTTCGCCCTGGTTCTGGGCGTGGGCGCTGCCCTGGCCGTCGCATCGTCCATCGCGCCCGAATTCATCGTGACCACCGTGGCTGGCCCTGCCTATGCCGGGGCAGCGCCCGAAGTGCTGTCCGCCGTCACCGCCGCCTTCGCCTTCACCTGTTCCTACCTGGCCGCAACCCTTCTGGCCGCCCTGTCCGACCGCCGCGGGATCGCGCTGGTCGTGCTGGCCCTGCCCTTCGCCACGGCAGCGATCTGGGCCGCAGGCCAGTCGGGCGGCATCGAGGCCATGCTGCACGTCAAGGCGCTGGCGCAACTCATTCTCATGGCGCTGTCGGCCCTTCTGGTCGCCTACGCCCTGAAAACCCGTCACGGCCGGAAAACGCCGGCCTGACCCCCATAGTCACACCCTTTCATCGAAGGACTTTCCAGATGACCTCGACCGATCTCATTACCCCCGTCATCCTCTGCGGCGGCAACGGCACCCGGCTTTGGCCCGTGTCCCGCAAGTCTCGCCCCAAGCAATTCTGCAGCCTCACCGGTGAAGGCAGCCCCTTCCAGGATACGCTGCGCCGCCTTGAGGATGCGGGCTGCGCCGCGCCGATGGTCATCACCCATGCAGATTACCGCTTCATCGCGGCGGATCAGCTGGCCGAAACCGGCAGCAAGGGACACGCCATCCTGCTGGAGGCCGAAGGCCGCAACACCGCCGCCTCTGTCGCCGTGGCCGTCGTGCATGCCATGTCCGAAGACCCCGAGCGGCTGATGCTGGTGGCACCTGCTGATCATTTCGTGGCCGACGAGCTGCAATTTGCAGCGGCCCTCGGCGCGGGTGCCCGCGTCGCGCGCAACGGCGAGATCGTGATCTTCGGCGTGCGGCCCGACCGCGCGGAAACCGGCTATGGCTATATCGAGCTCGACAGCCCCGCCGCCGACGATACCGCGCGCCGTTTCCTGCGCTTCACCGAGAAGCCCGACCTTGCCACCGCCGAGGCAATGGTGGCCGGTGGCTGTCACCTGTGGAACGCGGGTCTCTTCCTCTTCACCGCCCGGCGCATGCATGCCGCCCTGTCCAGGCACGCCCCCAAGGTGCTGGCCGCAGCCGAGCAAGCCGTGGCCACCGCATCGCGCGACCTCGACTTCGTCCGGCTCGGCGAGACTCTTGCCGCCGCCCCGTCGCTGTCGCTCGACCACGCGGTGATGGAGTTCGAAACCGGCTACGTGGTGCCGCTGTCGGCCGGCTGGAACGACCTGGGCAGCTGGCGCACCATCTGGCAGGAAACCCCGCGCGATGCAGCGGGTGTGGCCTGCACCGGCCCGGCGAAGGCCATCGACTGCACCGACACGCTGCTGCGCTCTGACGACCCCGATATCGCGGTCATCGGGGTGGGGCTGAAGAACATCGCCGCCATCGTGACCCGCGACGCGGTCCTGGTGGCAGACCTCTCGACTGCGCAAGGAGTGCGCGAAGCCGTCGATACCGCCCGCCGCGCGGGATGGAAGCAGGCCGAGCAGCACCGCCGCGACGAACGCCCGTGGGGCCATTTCGAGACCCTCTCGCTCGGGCGCCGCTACCAGGTGAAGTCGATCGTCGTGAAACCGGGCGGCCGCCTGTCCCTGCAAAGCCACATGCACCGCGCCGAGCACTGGGTGATCGTGGAAGGTTCAGCCAAGGTGACGATCGGGCGGAGCGAGAAACTGCTTTCGGAAAACCAGTCGGTCTACATTCCGCTTGGCGAGATTCACCGCCTGGCCAACCCGGGCAAGGTGCCGCTGCGCATGATCGAAGTGCAGACAGGCAGCTACCTGGGCGAGGATGACATCATCCGCTACGAAGACATCTACGCGCGCAATTGATCCACGCCCCGAGAATGAGACAGGCCCGTCCCGAATGGGGGCGGGCCTTTCCTGTCAGAACGAGATGCCGCCACTGACCTCCAGCGCGGTCCCGTTCACGTAGCTGGCCTCGTCACTGGCCAGAAACGCCATGACATTCGCCACCTCCTCCGGTCGCCCCAGCCGACGCATCCAGCAGGCATTGCGAATGCCGTCCAGCACATGCTCTGGCACCGTGTCCAGGATGGCGGTCTGGACCGAGCCCGGCACGACCGCGTTCACGCGCACGTTGCGCGGGCCCAGTTCGCGCGCCCAGGTCTTGGTCATGCCGATCACGCCCGCCTTGGCAGCGGCATAGTTGGTCTGCCCGAAATTTCCATGGGTCCCGGAAATGCTGGCCGTGTTGACGATGGAACCCGCACCTTGGGCAGACATGATGTCGGCCACGGCCTGCGTGCAGTGAAAGACCCCCTTCAGGTTGACGTCGATCACCGCGTCAAACTGCGCCTCGGTCATCTTCACGAGGCGCGCATCGCGGGTGATCCCGGCATTGTTGGCCAGGATATCGACACGCCCGAACCGCGCCATCACAGCGGCCACCATCATATCGACAGTCCCTCGGTCGGCCACGTTCACCACATGGCCTTCGGCCTGCCCGCCCTCGGCCTCGACCGCTGCCACCGCCGCCGAGACCTGCGCCGGATCGAGATCGCAGATCACCGCAACGGCGCCTTCCCAGGCAAACTTGTGAGCTGCGGCAAGGCCGATCCCGTTTGCAGCACCGGTGATGATGGCAATCTTGTCTTTCAGCCGCATGGAAACTCCTCCCGTCGCTGGCACGACATCTTTGACATCTCCCCCCGGCGAGCGCCAGAAGTGATGCCCCAATGCGCTGGCCGGGGAAAGAAGCAAGACCCGCCGACCACAGAGGCCGACCCCGGCGCGCCACCCTAATAATGGACCGGTCGCAGATCGCCGTCATTTCTGTGAAGTGATGGCGGAGGAGCCAGTCTGGAGCTATCCCGTCTCTGTAAAATTCCCTGCAAACAGGGAAAATAACAGGGTATTTTCTCTGTTTTCGGGTATTTGACGCCAATATCGGCAAAAATCCCCGATATTATTCAATAAGTTAGTGGAAATTTCCCTACCAGAAAGAACAGGGAACTTTTTCGAGCTGAACACGGAAATTTTTAAATCGAGCAGGGAAACTGGACCGCGCCAATATCTCAATGGCAGGTTCCAGCCGATGCAGACTTCCAGTGTCATTTGAACCGCGCCGAGCGACGAAGAATCTGGTATTTTAAATGCGACTCTTGGCTTGATGAACGACCGCACCCGGATCTCTGCGACACCGGCGAAGGATCCTTTTGTCCTGCTGCAAATGGAGGCCGACCTCGGTGACTGATCCAGAGTTTTCCGACAGAGCGCGCGATGGGCCGGCCCTTATCCGCGCGGCTGAGTATGTGCGCATGTCAACGGATCATCAGCGCTATTCGACCGAAAACCAAGCCGCAACGATTCAAAGCTATGCCGCAAGGCGCGGCATGGAGATCGTCCGCACATACGCAGATGAAGGCAAGAGCGGACTACGGATCGAAGGTCGGGATGCATTAAAACAACTGATCGAAACCGTCACCGCTGGCAAAGCAGATTTCGAAGCCATCCTCGTTTACGACGTCAGCCGTTGGGGGCGCTTTCAGGATGCGGACGAAAGCGCCTATTACGAATACATATGCCGCCGCGCCGGTATCGCCGTGCATTACTGCGCTGAGCAATTCGAGAATGATGGCGGTCCAGTCTCGACGATCGTCAAGAGCGTGAAGCGCGCCATGGCTGGCGAATACAGTCGGGAGCTATCAAGCAAAGTCTTTGCCGGACAATGTCGCCTCATCGAGAAAGGCTTTCGTCAGGGCGGCCCGGCAGGGTTTGGGTTGCGCCGGCTGCTTATCGATCAGAACGGCGTGCCGAAGGCTACGCTCACCCCGGGCGAGCACAAGAGTCTGCAAACCGATCGCGTCGTGCTCGTGCCGGGCCCTGAGGATGAAGTGGCCATTGTCCGAGAGATCTACCGTGCCTTTGTTTCCGAAGGTCAGAACGAAGCGCAGATCGCCGAGGGGCTTAATGATCGCGGCATTCTGACGGACCTCGGCCGCCCCTGGACGCGGGGCACCGTCCACCAAATTCTAATCAACGAAAAGTACATCGGCACCAACGTCTGGAACCGCATGTCCTTCAAACTCAAGAAAAAGCGCGTCCGCAACGATCCCGACACTTGGATCCGGGCGCCAAACAGCTTTCCGGCAATCGTCGATCCGGCACTCTACGAAGCTGCCAACCAGATCATTTCCGCCCGTTCGGCCCGCATGTCAGATGAAGAAATGCTCGCGGCTCTACGTGCAGTTCTGGAGCATCAGGGCGCGCTTTCCGGCCTCATCATTGACGAAGCCGACGAAACCCCTTCGAGCAGCGCTTACAGCCATCGGTTCGGCAGCTTGCTCAGGGCCTATCGCCTAGTCGGCTTCCGACCGCGGAGAGACTACCGCTACATCGCGATTAATCGAGAACTCCGCCGAATCCATCCGGAGGTCGTTGAAGAGGTCTTGATCGGTATCTCCGCCGCAGGTGGCTCTGCATCACAAGACCCGACCACGGATATCGTGACCGTCAATGGCGAGTTCACGCTGTCTTTGGTCATCGTCCGTTGCACCCGGACCCCAGCCGGCTCGCTGCGATGGCGTGTTCGGTTCGATACCGGGTTTGTTCCCGACATCTCAGTTGTCATCCGAATGGACGAACTCAACCGTAAGCCCTTCGATTACTTCCTTTTCCCGCTCCTCGACATTGGCACGGACAAACTTCGTCTCGCCGAAGAAAATGGCCTAGCCCTCGACGGATACCGTTTTGAAACCCTTGATCCGCTCTATGCGCTTTCCGAGCGCAAAGCACTCCGGGAGGTAGCATGACCGACCAAACCCATCCCCAGCATCTGAAAATGGTCCCTATTGACCGGATAGAAGTTCTGAACCCACGTGCTCGCAACAAACGGCTGCATAAAGAAATCGTCGACAATATCGACGCCGTTGGGCTCAAGCGACCGGTGACCGTTCGCAAACGCCCTGATGATCCTGAGCGCTACGATCTCGTCTGCGGCGAGGGGCGGCTGGAAGCTTTTCGACTGCTTGGACAAGAGAAGATCCCAGCAGTCGTCATCGAAGCGGAAGAAGCAGACTGTATGGTGATGAGCCTTGTTGAAAACATCGCCCGCAGACAGCATCGCCCGATCGACCTGATGCTGGAGATCGGCAACCTACACCAGCGTGGCTACAATGATGTCACCATCGCCGAGAAAATCGGCTGCACGCAGAGCTGGGTAAACATGATCGTGACCCTTCTCGAACGTGGTGAGGAGCGGCTTGTAGCCGCCGTTGAAACCGGCCTCATCCCCGTCAGTCTGAGGTGCCCCTAGTTTCCTAGACACCCGCCTTGTTCAGTTTCTGCTGCCTAGTCTCGAAGTCAACGGGCGACAGCATGCCGTTGTTCGTGTGCTTGCGTTTCGGGTTGTAAAACAGCTCGATGTACTCGAACACATCGC
>NZ_CAXREX010000274.1:0-2788 GCF_964229645.1 Nioella sp. | reverse complement strand
TCGACCAGCTTCTTCGCCTGCTTCACGGTCGAGGACAGGCCCTTGGCCTCCAGCCGCGAGTAGATGAAGGGCTTGAACAGTTCGAGCGCCATCTTCTTGGGCAGGCCGCACTGGTGCAGCTTGAGTTCCGGGCCGGTCACGATGACCGAACGGCCCGAGAAGTCGACGCGCTTACCCAGAAGGTTCTGGCGGAAGCGGCCCTGCTTGCCCTTGAGCATGTCGGACAGCGACTTCAGCGGACGCTTGTTGGCACCGGTGATGACGCGCCCACGGCGACCGTTGTCGAAGAGAGCATCGACCGATTCCTGCAGCATCCGCTTTTCGTTGCGGATGATGATGTCGGGCGCGCGCAGTTCGATCAGGCGCTTGAGACGGTTGTTACGGTTGATGACGCGGCGATAGAGATCGTTCAGATCCGAGGTCGCGAAGCGGCCCCCATCCAGCGGCACCAGCGGGCGCAGTTCCGGCGGGATCACGGGAACCACGGTCAGGATCATCCATTCCGGACGGTTGCCCGATTCCAGGAAGCTTTCGACGATCTTCAGACGCTTGATGATCTTCTTGGGCTTCAGTTCGCCAGTGGCTTCCTTGAGGTCTTCGCGCAGCTGTGCGGCCTCGGCTTCGAGGTCGATGTTGGACAGCATCTCGCGGATCGCTTCGGCGCCGATATTGGCCTGGAACGCGTCCATGCCATAGGCGTCCTGCGCGTCGAGGAATTCCTCTTCGGTCATCAGCTGACCGTATTGCAGGTCGGTCAGGCCCGGCTCGATCACCACGTAGTTCTCGAAGTAGAGAATGCGTTCCAGATCGCGCAGGGTCATGTCCAGCATCAGGCCGATGCGCGACGGCAGCGACTTGAGGAACCAGATATGCGCGACGGGCGCGGCCAGTTCGATGTGGCCCATGCGTTCACGGCGAACCTTCTGCAGCGTGACTTCCACACCGCATTTCTCGCAGACAACGCCGCGATACTTCATCCGCTTGTACTTGCCGCAAAGGCATTCGTAGTCCTTCACCGGTCCGAAGATACGGGCACAGAACAGGCCGTCACGCTCGGGCTTGAAGGTCCGGTAGTTGATGGTCTCGGGCTTTTTGATCTCGCCATAGGACCACGAGAGAATCCGTTCCGGGCTGGCGAGCGAGACCTTGATTTCATCAAAGACCTTCTGCGGGGCCAGCGGGTTGAACGGGTTGTTGGTCAGTTCCTGGTTCATCTTGATACCTCAGATTTCGTGCGGGACAGGGTGGGGGGAATGAAGGGCCGGGGCCCTTATTCCTCACCCTCCGCATCCAGGAGTTCCATGTTGAGGCCGAGGCCGCGCACTTCCTTGACGAGAACGTTGAACGATTCCGGCACGCCGGCCTCGAAGTTGTCCTCACCCTTGACGATCGACTCGTAGACCTTGGTCCGGCCTGCCACGTCATCCGACTTCACCGTCAGCATTTCCTGCAGGGTGTAGGCGGCGCCGTAAGCTTCCAGGGCCCAGACCTCCATCTCGCCGAAGCGCTGGCCGCCGAACTGGGCTTTACCACCCAGGGGCTGCTGCGTGACGAGCGAGTAGGGACCGGTCGACCGCGCGTGGATCTTGTCATCCACCAGGTGATGCAGCTTCAGCAGGTACTTCACGCCCACGGTCACCTGGCGCGAGAACTTCTCGCCGGTGCGCCCGTCATAAAGATCGGACTGACCAGAGGTGTCGAACCCGGCGCGCATCAGCGCGTCGTTCACGTCCGCCTCTTTCGCCCCGTCGAAGACCGGGGTCGCGATCGGCACGCCACGGGTAACGTTGCCGGCCATCTCGACCAGCTGATCCTCGCCCGCATCCGACATAATCTCGTCGTAGACTTCGCCGTAGGCGATCTTCATGGCGTCGCGAACAGGGGTCAGGTCGCCGGTGCGGCGATAGTCCTGAAGCGCCTCGTCGACCTTCAGACCCAGGCCGCGCGCGGCCCAACCCATATGGGTTTCGAGGATCTGACCGACGTTCATCCGGCTCGGCACGCCGAGCGGGTTCAGAACGAAGTCGACGGGGGTGCCGTCTGCCAGGAAGGGCATGTCTTCCATGGGAACGACCTTGGAGATCACGCCCTTGTTGCCGTGGCGGCCGGCCATCTTGTCGCCCGGCTGAAGCTTGCGCTTCACGGCGATGAAGACCTTGACCATCTTCATCACGCCCGGCGGCAGGTCGTCGCCGCGACGAACCTTCTCGACCTTGTCCTCGAAGCGGTGATCGAGGGCGCGTTTCTGCGCCTCGAACTGCTCGTGCAGGGCTTCGACCTGTGCGGCGTCCTGCTCGTCGCCGAGCGCGAGCTGCCACCACTGGCCACGGCTGAGGCTGTCGAGCAGCTCGTCGTTGATCTCGGTGTTCGCCTTGACGCCTTTCGGGCCCTTCACGGCGGTCTTGCCGAAGATCATCGACTTGAGACGCGCGTAGATGTTGCGTTCGAGGATCACCAGCTCGTCGTCCCGGTCACGGGCCAGACGTTCCACTTCCTCGCGCTCGATCTGCAGCGCCCGCTCGTCCTTGTCGACGCCATGGCGGTTAAAGACGCGCACTTCCACCACGGTGCCGAAGTCACCGGGCTTCACGCGCAGCGAGGTGTCGCGCACGTCGCTGGCCTTCTCGCCGAAGATGGCGCGCAGAAGTTTTTCTTCCGGCGTCATCGGGCTTTCGCCCTTGGGCGTGATCTTACCGACCAGGATGTCGCCCGGTCCAACCTCTGCACCGATGTAAACGATGCCGGCCTCGTCGAGGTTGCGCAGCGCTTCTTCACCGACGTTCGGGAT
>NZ_CAXREX010000273.1:0-5180 GCF_964229645.1 Nioella sp. | reverse complement strand
GGCCCTGGCGGCGCTTGCCGTGGTGCTGATCTGGCCGCAGCCCTGGCAGGTATCCGAGCCTGAGGCCCTGCAAGAGCTTGGCCGCGCCAGCGGGGGAACCGCCCTGTGGCGCTACGTGATCCCGGCCGAGTTCACCGCCTTCTTCCGCGCCCTTCTGGGCTATGGGGCCCTCTTTGGTCTTGGCGCTTTCGCAGGCCTCAGATGGGGTCGAAGCCCTGTCATCTGGGCGGGCGTGTCTGCGGCTCTGCCGGTTCTTTTCTTCGCGATCGGCTACTGGCGGATCGCGGCCTTCGAGGTCGACTGGAACTGGAGCGTCACCGCGACGCTGCTGGCCCTGTCAATGTTCGCCGCCGCCCTTGTCGTCGCGCGCCGGCCCGCGCCTCGGCGCGACCTGCCGCTCGGGCTTTACACGGCGGCCACGACCGCGGCGCTGTCGCTAGCCGCGACCTGCCTTCTGCGCGAAGCCTGGCTGACCGTGGCCCTGGCCGCCGAGATCTTGGCGCTGGCCTGGATCTGGTTGCGCCTGCCGTTGCGGGAAATCCGGGCGCTGACCCTTGTGTTGACCGCTGTCGTGATCCTGCGTCTCGTCGCCAATCCCGAACTGCTGAACTACGAGGGAACGGTCTTCGGCAGCTTCCACTGGGTGCTCTATGCCTATGGCTTGCCCGCGCTCTCCACCTGGCTGGCGTCGCGGCTCTTCCGCTCGGGCGGGGATACCCTTGCAGCGACGATGCTGGAAATCACTGCGGCGGGTTTCGGATTCCTGATGGTGGCGCTGCAATTGCGGCTGTGGACATCGGGCGGGCTGAAAGACACCGAATGGAATCTGTTCGACCTCTCTGTTCAGATCCTGTGGTGGATCGTGGCGGGGGGGCTCCTGCTGCGGCGCGAGCTGCAAGACAGGCATCCCTGGACAGGGGAGGTGGGCCGATGGGTGCTTGGCCTGTCGATCGCCGCCGTGATCCTTGGCAGCGTTCTGGCCCTGTCGCCGCTGGCACAGGCACAGCGTGTGGGCAACTGGCCCGTCGTCAACCTTCTTGGGCTGGCCTACCTTCTGCCCGCTGCGTTGTTCCTCTTCTATGGTGCCTCGCACGGCTTTACCTTGCCCGATCGCTACCGCCATACGCTCTTTGGCATCGCGGGTCTTCTCGTGTTCGTCGACATCACGCTGGAAACCCGGCGCGCCTTCTGGGGCGAGGCGATGGCCTACGGGTTCCAGACCCAACCGGGCAATGCCGAGGTCTATGCCTATTCCGTGGTCTGGATCGTCTACGCGATGGCGCTTCTGGCGCTTGGTATCCTCTTGAAGGGGCGCTTCCTGCGGCAGGCCTCCATGGCGGTGCTCATGCTGTCGGTGGCCAAGGTCTTCCTCTACGACATGTCGGATCTGACCGGGCTTTACCGCGTCGCGTCCTTCCTGGGGCTTGGCATCGTGCTGATCGGCATCGCGCGCATCTATCAGCGCTTTGCGCTGGATGACCCTGCGCCCGAGTGATCTCGCGCCCTTGCGCCCCATGTGCTAGGGCGGGCCATGCGCTGTTTCCTGAGCCTCGATCTGCCCGATCGTTGTCGCGATCCGCTCCTGTCCATGATCGGCGGGCTGCGGGTGGGACGCGCGGTGCCTTGGGACAACCTGCATATCACCTTGTCCTTCCTCGATGATCAGCCCGAGGAGGCGCTGGAAGAGCTTCACGCCCTGCTGGAGCCGCTGCGCCTGCCAGCACCGGAACTGCGGTTCGCAGGGCTCGATTTCTTCGGGCCGGGCAAGGCGCGCATGCTGGCTGCGTTGGTCGAGCCGGACCCGCGGCTGATCTCCCTTCAGGCAGAACTGGAACGGCTGGCCCGCCGCGCCGGGATACAGCCCGAACGGCGCGCCTTTCGCCCGCATGTCACGCTGGTCCGGTTCCGCCACGCCATGGCCCCCGCAGAAGAGGCCGCGTTGCAGGGCTTTCTCGCGGCCCCACCGGTGGTCGAGATTGCACCTGCGCACGCATCCTGCTTCTCGCTTCAGGGCTCGACCCTCACCCCCGAGGGTGCGCGTTACGAAACGCTCGCGGCCTATCCCCTGATCTGAGCCGCCTATTGCGGCTGAACCATCGCTGCTTCCCATTCTTCGAGGAACTGCCGCCGTTTCAGCCGGTCGAGATAGACCAGCAGGCCGGGGCCAAGCTGGATGGGGCGCAGGCTCGCGTTTTCCGAGATCGTGGCCGGCGTGATGCCGGGAAAGGCGAAGCGCCCCCCGCCCGCGCGCCAGCCGGTCTCGATGAGGTGGTCGATGAACCTGCCCGCAAGCTCTGGGGCGCGGGCGGTTTCTGGGATCAGCACGGTGCGCATCATGACCGTAGTGAAATCCTCGGGTGCGATGATGTGGATCTGGTCATGCAGGTCGTCACGGGCCTGCGCATAGCTGCCCAACACGTTATACGCCACCGCGATCCGGCCCTGTGCCACGTCTTCGATCATGTCGGCCGAGCCGCGATAAAGCTGCGTCTGAAGCCCACCCATCACCTGTGCAAGGCGCCAGTATGTTTCCGAACTGCGCCCGTCCTGCGTTGCAAACAAGTAGCCAAGCCCGCTCTCTCGAACGTCATAGGTGCCGATCCGCCCGGTGAAGCGGTCTGGATTGTCCCGAAGGGTGGTGATCAGCGACTGCCGGGTGCGCGGCAGCTCCAGCCCCTCGAAGGCGGCGCGTGACAGCACCATGGTGGCGGGTTCCTGCGTGAAGGCAAAGACCCGGTCGCGCCACCGCGCCCATTCAGGCAGGCTCGAACTGGCAGGCGAGCGGTAGGCGCGCGCCAGTCCGTCATTGGCCAGCTTGATCTGCAAGTCCATGGCCGAGGAAATGGCCAGGTCGAAGCTTTCGCCTTCGTCCTGAAGGGCAACCGTGATTTCCGAGGAACTGACCACGAAATAGTCGACCGCAACGCCCGGGTTCCGCGCCTGGAACGCGTCGATGAACGGCGCGAAAAGGTCCGCGTCGGCGGTCGAGATCACCCGCAGCGTCGCCGTCGCATCCTCGGCCGGGAAGCTGACCTGCTCTTCGATCTCGAAGGCGGCAGCAGCCAGGGCGAGCAAACTCAGCGCAAGGGAAAGGACAAACGCACGCATGCGCCGGGGCCTCCTTCGTTATTGGCGATCGAAAGGCGCCCATGATGGGCGCGGGCCACTTCGTCGGCGATGGTCAGCCCAAGGCCCGAGCCGATCACGCCCGAGACGTTCTGCCCGCGCGCGAAGCGCCCGGTCAGCTTCTCCGCGCCCTCGTCGGGAAAGCCGATGCCCTGGTCTCGGATGGTCAGCACGGCCTTTCCATCCGCCTCGTCCAGTGTCACGTCGATGGGGCTTTCCGAGGGGGCATATTTCAGCGCGTTGTCGAGGATGTTGCGCACCGCGTTCTGGATCAGGATCGCGTCGCCCATCACCTCCAGCCCTTCCTGCGCCCGGAAGCGCAGGTCCATGTCCTTCAGTTCCGCCACGGGGCGCAGCCGGTCCACGAGGTCCGCCACCAGCGCCCCCAGATCGACGGGCGACAGCTCCAGCTGGTCGGCCCGCAGCGACACCATCGCGTGATCCAGCAACTGTCCCGCCGCGCGGCTGCTTTCGTCGATGGCGCGGATCATCTCGCGCAGCGCGGCGCGGTTTTCCTCCTTGTCGACCCGGCGCAGCGTGTTCTCGGCATGGGCGCGGACAGTGGCCAGCGGCGTGCGCACGCGATGCGCGGCTTCGGCGATGAAATCCTCGGTGCGGTTGAGCGCCCCCGACAGCCGCGCGATCAGGCTGTTGAGCGAGGCCACCAGCGGCCGCATTTCACGGGGCACCTCGGCCACCACCGGGCGCAGGTCCTGCGGCCCCCGGCGAGAGACCGACCCCGCGAGGCGGCTGAGCGAATTGGCGGCGCTCTGGCCCGCCAGAACGGCCAGAAGGGCAGAGGCCGCGAAGAAGCTGAGACCCAGGATCGTCGTCATGCGCAGGATGCGGGCCAGAACATCGGCCTGGGCGTCCCGCGTCTGCCCCACGGTGACCGCGATGCGCACGGGCTGCCCGCCGACGGACAGGCGGCGGCTGGCGGTGGCGACCCGCAATTCCTCGCCCCGGAAGGACACGGTGTCGAAGGCGGCCCCCGTGCCGCCCTGTCGCGCGGCGGGCAGGTCGTCATACCCGGTCAGGCCCTCGCCATCCTGGGTGATGCGGTAGAAGACCCGGTCATCATTTGCATTGTCCAGCATGGTGAAGGCGGAATAGGGGATATCGACGCGCACTTCGCCCGACTGAACGGAGGTGGCATCGAGAATCGAGGCTGCCGAGGCCGCGAGAATCCGGTCCTGCGATTCCGCCCCGATATCGCGGGCGAAGGTGTAGACGATGAAGAAGAGGATGACCGTCATGACGGCCGCGCCTGTCAGCAGCTGAAGCGTCAGCCGCCGCCGGATCGACCTGGGTCCCCGGAACAGCCGCATCACGGCACCGCCAGCCGGTATCCGAGCCCCCGCACCGTCACGATCGACACCTGGCTGCCCTCCAGGTGCCTGCGCAGGCGCCCGACATAGACCTCGATGGCGTTCTCGGACACCTCCTCGTCATAGGAAAAGAGCCGGTCCACCAGCTTGGGCTTGGGAATGATCTGCCCGGGCGCGGCGAAAAAGACCTCCAGCAGGCGCAGCTCCCGGTTGCGCAGGGAAACCACCTTGTCGCCGTTGCGCAGCGTGCCGGCCAGCGGGTCGAACTCTGCATCGCCGAATCGCTTCACATTGGTCGCGGTGCCGGTTCGGCGGCGCAGAACGGCCCGGCAGCGTGCCTCCAGCTCGGCAAAATCGAAGGGTTTGGGGATGTAGTCATCGGCCCCCATATCCAGCGCGCCCACCCGGTCAGACACCTCGGATCGCGCGGTCAGCACGATCACGGGCGTGTCGGTGCCGCGCGCGCGCTGGGCATTCAGGAAGTCACGCCCGTCGCCATCTGGAAGCATAATGTCCAGCAAAATCAAATCGTAATCGGTGGTCGACATGAAATCCTGCGCGGTGCCCAGATCACCTGCATGATCCACCACATGCCCAGCCAGCGCCAGGCGGTCCAGGATGTCAGCCGCGAGTTGGGCATTGTCTTCGACCAGCAGGAATCGCATCGGCTCGGGCGGACCTCTCGGGGGCGTGACAGGTAAATGTCAGGTTCGGGTGCTTGGTTTC
>NZ_CAXREX010000272.1:0-3263 GCF_964229645.1 Nioella sp. | reverse complement strand
AATGCGGTCGACGCGGCATCCGGTGCGGATCTCGACCCCGCGGTCGATGAGAAAGGCAAGCAGGCGCCCGACCAGCGCGTTGCCCATGACAAGACGCCGCCCGCGCGGCCCGGTCAGCCGGTCTCGCCCGTGGCGAAGCATCAGCCCCGCCGCGTGGCGGAAACTGGCCAAACTCCGCGTGGCGCGCAGCAGGTGCCCGATGTCGGTCCGGTCGACCATCATTCCGCCCATGATAGTGAACTCCGGCAAGGGCGGCTTCACCAACCCGAAGGCGGATCCAAGTTTGCGCCCGTCGAAGGGCTGCGCCCCAAGCGCCCTGCCCCGGGTCACGGCGCCGGGGAGATCCGTATGGTAGTCAGGATGGTGCGCAAAGGGTGCGAGATCGATCGCGCCTGCATTCTGCAGCTCCGCGACCATCTCGGGCGCGCGCGCGAGAAAGGCCTCTCGCATCTCGGCACGCGACTCGTTGCCCACCACGTGATCGAGGTACCGTCTTGCGGCGTCCGGATCGTCCTCTCTGGATAGCATCGTGTTGGGCAACCAGGCACAGCCGGCAGAGATCGCACATGTGCCCCCGACCCGGTCGGAAGCTTCCAGCAGCACGATCCGCAACCCGGCAAGCGCAGCTGTCGCGCTGGCGGCAAGACCCGCGGCACCCGCCCCGATCACCACAAGGTCGAACTCTTCTGCCTCATCCATCTGTGCGTGCTCCTTTGTTGGACTTGAAGCATCTGCCATACTGTATGTCAATTATCCGGATCAGGGTGAAGGGCTGCAAAAGAACCGGCAAACCGAAGGCCCGCACACCTGCCCCACCGGAGCGCGCAGGGTGTTTCGTTTGTGGCTGACAAGATCACCTTTGTACCTCGTCGCGCGGATAAAGCCGGGCGAAGGTGGGTTGCTGCCTTGGGCTGATTATCAAGGCATCCGCCTGGACACCCAGCCGCCAGCAACGAACGGCGGTGACAAGGGTCCGGGTCGCGCTTTCCTCCGCGATAAGGTGCGGCGAGGAATGCGCGGATCGACGCAGGAAGGCTGGCAAGCCTCCAGTGGTTAGTTTGTCATGGCGATGCCCGGCACAACTGGGCAGTCTCAGGCAAGGCGAGCTTCACCGCCCGCGGACATCCAGCATGACCGGGCGATGCAGAAATCGGACAGTCATGTAAAACGCCCGGAGGCCAGCAAGTGCGCCACGCCGCTATCGATGTGGCGAGTCAGCAGTGCAACCGCCGCATCGGCATCGCGCCCGATCACCAGATCGCGCAGACGGACGTGATCCTCGACCACGCCCTGCCCCCGAAAGTCTAGAGCCAGCTGATGATAGCGGGCGAAGCGGTCAAATATAGAAGCATAGCTGCGCAGCAAGATCGGTTGATCGCAGGCGGCGATGGTCGCGTTATGAAAGCCCCAGTCACAGGCCACCCAGCGATCCACCACCGCGGGGTCGCCCGCGATTAGGGCGCGCTCGGCCACGGACAGCTTGTAGTGCGCGGCAACGACCGAGGCCTCCCACTCGATATCCCCCTGCGCGATGGCGGCGCGCAGCGCATGGCTTTCCAGCAAACCGCGCAAGACCGCCAGTTCCCGCAGCTCTCCGGCGCTGACCGCGCTCACCCTGAATCCACGCTGGCCTTCGGCGGTCACCAGCTCCTCAACCGCCAGCCGGTTTAGTATCTCGCGCAGCGTCGTCACCGAGGCACCGTAGATCTCCTTCATCCGGTCGAGTTTCAGCTTCTCGCCGGGCATTAGCTTGCCGTGAATGATGTGGGAGCGGATGCGGCGGTAGGCGACGTCGCCCACCGTGTCGCCATCCCGTTCAACCGTTTCGAAGCGCCAGGTTTCCATGCCGCTGTCTTACAACCCCTCGTGCGACCGTGCGAAGGGGCAATCCGCAGGGCAAAGGAAATCCTTTCGCCTTGTGCGCATTCCCGGCCACGATCAAACCCTGCGAACCGAACTGGGGCGCAGAGTCCTGCGTCTGGCGAGCTACTCAGCGGCCCAGCGACGTTGAACTCGACATCTTGGAAATCCGCGCCCACCGCGGTTCGATCAGCCTGAATTCGGGGTTCGTGGCCATTTCACCGACTGGTCCCGAGACGCGTTGAAAGACGACGGGATACGCGCCTGCGTCCCGCGCCGGAAGCAACGCTTACCCCAGTCAAAATCCCTCTCGGGACATTGCTTCGCAATACCTTGTTCAGAAGAAATCAAGATCATGTTTGGCAGGCTCAAGGACTTGCGGCGGGTGGCGACCCGCTATGACCGCTCCCCAAAGGTCTTTCTCTCAGCAATCGCGCGCGCCACGCCCGTCATCTACTGGTTATGAAGCGTAACCCTAGCTGCAGCCCGGGGCGCCTTGCGGCCCGCCTTCGGGCGGAGAAGCCAGGGGCCGATACGCGCCACAAGGAGTGCGAAGGCGCAGGTCCATAGAAAAGCGGAGAGGTCGATGCCGTCCAATCCCGCGACGACCGGTGCCGGGCCGGCCACACGCGCCGCAGCTGCCGCGATCATTAGAACGAAGGCCCCCGACAGGACCCTGCCAGCCTCCAGTGGCCGACCGGTATGCCCCATCGTCGCGCGCATCATCACTGCCACGGTCATGCCGCCGACCGCACCGATGCCCAGCACATGCGCCCCGCTTGCCGGCGCGACGAGGCCAAGTGCGGCTAAGGCAACGACGGCAAATCCCAGCGGCACCATCAGGTAGGCAACGTGCAACATCAGCAGGAGCGGCGAGCGCCACGTGCCTGCGCCCCGCCAGCGTGCGACCCGCACGAGATGCAGCACGGCGGCTGTCGTCCCGAATACGGCACAGATCATGGTGTAGGGGGCGACCACCCAGGCGATCAGCCCTGCAGCGCCAGCCGCCAGGCACAGCGCATCGAAGCGGGAGAAACCCACCGGCAACCGGGTCTCACCACGCTGAACAAGCCAGTTGCGGGTAAAGCTCGGCACGATGCGTCCCCCGATCAACATGACGAGGAAGATCAGCAGTGCGATCCCGAGCCGGCGACCATGATCCGCCGTTCCCAGCATCGCGGCCTCGGCGTGGAACAGGATGTTGGCCAGCCAGAGCATCGTCACGGGGACCAGCACCTTGAGGTTGCGCCAGTTCCGGCCGGCGACGATTTCCCGCGCGATCATCACGGTCACCGCCAGAAGGAAAAGCTGATCGATCAGCGCCACCACGAATGGCCCCTGCCCCGTAAGCCCTGCCACGGCAACGCGTCCCGCAATCCAAAACGACAGCAGCACCACCAGAG